>JBAYHK010000004.1:0-88788 GCA_041666145.1 Patescibacteria group bacterium | reverse complement strand
TTTCTTGACCAGGGTCAAAAAAATGTGCATCATTACGCCGTTCGCACCGGTAGCTCAGTGGTAGAGCAGGTGACTCTTAATCACTTGGTCGAGGGTTCGAATCCCCCCCGGTGCACCAAAAAAAGACACTCCGAAGTGGAGCGTCTTTTTTGTTATACTGTTTGTAATATGTCTATGCTTCTTCTTGCCGGCATTGTGCTTGCTGGTATTCCGACACTTCTGATTATTGGTTTTGCTGCGTATATTTTTCTTGGGTTTGTGAATGACGACAAAGATGCTCGTGCGGTATTCAATGTGGCTTTAGCGATAATCGGCGTTGGCATCTTTCTCATTCTCGGTGATGTGCTCACGAACGTCTTTATTGTCACGAAATAGCATTCAGATAAAAAAACTTCCCGATGTATCGGGAAGTTTTTTTGTTTACGCTTGGATTCCTTTGCCTTTTAGGGCATCTTTTAATGCTTTACCAGCTTTGAACTTTGGCACCCGCACTGCAGGAACCTGTATTTTTTCGCTTGGATTGCGTGGATTTACACCCATTCGGGCTGATCGAGTTCGAGCAGAGAATGTTCCAAATCCTGCAATGGTGACTTCTTCTCCAGCAACGAGTGCTTGGGTAACAACAGTCTCAAAGACTTCGACAATATCTTCTGCAGTCTTTTTTGGTACGTTCAGCTTTTCAGAAAGCCTGAGCGCGAGTTCTGCCTTGTTCATAGGCGAAAGGTTGAAATGAATGCGCTTATGTTAGCCAAGTTTTTGATATTGGTCAAGTGCCTTGGTTATCGAGCGTATTCCGTGACTCTCGTTTCGCGAATAATCGTTACGCGTACTTCTCCAGGGTAGGTGAGATCTGCTTCAATCTTTTTGGCGATGTCCTTGGCAAGTTGGTATGAAGAGAGGTCGTCGATAACGCCAGGCTGAACGAAAACACGTACTTCGCGGCCAGCTTGAATGGCATACGCTTTTTCTACGCCAGCGAATCCAGTTGCAGTCATTTCAAGATCTTGCAATCGCTGAAGATACTCTTCAAGACTATTGCGACGGGCACCTGGGCGAGCGCCAGAGATTGCATCTCCAGCCTTTATGATGACGCCTTCAAGCGTTCGCGGCTTATCTTCATGATGAGCAATTGACTGGTAAGCGATTTCTTCAGGGAACCCAAACTTTTTCATGATGTTGTACCCAATTTGTGGATGCGCGCCCTGCATGTCATGATCGACTGCTTTCCCAATGTCATGGAACAATCCACCTTTTTTGCAGATGAATACATCGGCGCCAAGTTCTTCTCCCATCATTCCAGCCAATCGGGCAACTTCGATGGAATGTTGAAGCACATTTTGTCCGTAGCTTGTTCGGAATTTCAGACGGCCAAGAATGGCGACAAGTTTTGGATCAATGCTTGGGACAGGAATGCCGAGTTCGTATAATGCGTCTTCTCCGGCCTTTTTCATTTCTTTTGCGAGCTCTTGTTTTGCGGCGTTGATTGCTTCTTCAATACGCGCTGGCTGAATGCGGCCATCCTTCATGAGCATTTCTAGTGCACGTTTTGCGACTTGGCGACGAACTGGAGAGAATCCGCTAATCGTAATTGAATTCGGCGTATCGTCGATAATGAGCTCACAACCTGTGAGGTGCTCAAGTGTTTTGATGTTTCTTCCTTCTTTTCCGATGATTCGTCCTTTCATGTCGTCACTTGGAAGGTCGACGAACGTTGTGGTTGCATCAACAACTTGGCTGCTTGCAAATTTGCCGATTGCGAGTGAAATCACTTTTCTGGCCTTTGCTTCCACTTCATCTTCGCTGATTTGATCCATTTTTCGAATTCGTGAAAGAAGCGCATCTTGTTCTGCCTCTTCTATTCGATGGAGAAGCTCTTCTGCTGCAGCTTCTTTCGTCATTCCTGCGACGGTTTGCAGCTTAAGAAAGGCTTCATCGTGGAGCTTGATAACAGATTCCTTTGCAACGATGAGTTTTTCCTTCTCTTCTTCGAGCTTTGTTTTTTTGTTTTCAAATTCAAGCAAAGTCTCGTCGAATCGACGTTCACGATCCATGATTCGATTTTGCGCCTCTTTCATTTCCTGTTCTTTGCCGGAAAGTTCTCGCTTCCCATCTTCTACAATCTTCATCGACCGCTCTTTTGCGTCGAGCATGAGTTGTTGCTCTGCGTTGCGTGCAGCTTGAACAATGGACTGTTCATTCTGTTTTGCATTGCGAAGAATCGTTTCATGTTCGTCTCTCGCTTTTTTGAGAAGCTCTTGTGCTCGAGACTCTGCGGTATTCCCGATCATTTTTCCACGATTGTCCCGAATGATGTATCCGATTGCTCCTCCGACGGCGAGTCCGAGGAGTATAAAAAGAATGTCAGTGCCCATAAGAAATTTGTACCGGAAGGATTCCAAAACAAAGGCAACTAGCCTTTGTTGTTTCTGTGCAAAATGGAGTTATCAGCAAAATTCAATGGCATATCCAGATTCTTCCGCAGCTTGGAACCCTTACCGAATCATCAATATTTACAGGGCGAGCGTATCACGGGGTTAGATTTTTCGCCAACTGTTGCCAGTTTTCTGCATGAAGATCTGAAAGAGACGTAGCTTCAGAAAGGGAATACGGGCCAATCGCACTGCGTTCAAGGGCAGTCAGATACGCTTTCGTGCCAAGCACGGCGCCAAGGTCACGAGCTAGTGCTCGAATGTATGTGCCAGAAGAGCAATCAATGACGGCGTGGAGTTCAAAGGGGAGAGTTCTCGGTTCTTTCCTCGTCGATTCTTCTTCGACGAGATCGAATCGAGACACGATTACCGATCGTGCCGGCCGATCGATTTCGATCCCCTTTCTTGCGAGCTCGTAGAGCTTCTTGCCACCGATTTTGATCGCGGAATGCATTGGTGGAATCTGTTCAAGGTTACCTGTGAGACTTTTCATTGCAGCTTCAATCGATTTCGAATCCACAGCCATCGATTCTCCATCAACTATCGAAACATCGGTGATTTCGCCTTCAGGATCGAATGTGGTGGAATCTTTTCCAATGAGAATGGTCGCGTTGTACGTTTTTCCCATGTTTAAAAATAATGAAAGGTGCTTTGTTGATTCACGTCCAACGCCGATAATGAGGAGTCCGGTTGCAAACGGATCGAGCGTTCCAGCATGTCCAACGGTTCGTTCGTTGGTAATGCGTCGAACACGGTCAACAACGTCATGGCTGGTTATTCCTGCAGGTTTGTTGATGAGAAGAAAAGGCATAGAATGGGTTGCGTATGAATTTCCCGATCAAAATTGTGTTGTGTGGGCCGCCAGGGTCAGGCAAGGATACCCATGCCACTGTGCTTTCCGCAACGTTTCGCGTTCCATCCATTTCTATGGGCGGAATGTTTCGTGAAGAAGTTGTTCGTCAGACTTCAGACGGTGCAATTGCTGCGGTGGCAATGCAAAAAGGGGAAATGGTGCCACAGGAAATTGTGAATCGTCTTGTCCGGCAGAAATTGTCGAGCGAGGCATGTGCGAATGGATATATTTTGAACGGATACACTCGATCGCTCGAATCTTTGAAAACGTATCTCTCTTTTGATAAGCCAACACACGTCGTTCACCTTATGTTGTCTGACAACGATGTTCGCGATCGATTGAGGGTTCGTGGTCGTGATGACGATCAGGCGAATATTGTTGAGCTTCGTTTAAAGCGATACCACGAGGAAGAAGTAAAGGTTTGCGACTTTTGGAGAAATGATCCTTCAGTTTGGTATACAGAAATTTGGACGAATCGCATGCCGATTGATATTACAAAAGACATTATCGACTTTATGCATGCTTCATTGCATGCGTAGAAAAAGAAATCACTACAACAAAAAAGCGCCGCCTCGTTGGGCGGCGCTTGCTCGATTGGCTCGATCGATAGAGACCTATTGGTCCCCATTTGATCAAGCTCGTAGTAGTGAACTCTGGTGCGCTTCTTGGGTTCTTTTCATTTTTTTTCAGCTTGACGTCGATCTGTGACTCGACGCTTACAGCTTGCCGATCACTTGCAAGATTTTGCGATGTTATCGCTCCTGCTTGTGATCACTATGGTTTATTGGACCACGATTGGCAGTCCTGTGCTGAAGTGAGAATAGTTTACCCCCTTTTTTACGTTTGTGGACATTGACCGAGACGTCCGTATCCTTGGACCTTGCGTGTCCGGGACAGGACTGGTTTCTTACTACGGATCACCATTTGCGCCCAGCCCGTTTTCCGGGCGACTGCCTCCGACCCTGCTAATGCACGATCGCGCTCATCTAGGTACGGCTCCTCATGATGAGTGCTTATGCATGGTGGACGAGGCTTTGCAATTTTGCAAAAGAGAGAGGCCTTTGTCAAGCGGATGCGCTTTCTTTGTTGACCTGTGTGTTGGTTTTCTTTACATTTGCCGCTGTATTGAACACGCAATTCGTTGTGTTCAATAAAGAGCAAACAGTTTTTATTGAGGGCGGAGGATTCGATGTCTATTTCTGTCACTCGCAACAACGGTCTTGTTCACGGCATCTTCACACCTTGGGAAAAGAAGGCCGAGCAACTTGTCAGTCTCTGGGGAATCGATCGTGCGGTGGTCGAGGCGGAGATTGAACGAGCAAGGAGAATCGGGTTGATCGATGAGTATGAGAGAAAGGTTCGCGAGAACCGTTTTCTCGACGCTGTGTTCGCGGTTTATCTGGAAGATCTCTTTACTTCGTTCTTTTCAGTACGGGCTCTCATGGACAGGATGTGGGCCAAAGGAAGCTATAGTCAGTGGGTGGTTTTCGAAGCAGTTGCGCAAGCAAGGTGTGGCATTGAGCTGATTCCTGGTGCAGATTCGATTCCGAAAAACACGATAAGGCTTGAGGTTATCGATTTCGGAGCGAATCGTTCGAGTAAACAGCTCATTGCTGACATGCAACGCGAACAGGCGGGTCGGCTTGCTGGCATCGGTGTGCTCTGTGGCGCCGTTCAGAACCCTTGTTGGGTGAGAGACATGGGCTCCGTCCATCAAGGCACTCCATTTGTTTGCGTTGGTGGGCTTCTCATGACAGCTTGCTTGGATGGCGCGCAAGCAGTGCCCGAGATTCAAGGTTCAAATTGTACGGGTCATAGTAGCGGAGAATTGCATCTCACTGGCCGTTATACGGACGCCAATACTAACGGCGCCGTCATGCCGACGGTTTGGAAGGAAGACGAGCTGTGAGGTTTGAGTGGGGACTGCGCTAGGCTCGGACAACGGTTCGGGCCTTTTTGTTTCGGGAGGTTTTCTCCTTGCTCAGAAGCCTCTTCTCCGCTACACTCTTCGCCATGAACATCTCAGAACTTGCCCGCCGTTTGCGGGTTTCCACCGAAGAATTGCGCTCAAAGCTGCCAGAGCTCGGTTTTGACATTGGCGGAAAGGCCATCAAAATTCCAGATCGAGACGCTGGCAGAATCATGAATGCATGGCAGGAGTACAAGAAGCGTCAGTATCTCCAGCAGAAAATGGAGACGCAGAAAGCGCAGCTTCTTTTAAAGGAGAAAGTGAAGTCTGGCGACGCTCCACACGTTTTTATTCCGCAAACACTTTCTGTTCGTGAATTTGCGACGACGCTCAACATGCCGGTCGCGAAAGTCATGCAAGAGCTCATGAAGGCAGGAATTTTGGCGTCATTGAATGAGCGAATCGACTTTGAAACTGCAATGATTGTTGCGGAAGACCTTGGATTTATTGCAGAGCTTGAAGGAACCTTAGACGAAGCAATCGACTTGCATGCGGCAGACAGAATGGCAGAAGTAAAAGAGGAAGATGCAAAACATGCGGAGAATCAGGCGCCTCGTCCTCCGGTTATTGTGGTCATGGGCCACGTCGACCATGGCAAGACGCTTATTTTGGATACAATCCGGAAAACACGCGTGATTGATACTGAAGCTGGCGGAATTACTCAGCATATTGGTGCGTATCAAGTTTCAAAAAATGGAAAGCTTTTGACGTTTATTGATACTCCTGGCCATGAAGCTTTTACGGTGATGCGCTCTAGGGGTGCAAAGGTGGCAGACGTTGCGATTTTGGTGATTGCGGCAGACGACGGCATGCGCCCGCAAACGCGAGAAGCGATCGACATTATTAAGGCGGCAAAACTTCCGTTTGTGGTGGCGATGAACAAGATGGACAAGCCTGGCGCGAACATTGAGCTTGTAAAGAGTCAGCTTGGCGAACTCGGTTTGACTCCAGAAGATTGGGGAGGAAAGACCATTTGTGTTCCAGTTTCTGCAAAGACTGGTGAGAATATCGACCAGTTGCTTGACATGGTTCTCTTGGTCGCAGACATGGAGAAAGAACACATTGTCGCAACGCCAAATCGTCATGCGGTTGGAACGATTATCGAATCACACGTCGACAAGGGCCAAGGACCAGTCGCGACGATTATTGTTCAGACTGGAACGCTTCATGCGCAAGACGTCTTGTCTGTTCGTGGTGTTATGTACGGACGTGTTCGAGCGCTGAAGTCTTTTGACGGAAAAAGTATTAAAGAGGCGGCGCCTTCAACGCCAGTGGTTATTCTTGGTTTTAAAGAAGCGCCATCGGTGGGTGACATTTTAGAGGTTCCAGACGATGTGCATGCTTTGGAAACATTAAAGTCACAGCCAACAAAGAAAACTGCGGTTGGGCAGGTAACAGTAAAGGCAACAGGGCAGACTGAAGATGAGGCGAAGGAGGTTGGAGACAAGGCGGTGCTGAACGTTGTAGTAAAAGCCGACGTGCTCGGTTCACTTGAGGCGATTATTGGTATGTTGGAAAAAATCGACAATCCATATGTTGGCTTGGCGATTGTTGGGAAAGGTCTTGGAAATGTTACAGATGCAGAAGTGCTGCGTGCAGAGGCGTCGCAAGCAATCATTCTCGCGTTTAATGTGAAGCCAACGCCAGCAGCGCACGAATTGGCTCGAGACAAGCATGTTGCAGTTGAAGAGTATTCGGTGATCTATAAACTTTTTGAAAACACAGTAGAACGGTTAAAGAAATTGATTCCATCGGAAAAGATTTATACCGATCTTGGAACTGCGGAAGTCCTTGCTGTGTTTAAGAAAACAGATAAGGGACACATTATTGGCGCGAAGGTAAAGAAGGGAAAGCTTGTTCCAGGTGCAACGATTCGTGTGTTGCGTGGTGGGCAAGTTATGGGTGAAGGAAAGATTGAGGCGTTGCAAAGTGGAAAGTCTGCCGTAAAGGATGTGCTTGCCGGGCAAGATTGTGGACTGTCATTTATTGGAAAGACAAAAATTGAAATTGGCGATATTCTTGAAGCCTACACAGAAGAAATGCATGCTCGAACGCTTAGCGTCGAGGGAGCAAAATAATATTTATGCAAGAATTGAATTCCGCAACGTTTGACTCTGTTGTTTTGCAGTCGTCTTCACCAGTTTTGATCGACTTTTGGGCTCCGTGGTGCGGGCCATGCAAAACGATGGCTCCAGTACTTGAAGCGTATGCCAATGAGCATTCAGAGATACTTGTTGTAAAGGTGAACGTTGATGAGGCTCCAGACTTGGCGCAGCGATTCAACGTTCTTTCCATTCCAACATTTATGGTTATGAAAGGTGGGGGAGTGGTTGAGCAGTTTGCTGGCGCAATGACGAAGGAAGTTCTCGCAGAACGCGTGGCGAGGCACGTGTAACTCATAGGTCTTATAGGACCTATAGGACTTATGAATGAGCTCAAAAACGTGGTGATTATTGGTTCTGGTCCGGCTGGTTATACTGCGGCAATTTATGCAGCTCGCGCAAGCCTTTCGCCGGTAATGATTTCTGGATTGCAGATTGGCGGTCAGCTCACGCTCACTTCAGACGTTGAGAATTGGCCCGGAGAACCAGACGGCATTCTTGGCGGCGAGCTCATGGAGAACATGAAAAAGCAGGCGCTGAAGTTTGGAACGGAAATCATCGAAGAAATGGTGACGGAAATTTCAGGATCGTCGCCGTTCACTATAAAGACTGCAACGCGGACGATCGAGGCGAAAGCAGTAATTATTGCAACTGGTGCTTCAGCAATGTGGCTTGGTGTGCCAGGTGAAGAGCGTTTACAAGGAAAGGGTGTTTCTGCTTGTGCGACGTGTGATGGATTTTTCTTTCGAGGAAAAGACATCGTTGTTGCTGGTGGGGGAGATACCGCAATGGAAGAAGCGACGTTTTTGACTCGTTTCGCGAATAAGGTAACTGTCGTTCATCGTCGCGAAGAGTTTCGAGCGTCAAAGGCAATGATTGAAAAGGCCAAGAATGATCCAAAGATTGAATTTGCGTTTAATACGGTCATCGAAGAAGTAATCGGCGATGATCATGTTACTGGCATTCGAACACGAAATGTCGTCACAAATGAAGAAACAGTCATTTCGTGCAATGGCATTTTTATCGCCATTGGTCATAAGCCGAATACGGATGTTTTTAAAGGCTTCATCGATCTCGATCAAAAAGGCTATATCGTTACTATTCCAGGGTCTACTGCAACGAATATTCCCGGTGTTTTTGCTTGTGGTGACGTTGCAGACCACGTCTATCGCCAAGCAATCGTTGCTGCAGGAACTGGCTCTATGGCAGCACTTGATGCCGAGCGTTGGCTAGAATCACAAACGGCGTAGGCTTGCTTTTTTTCAAATTTTCATTTACATTTTTGTTGCGAGTCCAGCCTATTCACAATCGGAGCTCTCCCCACGATTTCACAGAGCGACTAGATTCAGTGAACGCAAATAGGACTTGCCCCGTTAGCCTTCGTGTTTTGTGAGTATCATGTTTGTCTGAAGAGCCTCTTCACCCACGTGCCCTTTGCTTGGCCACTTCAGATAGATAAGATCTCTAAAACACGAAGCTCTCTCGCTCGATCACCGTGTCGAGCGTCGCTTGTGCCAGGTCCATTGGAAGGCGCCTCTTGAAACCGAGGCTGATGAACGAGCAGTCTCGTTGCGCGCCTCTGGACCTGGTGCATTTTATTTTAGATATTTTCTCTTTTTCAATTTCTCTGGTAGATAATCTTGCTTTGCATCTTTTGGATCTAAAAAATTCGGTGTGTATTTGTAGTCTTTGCCGTATCCAAGATTTTTCATGAGTTTGGTTGGTGCATTTCTGAGATGAATTGGTACAGGTTCATTTGGAAGCTCGAGAATATCCTGCTCGATTGCTTGCCATGCTTCGTAAAGCGCGTTCGATTTCGGTGCCTTGGAAAGATATGCCACGCATTGCGCAATGTTGACGTTGCATTCTGGCATTCCGATAGAACCAGCAGCGTCATGTGCGGCGATTGCTTGAACAAGTGCATTCGGGTCTGCAAGCCCGATGTCTTCACTGGCAAATCGAATAAGTCGACGGGTGATGTAGCGTGGATCTTCGCCAGAAAGGAGCATCCGTCCCATCCAGTACAGTGCTGCATTCGCGTTATTGCCGCGCATCGACTTATGAAGGGCGGAGATAATGTTGTAATGCTCCTCACCGTTTTTGTCGTAATGCAGATGCGACTTTGCGAGTGCAGTTTTGATCAGGTCGGCAGTGACTGTGACCTCATTCTTTTTCGATGAAGACTCTGATTGGGTTCTCGCTGTCTTCACTGCCAGGTCGAGCGTGTTCAGCGCAGACCGTGCGTCGCCATTCGCAAAGTTTGCGAGCAGTTCGATTGCGTCTGGTTCAATGGTGATTTTTTCTTTTCCAAATCCGCATTCAACATCGTTTAGTGCTCGTTTGAGTATGGTCACTATCGATTCTGGTTTAAGTTGTTTCAGCACGATAACTCGAGATCGTGAAAGCAATGCGCCGTTCACCGCGAAGGAAGGATTCTCCGTTGTTGCGCCAATAAGAATGACAGTCCCATTTTCAACAGATGGCAGAAAGGCATCTTGTTGCGACTTGTTGAATCGATGAATCTCGTCAACGAAAAGGATGGTTTTTCGTTTGTAAAACTTTCTGTCTGTTTCTGCCTGTTCGATAATCGTGCGCACATCCTTCACACTTCCACCAACCGCAGAAAAGGGAACAAATCGCGCCTTCGTCATTGTTGCGATGATTCTTGCGAGTGTTGTTTTTCCCGTCCCTGGCGGACCCCAAAGCATTAATGACGGCAAATCATCATTTACAATCGCCGTATGCAACGGTGACCCTGGCCCAATGATTTCTTGTTGCCCTTCAAATTCCTCCAATGTTTTTGGCCTCATTCTTTCGGCCAACGGCGTATTTGGCGACGGTTTTGTAAGTACAGAATCAAAGAGATCCATAAGAAAAATCGCATTCGTTATAAAGAGAATCTCTTAGCTCGGATCCATCTGCGCTGAACGTAACCTTTCCTTTTATTTTCTTTCCAGAAAGGATCATTGGAATCCACTGCCTGTCTGCAATCCACATTTGATCGAATGGAAGCCCTGAGACCGGAAACCATTGCGGGGTCATCTCTTCGGTTTGGGTTGGTGTTCCGTTCCAATGTTTGAGAAGAAAAATAAAACATTCGAAGACTGGAGTTTCTTCAAAATAGAATTGGATTAGTGCTACTTGTTCTACCGCATCTTCAGACGCCGAAAGTCCAGATTCTTCGAACAATTCTCGAACGGCGGCAGCGCGCGGAGTCTCTTCTTCTGTAACTTTGCCGCCATAGCCGTTCCATTTTCCCTCACCAAATCCGCGTCTTTTCATTCCAAGAAGAACTTGATTGTTTTGGATGCAGTAACAGAGTGTTGAGCGTTTCATATGGTATTTGTTCCACCATCCTGCAGCGAATGCCGGAGGATCTCTCGACGATTGCAGAGGTTTCTATCGTCGAGGTTATATTTACACTGTACGGTTTTTGTTCGGATTTGGAAATCAAGAAATCCCCACACAAAAACGCCGCCAGCCAAAGGCCAACGGCGTCGCACGTTGTGACTTGTTGTCCTAGAACCGCATGCCTCGATGTTTGCGCAGCCACGCCATGAGACGAAGCATTGAACCGCCGAGGCAGCCTTCACGCTCAGCGGCTATTTCCCACCACAGCTTCGCTTCGCCCATGGTCACGGCTTCGAGCGGGTCGCCTGGAGCAAACGTACCTGCCGCGAGCATTGGTCGCCCTTCTTCGTCGAACGTCATGAACTGTTCGTTAAGTTCGATGCCGAACTGGTATTCCCCAGGGCTTTCTTCGTCCGGGAGCGGCCTCCAGTCAATGATGTGTGACGAGCTCCACGTCGGTGTGTCGGAAAGAGAGAACTGTTTCCCATTTATCTGTCCTGGCTTCAGTTGTCCGAGTTCTTCAGCGAGTTCAGTCGCGGCATGTTGTGCGAACGAGACTCCTGAAGGTTTGTAGCCACGTGGGAAGGTGAGAAGTTTCTGCCCCGTGAACAGTCGATACTGTCGGATGGTGAATACCCAGAGTTCTTCGTTGGCGATGACGAAGGGAATGACGAGGACTCCGCCGCCGCCAAAGCTCGTGTGAGCGATGCCGTCATAGGCGAAGTTGCCGTCGTCGATCCATCCGTAGGTAACTACGAGTTGTGGGCGATTTGGAAGATCTAGGAATCCGACCAGGTGGCGTCGAGGAAAGATCTCTTCTTCATCGGCGAACCACCGCCATGATGCTTTTTTGTTTTCTGGGATATTCGGAAGACGTTGGAAGCGTTTGATGATTTCGAATGACATTTTTGCTCTCCGTTGCCCAGGGATTGGACCGCGTCAGTGAACAGGACTTTTGAGTGATTGGCAAGAATTACTTTGTCTTCCTCATCTTTGCCACAAAGAACCCTTCGTACTGTTTGGTTGGCAAAAGGGTGACAGATTTTGTTGGTTTGTGAACGATTCCGGGGAATGGAAGCGCTATTGATTCTGCAGAAAGAGAAGGGAATTCGGAAAGAAGCCAGGCAATCATTTCTTCGTTTTCGGCTGGAGCAAGCGTGCAGGTGGAATACACAAGCGTTCCGCCAGGCTTGAGCATGGTGACTGCGGAGCGGAGAAGTCGGCGCTGAAGTTTTGCGTGGGCGATAATGTTTTTTTCACTCCAAAAGCTGTATGAACGAACGTCGGAAAGATTCATGCGGCCTTCGGCAGAGCAAGGAACGTCAGCAAGAATACTGTCAAAGAATTCTGGAAGTTCGTGGTGAAGAACTGTGGAATCTGCGCAACGAACGTCAACGTTGGCGCCCTGTGTGTGAACGGTATTTCGAAGTTTTTCAACGCGTACCGCGTTCTCTTCGCAGGCGATGATGGTGCCGCGATTGTCCATGAGTGCGGCGATCTGCGTTGTTTTACTTCCTGGCGCAGCGCAAAGATCAAGAATTGTTTGGCCAGGTTTTGGGTCGAGCACGATTGGAGGCAGCATTGACGTCAATCCTTGAAGATAGATTTTTCCGCTGGTAACGATTGGCATCTCAAGAAGTTGTCGTTGCGTTTTGTTTTTGATGAAGAATGCATGGGGAATTCCCTTGACTCGTTCAAATTGAATCGCGGTGTCTCGAAAAATCTGCATGACTGCAGAGTCGTCACTTTTGAGTGTGTTCACTCTGCATGTTGTGAGCCGTTCGCCCTTCATTGCCGTAGTCATTGTGGCGACTGCGGCGTATCCGAATTGTTTTGCAAGGCGATTGAGAAGTTCTTGAGGAAGCATGGTTTTGAGTGTAAATGACTTGGGATTATCTTGCTAGACTCTGCAAGAACTTCTGCTAACATTTGTGGTCTATGAATCCTTTTGAATCCTTTCACTATCAGGTTGATAGGGCCGCGGCACTTCGTCCATTTTCTGAGGACTTTTTAAGGGCAATTCAGATGCCAATGCGAGAAATTAATCAAATGATTTCGGTCACCATGGACGACGGATCTGTTCGCGAGTTCAACGTTTACCGTGTGCAGCACAACAATTGGCGTGGACCGTTTAAGGGTGGAATTCGTTATCACGCTCAGGTTGATATTGACGAAGTTCGTGCACTTGCGGCGTGGATGACTATGAAGACTGCGGTGGTGGGGATTCCGATGGGCGGAGGAAAGGGTGGAGTCACCATGGACCCAAAGACGTTATTGCCGAGAGAGCGCGATGCGATCACATTGGCTTGGGCAAAAGTTATGAAACCATTTATTGGCCCAACCATCGATGTTCCAGCACCAGACGTGAACACCAACAGTCATGACATGGACATTATTGCAGAGGAGTTCGGTCATCCTGCAGTGATTACGGGAAAATCTATTGAGCATGGTGGAAGTCTTGGACGAGATACGGCGACGGCAATGGGTGGGTGGTTTGTTTTCGAAGCACTTCGTCCAACGTTTGGGCTTGATGAACATGCAACGCTTGCACTTCAGGGATTTGGAAATGCAGGAGCGAACTTTGCAACGTTGGCATTTGAACATGGATTGAAAGTGGTTGCGGTTTCAGACTCTTCCGGGGGAGTTTACAATTCAGAAGGATTAGACATCCCGGCCCTATCGGCGCACAAGAAGGCGACTGGGAAGGTACAAGATTTTTCTGGCGCAACGAACATCACGAACGAGGAACTGCTCGAAGTGAAATGTGACGTGCTTGTTCCAGCAGCGCTCGAAGGGCAGATTACAAAAAATAATGCAGAACGCATTCAGGCGAAGGTTGTGCTCGAACTCGCAAACGGCCCAACCAATCCAGAAGCAGACGACATTTTGTTCGCACGAAACATCATGGTGGTTCCAGACATTTTGACAAATGCTGGCGGGGTAACGGTGAGTTACTTTGAATGGGAACAGAACATGAAGAATGAACGTTGGACCGCAGAAGACGTTCATACAAAGTTAAAAGAAACCATGGAATCTGCAGCAAAAGAAATTGCAGATCGAAAGGCGAAATACAACACCGACTTCCGTCGTGCCGCATTTCTCCTTGCCCTAGAGCGGCTTGAAGCCGCAATGCCAAAGACGGCGTAGAGATTCAAACAAGAAAGACACTCGCTGAGTCGGGTGTCTTTTTTTTGGGTATTTATTGGACAGAAAAGAGATTTTCCATTACTCTTCCCAGTCGGTTTTCGTGACAGATTTTCTGTTGCAAACCGCGAAAAAGGAGGAAGTGATGCCGGTTCGTAAAGTTCCAGTAAAATTTTCTGTGGAAGTGGTTCCTTTGCTTGTAGGCTTTGGGTGGAAAATTCCCACCATCGCCAGGGCGATTGAACAGCCAGTGCCGACGGTGGAGCGTCTTTGCTTGAATCTTGAGATCGGCAAGCATGGCTTCAGAAAGAAAGAAGTCTACAGGGAAACGTTTGAGCATTGGGTCTGGAGAGTGAAGGATTCCAATGGTCCTGGCGAAGTCTTCAATCAGGCAAGGGCAGCGATCGAAGTTCTTCTTGAGATCGATAAGATCAAGACGGCGGTTCGGGCCATGGAAGAAAGCTTCACGCTTCTGTGCAGGCCGAGATGTGCGCCCATTCTCCAGCCGTACGTTGATCTCGCGGTTGCGATTCTCGGCCTTAAGTTCGTAAGCGGCATCGATGAGTTCGATGTTTGGAGTGAGTATCTTGATGGCGTGGACAAGGGTTCTATTCCCGCTCCAGAAAGCGCGAACGAAGCAATCGAGTGCCTCGCGGATATGTTCTCGGCGTTGTGTGTCTATTCCGCCGTTATGCCAACAGTTTCTATCGACTTGCGCTACCTCCTTAACGGCTGGATGAGCAGTCAAGAATTCTTCACACAGCGTCAACAGGATGTTATCGCCCATCGCTTTGCTCTGGATCGTATTGGGTCGAAAGACCCTGCTAAGATCGGATCCAAATTGAGGATTACCAGAGAAGAAGTTCTCGAGGCTCTCAATTCCGGGATGGCTGAACTGCGCAAGGACTGGCGGATTGGAATGCTCGTTCCGTACTTTGAAAGCTTCAGCAGAGTGCACGCGCGGAATCTGGAGCTTAAGAAAGAGGTCGAGCGTCTTCGTGCGGATAATGAGGCTCTCGTTACGACGATGAGGGATGGTTCTGCTGGAGAAGAGCTGCGTAGAGTTGAGAGGCAGAAGCTGATCATGAAGCTGCATTGTTCTGTTTCGGAGCTCGATCTCTCGGTTCGTGGAGAGGAACGCCTTGTCAAAGCAGGCATCTTGCGAATCGGGCAGCTTGTGCAGTGCACTGAGGGCATCATGACTGCGGGTAACGGATTCAGCGTCAAGGCGCTTCCTCGCATCAGGGATTCCCTCGCTGCTTGCGGCCTGTCTCTCGGGATGCCGCTTGAAGAATCTGTTATCGCGCTGTTCCTGCTGCCTCCGCGAGTTCAGATGATGCTCGACCGGAGACGCGGGGTGACGAGACTGAGTTAGTCACGCTCCGCCTTCACTGTCGACCGCTTCCACGTGGTGACAGTGGGGGCGGTTTTTGTTTTGAAGTAAAAACACAATCCCGCTTTTCTGAAGCGGGATTGGTTGGTCGGGGCTACGTTTGGTGGACCGAACGGGACTCGAACCCGTGACTCCTGGTGTCAAATCAAGTGTGGTTGCCTTTACCACTATCGGCCCACAGGCCCCATGTAAACAAAATTCCCTACGAGATTTTCGCGAAATTTCTTTCGTTATTATCGTCGTAGGGAATGTTTGTGACACCAGAATTTGATGGTGGCTACCACCACACCTGATATAAAAAAGATATTCGATTTTTTCTGTTAGGTCAAGAGTTTTATTTGTGTGTTTTTGCGCCAAGCGCACATTCTCGATACGATGGTGACCATATGTCTTACGACCATAAAAATATTGACGAAAAGTGGCAAAAGCGTTGGAAAGATTCTGGAGTTTTTGAAGCGAAGAACGGTTCGAAAAAGGAGAAATATTACGTTCTTGTTGAATTCCCGTATCCGTCTGGTGCCGGCCTTCACGTTGGTCATCCACGAAGTTACACCGCGCTCGACATTGTTGCGCGCAAAAAGCGAATGGAAGGAAAAAATGTTCTGTTTCCCATGGGTTGGGATGCCTTTGGATTGCCTGCGGAAAATTACGCGATTAAAACTGGGAATCATCCTGGAACGTTTACACAGAAAAATATCGACACATTTCGTAAACAGCTTCAGTCTTTGGGATTTAGTTTTGACTGGAGTCGTGAGGTGAACACTACCGACCCTGCATATTACAAATGGACGCAATGGATGTTTTTGGAACTTTTCAAAGCAGGGTTGGCATACAAAACAGAGCTTGCAATTAATTGGTGTCCAAAAGATTTGTGCGGGTTGGCAAATGAAGAAGTGGTTGGGGGAGCGTGCGAACGGTGTGGAACGCCAGTGGAGAAAAAGATGAAGTCACAATGGATGATCGCGATTACGAAGTACGCTGATCGTTTGCTTGCAGATCTTGATACAGTCAATTACTTACCAAAGATTAAGAAGCAGCAGGAAGAATGGATTGGACGAAGTGAAGGCGCAGAGATCGACTTCACCATCGATGGCACGTCGGAAAAGATTACGGTGTTTACCACACGTCCAGATACCATTTTTGGCGCAACGTATCTTGTTCTTGCTCCAGAACATCCCCTCGTTTCATCGATAGTCTCCGATGATCAACGAACAGCTGTTGATGCGTACATCGTTGAGGCAAAGAAGAAGACCGACATCGAACGTGGTGATGATTCAAAAGTGAAGACCGGTGTGTTCACTGGTGCATTTGCTATTAATCCCGCGAACAATGAAAAAGTTCCTGTCTGGATTGCGGATTATGTTTTGGCGCATTACGGAACTGGAGCAGTTATGGCCGTGCCAGCACACGATGAACGTGATTTTGATTTTGCGAAGAAATTTGATTTGCCGATTGTTCAAGTCGTCATGCCGCTTGCTATCGATGAGAAGAATCCTCCTCGTAAAGATAAAAAAACAGTTACACGTCGAATGGTTCATGGAATCATTCTTGATCCAAAGACAAAAAAGATTTTGTGTTTGAAATGGAAAAAGCAGCCTTGGACGTCATTTGTTATTGGTGGCGCCGAAGAAGGTGAAGATATTATTGAAGCGGTGAAGCGTGAGATTTATGAAGAGACAGGATATAAGAATCTCGTTCTGAAAAAGGTACTTGGTGGAATTGTTCAGTCAGAATATTTTGCCGCACATAAAGACGAGAATCGTCTTGGTTATACAACGGCGGTTTATTTCGAGCTTGCAAATGACGAGCGAGATGAAATGAGTGCAGAAGAGCAAGAGAAGCATGAAGTGATCTGGCAGGATTGGAAAGACATTTCACGTTCAACGATGACGTGTTCAGAAGTAGATTTTTGGCGTGAGCGTATTGATTCTGACAATCATGCGTATGTCGGAGAGGGAATAATGATGAACTCAAATATTTTTGATGGGAAGAGTTCAGAAGAGGTAAAAAAGAGCATTCTTGAATTTGTTCACGGACGAGTAGTCACAAAGTATAAGCTTCGTGACTGGGTCTTTTCTCGTCAGCGATATTGGGGGGAGCCGATTCCTTTGGTGCACTGTGAAAATGGTTGTGCGCCAGAGAAGGATGGGTGGATTGCGGTTCCGGTTGAAGAGCTGCCAGTTCTTTTGCCAACAGTCGAAAATTATCAGCCAACAGAAAACGGAGAGTCTCCATTGGCGAAGATTGATTCATTTGTGAACACGAAATGTCCGCAATGCGGCGGACCGGCAAAACGGGAGACAGATACCATGCCGAATTGGGCGGGATCGAGCTGGTATTTCTTGCGGTATATCGACCCGAAAAATGAGAATGAGTTTGCGTCGAAAGAGGCGTTGAAGTATTGGATGCCAGTCGATTTGTATAACGGCGGCATGGAACACACCACTCTGCACTTGCTCTACTCGCGCTTCTGGAACAAATTTTTGTTCGACCAAGGCTACGTTCCAACATCTGAACCGTATACTCGTCGCCACAGCCATGGTTTGATTATGGCGGAAGATGGAACGAAGATGAGTAAATCGAAGGGGAATGTAGTGAATCCAGATGATATTGTGAATGAGCATGGTGCGGATACACTTCGAGTGTATGAAGTGTTCATGGGCCCGTTTGAAGAGCCAGTGCCATGGAGTACGAATGGTGTTATCGGTGTGAGGAGATTTTTGGATAAGGTTGTAAGACTTTCGGAAAAGATCGGAGATGTTGAAGATGTGGCAGTTACGAAGTCTTTACACAAAATGATCGCAAGAGTGACGAAAGACATCGAGAGCTTTGGATTTAATACGGCCGTTGCGCAGTTGATGACGTTTGTGAATGTAGTGCAGGAGAAGGGAGCGATAACGAAAGAATCGTTTGCAATGTTTTTGCGAGTTCTTGTTCCGTTTGCGCCGCATGTTGCGAATGAACTTTGGGAGTCAATCGGTAACACGGGATTTGCAGAAGAACAGTCATGGCCAGATGTTGATGAAACAATGTTGAAGGATGATGAAATTGAAATTGCCATTCAAGTCAATGGAAAAGTACGGGGATTGATTGTTGTAGATGCAGCATCGACTGAAGAAGAAATTGTTGTGCAAGCTCGAGCAGAAGAGAACGTTGCAAAGTACGTCATCGGTGAACCGAAAAAAGTTATTTTCGTGAAAGGAAGACTTGTGAATTTTGTGATAGAGTAAAAATAATTCTTACTCCCCAGAGAAGAAGAAAATTTATTCTTTCTTTATGCTCGACAAAAACGACATTAAGATTCTCCGGGGAATGTTCCGGGAGAACAATGAAGTTTTCGGTGCGCAACATAAGCGTGAGATTCGTGATGAGATATATTCGGTAGTGAAGGCGTCTGAAGCTTCTTTGATCAGGAGAATGGATTCCAATGCGGAATCAATGAAGAAGGAGCTCATTGAACGCATGGACAGAATGAAGGGAGAGATTGTCGACGCAGTCATCGATGTTCTCGACGACAACATCCTTCCGCAGATTCAGGAACTTCGTGAAGACATGGTGATGGTAAAACACCACTTGAAATTGGCATAAACTGTGCGGATTGAACCGACGCCAAGCTGGCTCCTCTTTGACGGATGCCTTGGCGTCGGTTTTGGTATTGCAGTTGCAAGTTGGTTGACTGGGACTTCGATGGTGCTTGCGACGGTTGTGTCGACTGTGATGATTGGGTTCTTGGTTCGATCATTATCGGTGCGAGATCGATTCTTGATTCTCGCCATCTTCATCATCGGTCTTGCAATTGGCATTGGGCGATATTCAGTTGCTGGTCCTGGGCAGAATTCAGTCGCAAACGAGATCGGCAGCTCTGCAATTGTTGAAGGACGGATTGTTGGTGCAGATTTGAATGATAGTGGTAGCACGTATGTTCTTGATTCATTAGTTATCGATGACGTACGTCGTGACGATCGGATTCGCGTTGAAGCTCCGATCTCGTCAACGGCAAGTATCGGCGACTACATCCGAACATCATGTGTTCTTGAACAACCGCAACCTTTCGACGGTTTTGCATATGATCGATTCTTGGCTGCAAAGTCGATATATGCGATTTGTCGGTTATCGAGCGCGCCGTTTGTTGTTGAACCGATTTCGAAATCGACGAGTGATCGATTCTGGATTGCGGTTGGTGGTGTTCATGACTGGATCGATCATCAAACACGATCGATATTGCCAGAACCGCAGGCAACGTTACTTTTTGGATTACTCATCGGCGAGAATTCGTTTTCTCATGCGTGGAAGGAAAAGTTTCAAATCACTGGAACGTCGCACATTGTTGCCGCAAGCGGATACAACGTTGCCATTGTTGCAGAGTTTGCGATGATTTTTTTCGTCACCATCGGCCTGTATCGTAAGCAAGCTTTTCCGTTGGTGGTGGCATGCATCGGCGGGTTTGTCATTCTTGCTGGTGTTGGGGGAGCGGTAGTTCGTGCAGGAATTATGGGTATTCTCGCGTTAACTTCTCGTCACATTGGCCGCCACGCATCGCCGCGAAACATTCTCGCGCTAACGATTGTTGCAATGTTGCTCTTCGAACCGAGGCTGTTACGCGACGATGTTGGTTTTCAGCTTTCGGTAACGGCGACCATTGGTTTGATTCTCTTTACGGATCGAGTGTCGGCGTTTTTAAAACGTATCCCGACTACGTTTGGTCTTCGAGAATCTTTAGCAAGTACGCTCGCTGCAACGGTCGCCACATTGCCGGTTATTGTTTTCTCTTTTGGAAAAGTTTCAATTGTTGCGCCATTGGTGAATGTTTTGGTATTGCCATTCGTTCCGTATGCCATGATTTTTGGCGCAGCTTCGATTGCGCTTTCTTCAGCATGGTCGGCGATTGGCATTTGGATTGCGTTGCCGACATGGGCGGTACTCGCCACAATAACGAGTGTTATCGACGCCGCATCGAAGATTCCTTTTGCAGCGATTTTGGTTCAATCAAATCTTCTTCGTGCGTTGTTCATTATTCTTATTGCGATCGTATTTGGAGCCATTCGTCGTTTTCCAAGAACCTTCGAACGCGAACTTGATTCATGGAGTTCAAAGAGAGCGTTGATCGTTAGTGGGGTTTTGGTTGTTTTGTTTGTTGTGCAAGTCGCATCGATTGCGTGGCGAGGTGGACGATTTAACGGTGCCAAAGCGCACGTTTTTGTTTTCGACGTTGGGCAAGGTGATGCAATACTTATCGACGGAAAAGATCGTGACATCATCATCGACGGCGGGCCAACGCGGTTTGGTTTGCTTGAAGCGCTTTCGATTGTGCGGTTTCCGTGGGAGCGTTCTGTTGACGTGGTGATTTCCTCACATCCTCATTCAGATCACGCTATAGGTCTTATTGGCCTTATAGGTACCTATTCGGTTTTACAAGTCGTGCAGAGCGGCAGCTCCTCCGACGCTTCTGCCGAAGCGCTTGCGCAGGCTGTTGCAGACTCTTCTGTTCCTTCTATCATCGCAAGCGCGACTATGGAGCCCTGGGAACTTGGTAATGATTCGACGTTGCAGATTCTCTGGCCGTTGAGCGAAACCGATGGTGTCAATTCATCGAATGCGCACGATCGATCAGTCGTGGCAAAGTTGACTGTGGGGGAGGAGTCGATGATGTTTATGGGGGATGCGGAGAGCAGCGTCGAGCAGGGTCTCGTTGAAGCTACCTCCCCCGACCCCTCCTTGTTAAGGAGGGGGGGTCTCGGTCATATCGACGTATTGAAAGTCGGTCATCATGGAAGCGATACGTCAACGAGTGATGACTTTCTTGAGTCGATAACGCCATCAATCGCCGTAATCTCGGTTGGTGCCGGAAATTCGTACGGCCATCCAAGCCCTTTCGTTCTTGGTCGATTGAGTACATTTGGTGTTCGTACGTTTCGAACCGATGAACAGGGAACTATCCGTTTTGATTTCTGGAAGGATTTTGTAAAAACCTCTGAAGATTAATTTGCCTTTTTGTTCACTTTCTCATACACTGCCCGCAAATCTTAGCGAAATTTCTATGGCAGATCTACAACGATCACTGGTTCTTTTGAAGCCAGATGCAATTCAGCGAGGCATTGTTGGCGAGATTGTGACTCGTTTTGAACGTGTTGGTGCTCGAATGATCGGGCTGAAGATGCTTGTTTCAGATAAGGACACCGCAGCGCAGCATTACACCGAAGACTTGGCAAAGCGTCGTGGTGAGCATGTTCGAACCATGATGATCGACTTGATTACTTCTGGTCCAATCATCGCAATTGCTTTTGAGGGAGTTGAGATGGTGGAGGTTGTACGAAAAATGATTGGTTCTACAGAGCCAAAAAGTGCAGCGCCGGGAACGATCCGCGGAGACTATTCCCATATTTCATTTGGATATGCGGACAGTAAAGGAGTCGGCATATTCAACCTTGTTCACGCTTCTGGGTCGGCAGAAGAAGCAGAAACAGAAATCGCTGTTTGGTTTAAGCCAGAAGAGTTGCTGTCATACGGAAAGATTGATGATAAATTCCACTTTCCAACAAAATAATTCACTCATAAAACCGCGAATCTTTTTCGCGGTTTTATGTTACGATGATGGTGACCGACGGTTTCGTGATTTGCCTAATTCATTCGTGAAAGAGTCCAGGCAGCAAACGGTGTGATCACCGTGCGAACGGCTTCTTAACAGACGCACACGCGGACTCAGCGCTGCCTTGTGCAGACATATGGCTTTCGGGCCATTTCACGACTTCCGTCGGTTACACAAAACGTCATTATTCGGTCTACTTTCAACTCACTTGTCGGAAATTCGTTCAACGTACGTTGGGTACGTCTCACGAACTTTCCTCCTCGTTCGTTGAAATTAGCCTCGAATAATGACGTTTTGTTTCCATCGATTCTGAGAATTTGTCTTGTTCATCGAAATGAGTCGCAAATGACGGCGTTTTGTTTTTTCTAACTTGGTGAATCTTTTTCTTTTCCCATCCCGACGATAGGAGGGATCCGTAGCTTGTTATGACGTGTCGTTTTCAAAACTTTCATTGATTCCTGAACGCGCGTTCCATTTTCCTGCCTTTCCCTTTACACTATTCACATTATGCAAACCATGACGATCACGGGCGGAAAGCCGCTTAAGGGGACGGTAAAGATTGCGGGTGCAAAAAATGCGGCAAGTAAGATGATCATTGCAGCATTATTGACGGATGAAGAGGTTATTCTTCATAACGTTCCGTTACAGAAAGAGACGGAGATTGCTCGGGAGCTTGTTACAACGCTTGGAGCAACATCGAACTTAGCTGATCATACGCTGACGTTGCGGGTAGAAAAGATTGCGTCGTCGTCTGCAATGTCGCTTTCTAGAAAGAATCGTTTGGCGATTTTGGCGTTGGCGCCGTTACTTCATAGAACCGGCGAAGCGTTTGTGCCAACACTCGGAGGAGACAAGATTGGTCCGCGTCCAGTCAATTTTCATGTTGATACTCTTGAGGCGATGGGCGCAAAGATTGTTGGAGATGTTGATGGCTACCATGCGACATCGGTGAACGGATTTAAGGGTTGCGTTATCGATTTGCCATATCCATCGGTTGGTGCAACAGAGACGGCGTTGTTTTCGGCGGTGCTTGCGAAGGGTCGAACGGTCATTAAGAATGCGGCAATCGAACCAGAACTCATTGAGCTCATCATGATGTTGCAGAAGATGGGAGCGATCATTGAACTTGGAGCAGGACGTCATATTGAAATTATTGGAGTCGAGAAACTTCATGGTTGCGAACATACCGTTTTGCCAGACAGAATGGAGGCGGCTTCGTTTGGGAGTTTGGCGCTGGCAACGCGGGGGGAGATTTTCTGTGAAGGAGCGTCGCATAGAGATATGGTGACCTTTTTGAATGCGGTGCGACTGCTTGGGGGAGACTACGAAGTGCGAAAGAATGGAATTTTGTTTAAAGGTGCCTCGAAATATCACGGATTTCAGATTGAAACAGATACGCATCCAGGATTTATGACGGACTGGCAGCAGCCGTTCTTGGTGGCAATGACGCAGGCCGAAGGAACGTCGGTGATTCACGAAACAGTGTATGAAGAACGATTTGGCTATACCGACGTGTTGAAGGAGATGGGTGCAGACGTGACATTGTTCGATACGTGTCTTGGAGAAGTGGGCTGTCGATTTAAAGATAAGAACTACAAGCACTCGGCGATCATTAAGGGGCCAACGTCGCTGCATGGATCAACAATCGAGCTTTTGGATATTCGTGCTGGGTTGGCTTGTATCATCGCCGCATTAGTTGCAGAAGGGACATCGACATTAACGGGTTTTGAGCATCTTGAGCGTGGTTATGAGGATTTGTATGGCAAGCTCAAGGCTGTGGGCGCTGAAGTATCTGTTATATAACATATGTTGCTTCAATTACTTTTTGCAGAACCGATGCTTGCGTTTACATGGATTGCTGCGCTGATTATTGCGTTGACTATTCATGAGTTTGCTCATGCAGCAGTAGGGAAGTGGCGAGGCGACGATACTGCGGAGCAGATGGGACGATTGACGTTAAACCCGTTGGCGCATCTGGATCCGTTGGGGCTGATCATGCTTTTAACGTTAGGATTCGGATGGGCCAAGCCGGTGCCGTATGACCCAAGGAATTTACGAGGTTCAAAGTACGATGACGTGATGATCGCATTTGCAGGTCCCATTTCGAATATTATTCTTGCGGCGGTCGGTGGTATTGCATTTCGTGTGGCGATGATTGCAGATTTGAATGTTATCGGAACTGCACTCGGACCATTTTTAGTCTTTTTTGTGCTCACGAATTTGATGCTTGCAATATTCAACATGATTCCGATTCACCCATTGGACGGGTCGAAGCTTTTGACGGTTTGGTTAACGGGAACATCTTTGGAATGGTTAGCGACGTGGCTGCTGCGATATGGGAATCAGCTACTTTTAGGTTTAATTTTGATCTCGATCGTGACGCCTTACGATCCTTTCTCTTATATTCAGATTCCATCATTCTTGCTTTGCGGTCAGTTTCTTGGAGCCTCTTGTGGCGCATTGCTTGGCGTGTACTTTGGCGGTTGACCCAATTTTTCGCTTATGTTAGAGTCTGGGCACATTTTTTATGCCAACGATCAACCAACTCATCCGCACGGGTCGCACGAAAGCAAAGTCGAAGAGCAAGTCTCCGGCAATGCAATATACGCTCGACTCGTTGCACCGTAAGCGCACGATTTTGAGCAAAGGTGCTCCATTCAAGCGCGGTGTCTGTGTGAAAGTCACCACAATGACTCCGAAAAAGCCAAACTCGGCTTTGCGTAAAATTGCTCGTGTGCGTTTGAGCAATGGAACGGAAGTCTCTGCATACATTCCTGGCGAAGGCCATGGACTGCAGGAACACTCTATCGTCATGATTCGTGGCGGTCGTGTGAAAGACTTGCCAGGTGTTCGTTACCACATTGTTCGAGGTCGATACGACGCAACAGGCGTGGAAGGTCGCAATCGTGGCCGTTCACGGTACGGAACAAAGCGTCCAAAGGCAGGTAAGGCAGTTGCAAAGAAGAAGTAGAGAAGTTTTTCACAAATTCATTCAAGACGATGAGTACTACGAACCACGTGGGAAGAACATCGTCGCCAAAATAAACATAATATGCGTGGTAAAGCCGCTCCAAAGCGCAATCTCGCTCCTGATGCAAAATACGGGAGCGTTTTGGTTGCCAAGTTAGTCAATTACGTCATGGAAAGTGGAAAGAAGTCTATTGCTCGCGGCATTGTGTACGATGCGTTTGAAATTATCGCAACGGAAACGAGCCAGGATCCAATGGAAGTTTTTGATAACGCGATTAAGAATGTCACTCCAGCAGTTGAAGTGAAATCAAAGCGTGTTGGTGGAGCGAACTATCAGGTTCCAATGCCAGTGCGCGGCGACCGTCGTTATGCCTTGGCATACCGTTGGATTCTTGGCGCAGCACGAGGAAAGAAAGGGCGCCCAATGTGTGAAAAGCTTGCAGAAGAGCTCATTTCTGCTTCTAAGAATGAGGGTGACGCTGTAAAGAAGAAGCTTGATGTGCAGCGTATGGCAGAAGCAAACCGAGCGTTTGCACACCTTGCTCGCTAAACCATTCATTTTTTATGCAACGCGATTATCCATTGGAACGGGTACGAAATATAGGAATTATTGCGCATATTGACGCAGGAAAGACCACAACAACTGAGCGTGTTTTGTTCTACACCGGAAAGAAGCACAAAATCGGTGAGGTGCATGAAGGTGAGGCGACTATGGACTGGATGGAGCAGGAGCAGGAACGTGGAATCACGATCACTGCAGCTGCGACAACATGTTTCTGGAAAGACCATCGCATTAACATTATTGACACTCCTGGCCACGTTGACTTCACTGTTGAAGTTGAGCGTTCGCTTCGTGTTCTCGATGGTGGCGTTACCGTATTCGACGGTGTTGCTGGTGTTGAGCCACAGTCTGAAACTGTTTGGCACCAAGCGGATAAGTATCATGTGCCTCGTGTGTGTTTTATTAACAAATTAGACAGAACTGGTGCAGACTTTTATAAGGACATTGCATCGATTCATAAGCGTTTGGCGCCGAATGCGTATCCAATTCAGTTGCCGATCGGAATAGAAGGAAATTTTGTCGGCATTATCGACCTTCTTCTTCGCAAGGCATTTATCTATCACGATGACCAAGGAAAAACGATTGATGAAGTTGAAATTCCAGAAGAATATAAAGCAAAGGCAGACGAGTATCGTTCAAAGCTTGTGGAAGCGATTGTTGCAGAAGATGAGGGATTGCTTGAGCGATTCTTTGGCGGAGAGGATATTCCAGTTCCAGAATTGAAAGTCGCTCTTCGAAAGGGAGTTATTGCACTGAAAATTTTCCCAATTCTTTGCGGTTCAGCGTTGAAGAATAAAGGTGTTCAGCAGATGCTCGACGCCGTTGTTGATTACCTCCCATCTCCATTAGATGTTCCAGCGATGAAGGGTTTTGACCCAGATGATGCTGAGACAATTATTGAGTGTTTGCCGAAAGATACCGCACCTTTTGCTGCGCTTGCGTTCAAAATTGCTGCAGACCCATTCGTTGGAAAGCTCGCATTCTTCCGCGTGTATTCAGGTTCGTTGAAAGCTGGAACTTACGTCTTGAACTCAGCAACTGGAGATAAGGAGCGTATTTCCAGAATCGTTCGTTTGCATGCAAATAGTCGAGAGGACGTAGAAGAAGTGTTCGCTGGGGAAATTGCAGCAGCTGTGGGATTGAAGAACACAGCAACGGGAAATACGTTGTGTGATCCAGATCATCCTGTGATTCTTGAATCGATTACTTTCCCAGAGCCGGTCATCTCGCAGGCACTCGAGCCGAAGACGAAAGCAGACCAGGAAAAGATGGCAATCGCGCTTCAAAAGCTTGCAGAAGAAGATCCAACATTCCATGTTTCAACAGATCCAGATTCAAACCAAACCATTATTGCTGGTATGGGTGAGCTGCATCTTGAAATCATCGTTGATCGAATGCGCCGAGAATACAACGTTGAAGCAAACGTTGGTCGTCCGCAGGTTGCGTATCGTGAAACCATTCGTGGCGTTGCAGAAGGTGAAGGAAAGTACATTAAGCAATCTGGTGGTCGAGGTCAGTACGGTCATGCGTGGTTGCGTGTTGAACCAAATACAGATCCTGCCGCAAAGAACTTTGAGTTCTTCGACGAAGTGAAGGGCGGCGCAGTTCCACGCGAATACATTCCAGCAATTGAAAAAGGTGCGCGTGAAGCTATGGATAGAGGTGTTATCGCGGGGTTCCCATTGATCAACATCAAGGCAACGGTCTTCGATGGTTCGTACCACGATGTTGACTCGAACGAAGCAGCTTTCAAAATGGCGGGCTCTCTCGCATTTCAAGAGGCAGTTAAGAAGGCGCAGCCTGTGCTTCTTGAGCCAGTCATGAAAGTCGAAGCAGTCACTCCAGATGAATTCATGGGATCCGTGGTCGGCGATTTGAACTCAAAGCGCGGCCAGATTCAAGAAATGGGTGACCGTGGAAATATCAAGTTCGTAAAGGCCCTTGTTCCACTTGCAGAAATGTTCGGCTACTCCACATCTCTTCGCTCTATGACCCAGGGTCGAGCAAGTTATTCCATGGAGTTTGGTCAGTATATGGAAGTGCCAAACAACGTCGCAAAAGCGATTGTTGAGCAGCGCACAGGGAAGTAGCTCGTTGTTTATAGAATAAGATTCAAGGCGGCCTCGAAAGGGGCCGTTTTGATTTGGAGAAGACAAACCCCGCGTCGAGACGACGGGCTCCCGAGTTGGGGGCTTGTCGACTCGCGCGGGGCGAGCATGTTACTGGTCTATTTGCTCTCGGTCAGAAGTCGTGTGACGCGCCGAGGTAGATAGATGTCGTGTTGGTGATGAACCAGTCGTGGTTGTCATCGCGTGCTGTTCCCATGCCGACTTTGCCGATCAGCTGGACATCGACGCCTTTTATGACAGGAATTTCGATGCCTCCGCCAGTCATGAACATTAGTTGTTTTTCGTCGTTCGGCGACAGTATTCCACTGCCAATGCTGAATCCGACGAGATCGGCGACTAAGGTGGTTGAGCTCGAGAACTGGTCGCGTATGCGCCAGTTCCCTTCGAAGGTGAACCCACCGTGGTGGTTCCATCCGGCAGAAAGTGCGAGTCTGGAATTAGAGTCCATGAACCTGGTTCTATGTGACTCGAACGTGACCGCGCCGCCGCCATTTCCTGAGAACCAGAGGTCCTCGGGTGCGGCTAGTAGCATGACGTTGTTCTCGGCGATATTGGCCTTGAATCCCACGACGTAGGCGTCGGCGTTGGCGGAGTGGATGAGAGGAAGGAGGAAAAGGGCGAGCGTGAGCATGGGTTATTCTCCGGACAGGGTTGCTCGCTACTCACAATTTCTTATGAATATTGAGCAAGCCGCCCTTGAAAATAACGAAAAATGATAGCATAAATTTGTGAAAGAGTAAAGATTCTTGCCCTTTTCTCCCTCTCTCCCTAAGATGCCTTCATATGGCGAATAATCATTTTTCTCGGTTGTTGCGGCTAGCTCGGAAAACGGGGGATAGGATTATTGTTACGGATGAAGAGGGAAAAGAAGAGCCACTGGTGATTTTGCCATTGAATGAATATGAGTTGCTGATTGACGGGGCGCTTGAGATGGGGGAGCTCCAGGTTTCATCGGAGGGTGCCACAGAAGAGCAGATGGAAGTTGCCGCCTTAGAGTCTTGGATGTCGGAGAGCAAGGAAGATGAGATTGAAGATATTCAGATTGAGGACGCACCAATTGCTAGCGGGGACGAGATTGAGGAATCTGTGCTGGATGAGGCTGATGTTGATGAAGAGGCATTGAAGTCGTTATGGACCGCACCGGAAGTCGTTGAAATTAAAGAAAAAGCTAAGGAAGGCATGCAAAAGATGCCTCGGGTTTCTAGTGGTGGGGAAGAGGAGTTCTACCTTGAACGCATTGATTGAGCGGAATCTATTTCTTGGTGTATAGGGAGACTTGCGTGATTTTCTTGGTTTTGCTACACTCTCGCCACATTTTTCTTCACGAAAATAATCACTCACGCCATCGGTGCTCATTCCAAGACGCCGGGCATAATTTCCACGTATGGCAGACATGTTTAGCCGCGCAAAGCCGCACGTTAACGTCGGGACAATCGGTCACGTTGACCACGGTAAGACCACAACAACCGCAGCACTTTTGGCTGTTGGTGCAGCAATGGGTAACATCACCCAGAAGAAGGGCGTTGATGACCTTGATAAGGCGCCAGAATCTAAGGCGCGTGGTATTACGATTGCAACCGCACATTGTGAATATGAGACTGCAAAGCGTCATTACGCACACGTTGACTGTCCAGGCCACGCGGATTACGTGAAGAACATGATCACCGGCGCTGCCCAGATGGATGGCGCAATTTTGGTGGTTTCTGCTGCAGACGGTCCAATGCCACAGACCCGTGAGCACATTCTTTTGGCCCGACAGGTTGGTGTTCCATACATCATTGTTTATTTGAACAAGTGCGACATGGTTGACGACCCAGAGCTTATCGATCTCGTTGAACAAGAAATTCGTGATCTTTTGACCAAGTACGAATTCCCTGGGGATACCATCCCAGTCATCCGTGGTTCGGCAACAAAGGCACTCGCAAATCCAACTGGTCCAGATGCAGAGTCAATCAAGCAGCTTTTGACTGCGCTTGACGAATACATTCCAGAGCCAGTTCGTGACCTCGACAAGCCATTCCTGATGCCAATCGAAGATGTTTTCTCGATCGAAGGTCGTGGAACTGTGGTGACTGGACGTATTGAACGTGGTGTTGCGAACGTTGGAGATGAAGTGGAAATTGTTGGTATTCATGACACCATGAAGTCTACGGTTACCGGTATCGAAATGTTCAACAAGTCGTTGGACAAGGGTATGGCTGGTGACAACGCAGGTGTTTTGCTCCGTGGTATTAAGAAGGAAGACGTTGAACGTGGTCAGGTTCTTGCAAAGCCAGGTTCAGTGAAGCCACATACAAAGTTCGAAGCGCAAATCTACGCTTTGACCAAAGAAGAAGGTGGACGTCACAAGCCGTTCTTTAAGGGCTACAAGCCACAGTTCTATATTCGTACTACAGATGTGACTGGTGACATCGAATTGCCAGAAGGCACAGAGATGGTTATGCCAGGTGACACTGTTAACTGTATCGTGACTCTCATTAATCCAGTCGCATTGGAAGAGAAGATGCGTTTCTCGATTCGTGAAGGTGGTCGTACCGTTGGAGCTGGTGCCGTTGTTAAAATTATTGAATAACCTTGATGTAAAGACATGAAGGGAGAGCTAAACACTCTCCCTTCCTCTGTACCAAAATGCCCTTTTCACTATGACTGACGCGATAAAAACAAAAGAAGACGTAAAACAGCGTATTCGGATCAAGATTCGTGCGTATGATCATAAGATCATAGACTCAGCAACGCAGACGATCATTAAGACTGCAGAGCGAAGCGGCGCAGAAGTTCTCGGCCCTGTTCCATTGCCAACCGAGATTCGACGTTTTACAGTGAACCGTTCAACGTTCATTGATAAGACTTCCAGAGATCAGTACGAAATGCGTGTTCACAAGCGTCTCATCGACATTGTGAGTCCAACAGAACGTACGATTGACGCGCTCATGAGCCTCAATCTTCCAGCAGGTGTCGATATCGAAATAAAAATGTAATTATCGTAGTGAGAACTGCGACGAGGTAAGCTCAAATGAGATTGCTTCATCGCAGTTCCCACTGCACAAACGCTTCAAAACGAACCGAGAAGAAAGATCCGCTTAGGCTCAGGCTTCAGTGGAAAACCTTCTCGTCGATTCGTGCGAAGTTTGGAGAACCCTTTTCAACTCATCAAAAACCCTAACAACTTCATCTGTTCGTGTGTTGTTTTGGGCTAGAAGTTATCGAAACGTGGTATTCACGATCGATGCTTCTGGTTTTTTCGTTGAAAAGCCTTAATTCCTCACGTTCCTCTACGGCTAGCCGTATGAACGAAAGACTATGAAAGTGCTTCTCGGAAAAAAAGTTGCAATGTCACAGGTTTTCCGCCCAGATGGGTCGGTTGTTCCGGTGACACTCATCGAGGCTGAGCCATCGGTGGTGGTCGGTACACGGAAAGACGCGCAAGGACGAGCAGTCGTGGTAATCGGTTTTGATAAAACAACAGGCGTTGCAAAAGCGCAGGTTGGAGAAACTGGTGATCTTGGACAGTTTCGTACTATGCGTCAGTTCCCAGTTGTAGACGGAGAGTCTATCAATCGAGGGGAAGTTATTACTGTAGCGACGTTTAATCTTGGTGACGTTGTAAATATTGTCGGTACTTCAAAGGGTCGCGGGTTCCAGGGTGTGGTGAAGCGCCATGGTTTCCATGGCCATCCACGTACACACGGTCATAAAGACCAGGAACGCAAGTCTGGTTCTATTGGTGCCGGTGGTATTCAGCGTGTTTTCAAAGGCATGCGTATGGCCGGTAGAATGGGAAGCGATCGTGTGACGGTGAAAAACCTTGAAGTCGTCACTATAGATACAGAGAAGAACATTATAGGAATTAAGGGTGCGGTTCCTGGTGCACGTGGAAGCTTGGTGACTATTTTCGCAACTGATGGAAATGTATGGCTGAAGTAAAAGTCTACAATTGGCAAGGGAAGGATGCTGGCATGATGACGTTGCCTGATGCATTGTTTGCTGTTCCTGCAAATTCAAATGTCATTCATGACGTTATTGTTGCGCAAGATGCAAATTCACGCGTTGTTTTGTCGCATACAAAAGATCGTAGTCAAGTTTCTGGTGGTGGAAAGAAACCATGGAAGCAGAAGGGTACTGGCCGCGCACGTCACGGCTCGAGCCGTTCGCCGATTTGGATTGGTGGTGGTGTTACGCATGGTCCTCTTGCAGAACGGAATTTCTCCGTGAAGCTAAATAAGAAGATGAAGCGTGCAGCGCTCGCGATGGTTCTTTCAGATAAGCTACAAGATGGTGCGTTTGTTGCTGTTGAGGATTTTTCATTTCCAGAAGCAAAAACAAAATTTGCCGCACAAATGCGTGAGGCATTGCCTGGTGCAAAAGGAACAGCGCTCGTTGTTGTTGCTAAAGGAGATTCTGTTGCTCGTCGTGCGGTACAAAATTTGCCTTGGACAGTGGTGATTCAAGCGCATAGCTTGAACGTTCGCGATGCAGCGAAATATCGAACAATTCTTGCTTCAAAGGCTGCGATTGAGACCATGATCAAGACCTTTACCGTTTAAAGTATGAATACGATTACAGAAAACGACGTTGAAGTAAAAACAGTGAAGTCTGAAAAGACAGCAGCTGTTATTGCAAAAAAAACGTCTGCGGCAAAAAAAGTCGTCGCGAAAAAGTCTGAAGTACCAGCTGCAGTATTCAAGGTGGTTTCTCGTTTTGCTTCTGAAACAATCCTTGCGCCACTTGTTACTGAAAAGTCTGCGGCGCTTGCAGAAAAAAACGTTCTTGTTTTTCGTGTTGCGTCACACGCAACTCGTGTTGCAGTGAAGCAAGCGATTAAAGAATTGTATAACGTGGTTCCAGTGAAAGTGAATGTCATCACCGTCCGACCACAGTCAACACACTTTGGCAGGACACAAGGAAAAACAAAGGGATACAAGAAGGCGATGGTAACGTTGCCAGCGGGAAAAATGATTGACGTCTTTGCTGCCTAAGTATGGCTATTATCCAATACAAACCAACGACTGCTGGTCGTCGTAAGTCGAGCGTTCAGTCGTTTGCAGACATCACCTCAACATCACCAGAGAAGTCATTACTTGCTCCAAAAAAGCAGATGGCTGGTCGTGGTGCAAAGGGGCATATTTCCGTTCGTCATCGTGGCGGTGGATCACGTCGTCACATTCGTCTTATTGACTGGAAGCGTGATAAATACGACATTCCAGCAAATGTTCAGACGATCGAATATGATCCAAATCGCGGCGCTCGTGTTGCACTTCTTGCTTACGCCGATGGAGAGAAGCGCTATGTTCTTGCCCCTTTCGGTCTCACGGTAGGGATGAAAATCGTTTCTTCAAAAGAACGCGGTGAACCTATAATGGGAAATCGTTTTCCTCTTGAAAAGATTCCAGTCGGTATGCAAGTTCACAATATTGAACTTATGCCTGGAAAGGGTGGTCAATTAGTTCGTGGTGCTGGTCTTGCTGCGGAATTACTTGCCATTGAAGGCGATCGCGTAACACTTCGATTACCATCTGGTGAAGTTCGCATGGTTGCAAAAGATTGCATGGCAACGATTGGTACTGTTTCAAATCCGGACTGGCGACTTGTTCGATGGGGAAAAGCTGGCCGTACGCGTAATCGTGGCATTCGTCCAACGGTTCGTGGCAAGGCCATGAATCCAGTCGATCACCCGCATGGTGGAGGAGAAGCTCGAAATTCTATTGGTTTGACTGAGCCTCGTACGCCAACAGGAAAGAAAGCGCTTGGTGTGCATACTCGTAAGAGCAAGAAGCCATCAAGTTCATTCATCGTTCGAAGTCGTCACGCAGCAAAACGCAAATCCTAGCCTATGCCACGAAGTCTCAAAAAAGGTCCTTACGTAGACCAAAAATTCATGAAGAAAGTCGGGAAGCTCCGGTCAGGTGACAAAACTGTCATCAAAACTTGGGCTCGTGCATCGACAATTACTCCAGAAATGGTTGGTTTCACATTCGGTGTACACAATGGTCGTGAATTCTTGCAGGTTCGTATTGTTGAGAACATGGTCGGTCACAAACTTGGTGAGTTTTCTTTGACGCGAAAGTTTGTTCGTCATTCTGGAAAGGCAGCTGCAGCTCCTGCTGCTGCGCCATCAGCGAATAAACTCGCTCGTTAGACCACGAATCTATGGAAGTGAAAGCACAAGCAAAATTTATCCGAATCGCGCCACGCAAGACTCGTCTTGTGGTGAGCTTGATTCGTGGCAAGTCAGTTCGTGAAGCTCGTCATCAATTAGCGGTGTCAACAAAGATCTCTGCAAAGTCGGTCTTGAAGACATTAAATTCTGCAGTTGCAAATGCAGTGAATAATGCAAAGCTGAGTGATGAAGGATTATTTGTGGTTAGGGCGTATGTGGACGAAGGGCCAAAGATCAAGCGTTCTACGCCTAGAGCACAGGGTCGCGCAACACCAATTCGTCACCGTATGTCGCACATCACAATTGTGGTGGCGCCGAAATCGTCGAATACCTAACCTATGGGTCATAAAGTCAATCCAAAAGTCTTCCGTCTTTCCACGATTTATACGTGGGATTCTAAGTGGTTCGCCCGCGGTAAGCAATTTGTTTCAGCACTTCGCGAAGACGTGAATATTCGTGAGTTCTTGCGTAAGAGTTTGCGTGATGTTGGTCTTGATTCCATTGGAATCGATCGCACGCCGAAGCGCGTTACTATCACGATCCGTGCTGCAAAGCCTGGTGTTATCATCGGCCGTGCTGGGGCAGGAATCGAAGATCTTAAAAAGAAACTCATGAAGGAGTTCTATAGAGGTCAGCGTGTCACACTTAACATAAATGTTGAGGAAGTCAGTCGCCCAATGTTGTCTGCGCAGATTGTTGGAGAACAGATTGCGCGTGAAATTGAACAACGTTTGCCGTTCCGTCGTTCTATGAAAATGGCGATTGAGCGAGTGACAAAAGGAGGGGCTCGTGGTGTGAAGTTGACGCTTTCTGGCCGTTTGAACGGTTCAGAAATTGCTCGAACAGAAACTATCGCCCACGGCAGTATTCCTTTGCATAATCTTCGTGCAGATATCGACTTTGCTCGTGTGCGTGCAAATACTATTTTTGGTGTGATTGGTGTGAAGGTGTGGATTTATCGTGGCGATGTTTTCACTACAGCATCAGCACCGGTACAGGCAGAGTCTGCTGAACAGCATCCGGCCGCATCTCGCGGTCCGCGAACGTAAGCTATCTTCGTATGTTGCTTCCGAAAAAAATGAAATATCGCAAGTGGCACAAGCGTCGAACCGCTGGTGATCGCTTAGCGACACAAAAGACGGACGTCGCATTTGGCTCGTTCGGCCTAAAGGCTACGACTGAAGCGTGGGTAACCGCGCGACAGATCGAGGCGGCTCGTCGTGCCATGACGCGTGCGATTAAGCGTGGTGGAAAGATCTGGATCCGTATTTTTCCAGACCATCCAGTTACGAACCATGGAGCTGAAGCTCCTATGGGTAAGGGAAAGGGTGCGGTTGACTACTACATGACTCCTGTCCGTGCCGGAACTGTCATGTTTGAGATGGATGGTGTGACTCCAGAGGTTGCAGCAGAGGCTTTTCGTCTTGCTGCCTACAAGCTTCCAGTAAAGACAAAAACAGTTACTCGAGCTTAGTCCTATGTCGAAAACAAACCCTTTCCTTGGGATGAGCGCAAAAGAACTTCTTGGCATGATTGCTGAGGAGCGCGCAAAACTCCGCGATATGGCACTCAAAATTTCTGTAGGTCAACTCCGTGCAGTTCGAACAGTACGTGAAGCAAAGAAGCGTATTGCTCGAATGGAAACACAACTATCTGTTCTCAAAACCTCGTAAAGTATGGAAAAAATTATTAAACCAATGCGCCGTCAGTTTATCGGCATTGTCGTGTCTGCAAATAAGACGCCAAAAACGGTGGTTGTTCGTGTAGATCGAACCGAGGTTCATCCAAAGTACGGAAAGCGATATGTTGTGAGCACGAAGTTCATGGCACACGATGAAAAGATGGTAGCGAAAGAAGGTGAGGAAGTGACTATTGAAGAAACGCGTCCACTCTCTGCGCGAAAGCGCTGGCGCGTGGTGTCTGTAAACCAGACATAACCAGCCATTGTATGTTGCAACATCGATCCATGATGGGCGTCGCGGATAATACCGGCGCAAAAAAACTCCAAGTCATTCGAGTGCTCGGCGGCTATAAAAAGCGGTACGCGCGTTTGGGTGACGTGGTAACGGCGGTGGTAAAGGAGGCAGCTCCTCATACGTCAGTAAAGAAGAGTGACGTCGTTCATGCGGTTATTGTTCGTACGCGCAAAGAGGTTCGTCGAAAGGACGGTTCTTACATTCGTTTTGATGAAAATGCAGGTGTCATTATTAACCGCGCTTCTAAGGAACCAAAAGGAACGCGTATCTTTGGACCGATCGCCCGTGAATTGCGCGCGGAAGGGTTTACAAAGATCGTGTCTCTTGCTCCTGAAGTTCTCTAGATATCTCCTATGAAAATTAAAACAGGAGACAATGTCCGCGTTCTTGCGGGCAAACATAAAGGGAAAGAAGGGAAAGTTATTCAAACCTTTCCATCACGTGGGCTTGTCGTGGTTGACGGAGTCAATCAGGCGACAAAACATGTGAAGGCCAAAGGAAAGGGCGTTCCTGGACAGCGTGTGACATTTTTTGCCCCTCTTCCAGCATCGCGTGTTGCGGTGATCGGAGAGGGCGGGCTAAAAGGAAGAGTGGGTTATTCATTTGTTACAAAGGATGACGGTCGTAAACAAAAAGTTCGCGTGCTCCGTACGAAGAAGGGAATTACTGAAATTGGATAGTATGCAGAACCTCCAAGAAAAAATGCAAAAAGAGATTGGTCCAGCATTGCGTAGCCAATTTGGTTACAAAAATGCACACGATACCCCGTCTATTACAAAGCTTACGATCAATGCAGGCTTTGGAAAGGGAAAAGATGCAAAATTTGCAGATATCGTGGTAGAGACTCTTCGCCGCATTACTGGCCAACAGCCAGTTCGTACCAAAGCAAAGAAGTCTATCGCTGGATTCAAGATTCGTGAGGGAATGATCGTTGGTGTTATGGTGACGCTTCGCGGAAAGCGAATGTGGGATTTCCTCACGAAGCTCATAAACATAGCGTTTGCCCGTATCCGAGACTTTCGAGGCATTCCAGAATCTGCAGTGGATAGTCAGGGAAATTTCAACTATGGCTTTACTGAGCACATTGCGTTTCCCGAAATACACCCAGATGAGATTGAAACACTTCACGGCCTTCAGATAACGATCACAACAACCGCAAAGAATCATGAGGAAGGCCTTGCACTCCTCAAAGCGCTCGGATTTCCGTTCGCTCCAACGCAAGAGAAATAAGCTATGGCAACAACGAATCAAATTGCGAAGTCGGCAAAGACGCCGAAGTTCAGCTCGCGTGTTGTGCATCGATGCTGGCGCTGTGGTCGAAAGCGCTTTTTCATGAGAGCATTCGGCCTCTGCCGTATCTGCTTCCGTGAACTTGCGAACGTTGGTGAGATTCCTGGTATTCGAAAAGCAAGCTGGTAATTCTATGATGACCGACCCGATTTCCGACATGCTCACCCGTATCCGTAACGCGAGCTCTGCTCACGCAACGGTGGCTGACATGCCGATGTCACAAATGAAATTTGCGATGGCAAAGATCCTTGAAAAAGAAGGATATCTTTCTGGCGTCGAATCATTCCAAGATGGTTCAAGGCCAATGCTTCGTGTGCATCTTGTTTATCGTGATGGTGGCGCACCTGCCATTTCCTCGATTGTTCGCAAGAGCAAGCCAAGCTGTCGTGTTTACGTAAAGGCAGACAAACTTAAGACTGTTCGTTCAGGATTCGGGTTTGCGATTGTTTCAACGCCAAATGGCTTAATGACAAATAAGGAAGCGCACAAGCGTCGTTTGGGTGGCGAACTTATCTGCGAAATCTACTAATATGTCTCGCATTGGAAAAAAACCGGTGTTTCTGCCAGCAGGCATCACCGCAACAATTAATGCAGGCGTCGTGATCGTTAAGGGTCCAAAAGGCGAGCTTTCATTGACCCTTCATCCGCATGCGAAGGTCTCGCTATCTTCGGAAGATGGCGTGGATCGTCTTGATGTAACGGTAAAGGATCCAGAGCGTGCAGACCGCGCAATCTGGGGAACTATGCGTGCACTTGTTGCACAAATGGTTATTGGTGTTAGTGAGGGATACTCAAAGTCATTGGAGCTAAATGGTGTTGGGTTCAAGATGAACGTGCAGGGAAATACACTTGTATTTTCGCTTGGATTTTCTCATGAAGTTAAGTTCGATCTTCCAGACGGAATTGTTGCAAAGATTGAAGGAAATATTTTGACCATCAGCGGAATTGATGCCGCGATCGTTGGAAAGGTTGCTGCAGAAATCCGTGCAATGAAGAAGCCTGAGCCTTATAAGGGCAAGGGATTCCGTTACACTGATGAAATCATCCGCCGTAAGGCAGGTAAGGCCGCGAAGAGCGATTAATCTCTCCTATGTTGCGAAAGAATATCCTCGCGAAACGTCATGGCACCAAACGTCGTGCTATCCGTACTCGCGCAAAAATTCATGGAACAGCCCTTCGTCCACGTTTGACGGTTTTCCGTTCAGACAAGCACATTAGTGCACAGCTTATCAATGATGATACTGGTGTGACGATTTGTGCTGCTTCTGATTTGAAAATGTCTGGAAGTAACAAGCCAATGGCACGTGCAGCGCTTGTTGGTGTTGATCTTGCAAAAGCTGCAGTTGTTGCTGGTGTGACTGCGGTCATTTTTGATCGTGGTTCGTATATTTATCATGGTCGTGTTGCCGCGCTTGCTCAGGCATGTCGCGAAAACGGCCTTCAGTTCTAACCTATGACCGACGTAGCAAAAACAACGGTGGGCAATACAGCAAGTCCTCGCGGGAATGCCCGTGGTGGTCGTCAGGGCGGTGGCGGTCGTGGTGAAGGTCGCGGAAAAGGCGGCCCTCGTGGCGGTCGTCGCGATGACCGAGAGCCAAGAGAATTCGAACAAAAGATTCTTGAACTTGCTCGCGTTACTCGTGTTACAAAAGGTGGAAAGCGTATGCGTTTTCGCGCAAGTCTTGTGATCGGTGACCGTCGAGGTCGAGTAGGTTTCGGTGTTGCTAAAGGTGCTGACGTTGCAATGGCTGTTGAAAAGGCATTCCGTCAGGCAAAGAAAACCTTAATCACCGTTCCGCTTGTAAAGGAGACGCTTCCACATGAGGTACAGCGAAAATTTGCTGCTGCGATAGTCCTTTTGAAGCCAGCTCCACAAGGTACTGGACTGAAATGTGGTGGTCCGACGCGTGTGGTTTTGGAACTTGCTGGAGTACCAAATGCAGTCTCGAAACTTATGGGTTCAGGAAATAAGATTAACAATGCAAAAGCAACGTTCTTGGCGCTTGCAGCACTCCGTAAGCCAGACGTCGAACTTGTAACGAAGGCGTAATATGACCATTACTCTCTCTACACTCCGTCCAGCATTTGGTGCAAAACGCGGAAAGCGTCGTGTTGGTCGTGGACTTGGTTCACGCGGTACCACCGCTGGTCGTGGTCAAAAAGGTCAGAGTGCGCGTTCTGGTGTTGGTGGTTTGAAGCGTTTAGGCATGCGACACATCATGCTTGCAACACCGAAGCTTCGTGGATTCAAGTCTATTGCGCCACATGTACAGGCGGTCAATATCCTCGCGATTGCATCAAAATATATTGCCGGAGAATTCGTTACCCCAACAACGTTAATGAAGAAAGGGCTGATTACTGACAAAACATTGCCGGTGAAAATTCTTGGTAACGGAGAAATTTCCGCTGCCGTAACTGTGAAGAACTGTGCAGTTTCTGCAACAGCAGCAGAAAAAATCAGTAAAGCGGGTGGTTCAGTGATTGTTTAGCTTCTTCAAAAAGTATGGAAACCTTGAAACGCATCTTTCGCACTCCAGAAATTCGCAATGCGCTCTTATTTCTCGTGTTCGTCATTGTCGTGTTCCGCATTGCGGCACACGTTCCTGTTCCTGGTATTGATGCGTCAGCATTGTCGTCGTTATTAGCTGGGAACCAGTTTCTTGGTCTTTTGAACATGTTTTCCGGAGGCACGCTCAACAATTTTTCACTTGTTGCGTTGGGTGTTTCTCCGTATATTACCGCGTCGATTATTTTCCAGTTGCTTGGCATGATTTTTCCAAGCATTGAAGAGATGCAGAAGGAAGAGCAGGGTCGCCAGACAATAAATCGCTATACACGCATTGCCACAGTTCCGCTCGCCTTCTTGCAAGGATTCGGTGTTCTTAAATTGTTAGAAGCAAAGTCAACAACTGGGATTGTTCTTGATGGATGGACGTTCATTCTTGCGATGGTTTGTATGGCAGCCGGCACAGTCTTTTTGATGTGGCTTGGTGAATTGGCAACAGAGCGAAAAATGGGAAATGGTATTTCTTTGTTGATTTTTGCAGGTATCATGGCTGGTTTGCCAAGTGCAGTAGCTCAGGCATTAGCGACATACACTTCGGCAGACATGCTGAACATGATCTTGTTCGCCGTTTTGACTGTAGTGACGATCGTTGGCGTTGTGGTTGTTTCTGAGGGTCAGCGAAATATCCCTGTGCAATATGCCCGTGGAGGGTCACAGATGTCTGGAAAAGTGCAATCATCATTGCCGCTTCGTTTGAATATTGGAGGCATGATTCCGATCATCTTTGCTCTTTCCATTGTTGCCCTTCCTCCGCTTTTGGCGCAGTTTTTTGCTCAGGCAAGAACAGAGGTTGTTCAGAACATTGCGCAGTGGGTGATTGTTACATTCCAGAACAATGTTTTTTACGCAGTCTTATACTTTGCTCTTGTTTTTGCCTTTACGTTCTTTTACGCCTCGATCGTTTTCCGTCCAGAGCAGATTGCAGAGAATTTGCAGAAGCAGGGAGGATTTATTCCCGGTGTTCGTCCTGGTGAGCAAACAACAAAGTATCTGCAATGGATCATGAATCGCATGCTCCTTTCTGGTGCGTTCTTCCTTAGTCTTATTGCGATACTCCCGAACATCGTCCAAGGAATTACCGGAAATCAGAGTTTGAGTGTTGGTGGATCCTCTATCATTATCGTTGTTTCCGTTGTTATCGACATCGTGAAACAGGTTCAGTCTCAGCTTTCGATGCGTTCGTACGATGTGTAAAAACGACATAGGTTTTTGTGAGATTTCTCCAACCTCCGGACTCGCATAAAGCGGCCGGAGGTTGTAGTATTCTTCGCGTATGCATCGCATTTTTCTCTTAGGTCCACAGGGGTGCGGGAAGGGAACACAGGCGGCGATTTTGAGTGAAAGACTGGGAATTCCTGCTCTTTCTATGGGCCAGATTCTTCGTGACGCGGCCGTAGGAATAGATGATCTTGCCGAGCGAATTCGTGCCGTTCAGGAACGTGGCGACTTGGTTCCTGGATCAATTGTTGTAGAAGTTCTTCGCCAGCGTCTTGAGCAACCAGATGCGACCAGCGGATATATTCTTGATGGATTTCCTCGGAATCAAGATCAGTACGACGCATACGCAGCGCATGATGTTCCAACTGCTGTGGTCGTTATTCATGTTCCACGAGAAGAGTCGATTGCACGGATTGTGAATCGAGCTCGTACTGAGCATCGAATAGATGACACTCCGGACGTTATTCAGCATCGTTTAGATTTGTATTACAAAGTGACAGATCCGATGATCGATCATTATCGCGAACAAGGACTTGTTCGCGACATCGACGGCATGGGTACTATCGAGGAAGTTGCAGATAGAATTTACAATATTTGTACAAAAGAAGGGGGTTGCTAAGAAAAAGTATGGCAAAGATAAAAAATGCAAAAGAAATTGAAAGCATGCGTAAAGGTGGCATATTACTTTCAAATGCACTTCAAGCTGCGGTTGATGCGGTGAAGCCAGGCGTTACCATGCGCGAGCTTGATGATGCTGCTCGGAGCGTTATAGAAGCCGGAGGCGGTACCCCGTCATTTCTTGGATACACCGGCGGTGGCAAACGACCATTCCCATCAACGGTTTGTATTTCGAAAAATGATGAGGTCGTTCACGGTATTGGTTCACGCGATATTGTTCTCGAAGCTGGCGACATTGTGAGTTTGGATGTTGGCTGTTGGTTTGACGGTATGTGTACAGACATGGCCGTCTCAGTGCCGGTCGGACAGGTTTCAGAAGTGAGAATGAATCTGCTTCGCGTCACGTACGAGTCGTTAATGGCTGGAGTCGAGGTTGTGACAATCGGAAACACGGTGCTCGATATCGGCGCTGCAGTTGAAGACAGTATTCCTCCGAAAAAATATGGAATTGTAAGGTCGCTTGTTGGTCATGGTGTCGGTCATAGCGTTCATGAGTCGCCGAATATTCCGAATTATCGAGACAAACATTTCCCTGCAGTCGTGATTGAAGAGGGTATGTGTTTAGCAATTGAGCCAATGGTGACGCTTGGAACGCATGAGGTTGAAGTTGCAGAAGATGAATGGACGATTGTTACTGCAGATGGAAGTGACTCTGCGCATTTTGAGGTAACGATTGTTGCGCTGCCAGAAGGACCGGAAATTTTAACGCCAGTTCCAAAAGTTCCAGGCGTTACTTTGTAAAGAATATGAAAAGAGACGATGTCATCGGCGGAGCCATGCTACTGATCGGTCTGGTTGCAATCGGAGCGTTCTTTTTATTTGCGCCGAATGGGCCAGAGCTTTCATACGGTCCAGTTGAACTTACCGGAAGCAAGATTACAGCGACTGTAGTGAATGGTGCTGAAGTCGATACAATCGCAACATTGATAAAGCCGGGTTACATAACCGTTCACGAATCAATCGGTGAGGCGCCAGGACCGATCATTGGAGTGTCTGGATATATTGAAGCCGGCGAAGACGTTTCGGTAAAGGTCATGCTTTCGCAGCCGATGACCACTGGATTGACGTATATCGCACTGCTTCATGCAGATAATGGAGATGAACGTTTTGTTGTCACTGAAGACATGCCGGTGACGAACGGAGGCGCAAGTGTTCGCGCGAATGTAATCGGTCCTTAATATGAGATACCTTGGAGTTGATTTTGGATTAAAAAAGATTGGGCTCGCCTTGGGTGACGATGAAACGAATTTGGCTTTTCCAATGGGGAACATTGAAGGGGGAACAAGTTCGATCGCGTCGATTCTTGCGCGTGCGAAATTTGAAGGTGCTGAAGCATTCGTTGTTGGACTTCCAATCCCAGACGCGCATCAAACTGAAGAACAGCTTGAGATGACGAAGCAATTCGCTCGTGATCTTGGCACTGCATCGTCAATGCCAATTTACGTCGTCGACGAACAATTTTCTTCTGCAGAAGCACGACGATTGCAAATAGAATACGGAAATGACATGGCCGAAGACGCCTTAGCGGCAACCATCATTCTTCAGGCATTTCTTGATGGTGATCGTGATCTCACTATTGAAACTGCAAAGCGAAGGGAAGAGTGAGTTATGTGGTCGAGCGTAAAAACCACTGGACTTGTTCTTACGACTTCTCCGTGGCGTGAGGCAGACCGTCGATACAATATTTTGACGCCAGAGTACGGAAAGATTGATTGTGTTGGGAGGGGGGCGCAGAAGCCGAGAGCAAAGCTTGCAGCACATTTAGAGCCTTTTGCTTTGGTGAATCTTGAGATTGTAAAAGGCGCAAGATCGACGACGATTATTGGTGTAGAGCGAACTGAAGCTTTTCAGAATGTTCGAAATACTCTCGAGCATCGACTGTTCGCACAAACACTTTTTTCCATGCTTGAAAAAGCAATTCGGCCAGACTTAGCAGATCCAGAACTTTTTGAAGAAATTGTTGCAGCGGTACGTTTTTTAGACGCTCAAGAATCTCTTCCGCAAACGCGAAGCACGTTCATTCTCGGCGCAATGACCCTTCGCATTCTTCGTCATCTTGGTTACGACGTCGAAATTCATGACTGTCTTTCATGCCGAAAACCAGTCATGCCCCTCGCATTTCGTTGGCATGGCGGACGTGGGGGACTGGTGTGCACCGATTGCGTTACAACGAAACGAGAAGACTGGTTCGCAGCGCGTCCTATCGACGAAGAGATTGTGACTCTTATGCGCCTTGGTCGCGACGCGCCTCTCATTGATTTAATGAAGTTTCCTCTCAAAGGCGATCACGTTGAACAATTCGCGCAATGCGTTCATGACGTTTACGTTTATCACGTTCCAGGCGAACTAAGCATGCCGTTTTGGACAGGAACGCAGATTACTGCTCAAGTTTGATATTAGTTTTTCACTCACAAACATCAACGCCCCGGCATAGCCGAGGCGTTTCGTAGGAAGAACTAGAGGATCGTGAGGTAGCGGCTGGGTTTGACGATGACCCTGCCGAGGTCGCCAATGCTCTCAGCTCTCGTGAGCTCTATGGTGATATAGCGCCGAATCATGTCAAGAACCGCACGTTTTCCAAAGATACATTCCTTGAGCCACGCGAAGATGAGGGTTCCGCGCTGATCGATCATTGCGAATTCGACTGGCTCATGACCGATTTTCATTGCCACGAATCTTGTACGGATCCTTTGCGGCATGACCGTCCAGGCGTGGGGATCGCGATGATTGTGGTGAACATCCGTACGGAACATGACGCGGTATGGGTCAGAGCCGTCACACACCTGGAAGATGGCGTACTTCTTCCACATAAACATGGCAAGCCATGCCCAGTGAAGAAGATTGAGCCATCTGGACCAGTCTGGAACATTCGTCGGGGGAGCAAGCGCGTCTCCTTCCACTACTTCTCCGCGGCAGTTTCCCAACTCTGATTCTCCGAAGAGTTTGGAGTAGGGAACTGGGATACCGAGGCGCCGGCAAAGAAGGGACCGTAGGGCATCGATCACGGTTGATTCCATTGAGAACTCCTGGGGTTTGAGGAACACAGCGGACGGGAAATGATAGCATTTTTGGCGAGAAAAAGCCAGATCGAACTATTGATTCGTTCGATTTTTCTCGCAACAAACATCTTTCTTTCATGCCACGCGTTCGAATTTGCGCCAAAGAATCTTTGTGCTATAGTCGCTATCACGAGCGTTTGAGGCGACTTGAACACCGCCAAGCTCGAGGAAGAAATCCTCCCCGTTTACTCCTTCGGAGCTACGGAGGGACAGTAGAACCTCGCGGGTTTCGCCCGTTATTGCGAAGAATGAGATCAAAGTACGGTGGCACCGCGAAGAATATTCGCCCGTACAGCTTCATGACTATTTGGTCGTGATGTTGTACGGGCGAATTTTATTTTATGACATACATATCGCAACTTTCAGAAATGATCGGGCAGGAGGTTGAGCTTAAGGGTTGGGCGTACAACTTTCGTTCAAGTGGAAAGATTTATTTTCTTCAGTTCAGAGATGGATCTGGACGTGTTCAGGTTGTGTATACGCCGCAGGATGTTGGTGATGACGCGTGGGAAGTTTTGCAGACAGTTCGTATTGAGTCATCGGTGATTGTAAAAGGAATCGTGAAGGCGGAGCCAAGGTCACCGTCAGGATTTGAGATTCAAGGAACTGGATTTCAGCTTGTGCATCTTGCGCCGGAAGATTATCCAATCGCAAAGAAAGAGCATGGTCCAGAATTTCTTTTCGACAATCGCGATCTCTACCTTCGCTCGCAAACGCCTTGGGCAGTGCTTCGTATTCGCGATCGAGTCTTTTTCAGCATCGAACAGTTCTTTCATGAGGAAGGATTTGTTCGGTTTGATGCGCCAATTTTGCAGCCAACGAGTTGCGAAGATACTACTGAGCTTTTTACTGTCGATTACTACGGTTCGCCAATGTACCTTTCGCAGTCTGGTCAGTTGTATAGCGAGGCTGGTGTGATGAGCTTTGGAAAAGTTTACGACTTTGGTCCGGTGTTTCGCGCAGAAAAAAGCAAAACACGTCATCACCTTTCTGAGTTGTGGATGATGGATGCAGAAATGGCGTATTACGACCAGACGATGAACATGGATGTGCAGGAGAAGATGGTGAAGCGAATCGTGAAAGATGTTCTTGAGCATTGCAAAGACGAACTCGCAATTCTCGAGCGAGATACGTCACTTTTACAGCGACTTGTTGACGAGCCATTTGTTCGACGCACGCACGCAGAAGTAAAAGCGGAACTTACTCAAGACGGATTGACTGTCGATATGCTCGACGACATGTCAACAGAAGAAGAGATTTTCCTTGGGGAGAAATACAAACTTCCAGTATTCATTACAGATTATCCCGCAGCAGTAAAAGCGTTCTACATGAAGCGATTTACTGACGATGCTGGTGTGGTTCGAGCGTGTTGTGCGGACTTGATTGCGCCAGAAGAAGGGCGTGAGATTATCGGAGGGAGTCAGCGTGAAGAAGAATACGAAGTGTTGAAGCAAGAGATTGTTGATCGGGGCTATCCGTTGGCAGAGTATGAGTGGTACTTGAACACGCGAAAGTACGGTAGCGTTCCACACAGCGGCTTTGGTATCGGCCTTGAGCGAACCGTGCGCTGGATTACCGGCGTGCATCACATTCGCGAAACCATTGCATTTCCACGCATGCTGAACCGTTCGACTCCGTAATAGGTCCTATTAGACCTATAGGACCTATAAGCTTCAAACTCTATGAACAACCGCACACTCATTCAAGACCTTCCACAGAAACTCGGTGAAACAGTGACTATTGCTGGTTGGCTGAACGCACTTCGTGACATGAGTAAGTTTGGATTCGCGATTATTCGTGATCGTTCTGGCCTTGCGCAGACTGTGCTTTCTGCTGAGCACCTTGAGCAGCTTAAGGGACTTCAAGTTGAAACAGTGCTTTCGGTAACGGGAAAGATTGTGGAAAAGAAGAGTAAAGACCCTGCAATAAAAGAAGTCGAAATGCAGGTTGAATCACTGGAGATTCTGTCACCAGTTGTTGACGTTGTGCCAGTCGAAATCGGGAAGCCAGTTCTCGATGTCAATCTCGATACACTTCTTGATCATCGCGTGATTACCCTTCGCCATCCAAAACAGCGTGCAATCTTTCGAGTTCAAGCTGCGCTTGTTCATGGATATCGAGCATTCATGGAGAAGCAAGGATTCACAGAAATCTTTTTCCCAGTTCTTGCCGGAGCCGCAAGCGAAGGTGGCGCGGAGTTTTTCAAGGTTGACTATTACGGCCGCGAAGCAACGCTTACTCAGTCGGCGCAGCTTTACAAGCAGATAACGATGGGAGTTTATGAGGGCGTTTACGGCGTTTCGTATTCTTTCCGTGCAGAAAAGTTTGCAACATCTCGTCACTTAACTGAGTTCAATCAACTTGAATTCGAAATGGGTTTTGTGACAGATATGAGCGAAGTCATGGACGTTGAAGAGCGCGCAATTCGAGAAATGCTCGCGACGGTCGAGAAAGAATGTGCAGTTGAATTGAAACTGCTTGAAACAACATTGCCGCCACTTGGAGAAAAGTTTCCACGTATTTCGCTCAAGCAGGCACTTGAGGCGTACAGAGATGAAGGGGGAGTGGATGAGACTGGCGAGCCAGATCTTTCGCCTGCGGCAGAGCGTTGGCTGTCGACAGTGTGGTCGGTGAAGTATTTCAACTGCGGATTTGTTTTTGTAACAGACTGGCCACCGTCAAAGCGACCGTTTTATGCAAAGGTCGATCCATCAAATCCGGAGAATACATTAACCTTCGACGTTATTGGATTTGGCAGTGAGATTACTTCCGGTGGTATGCGCATTAATCGGTACGACGAGCAGATGCAGCGCATCATCGACAAAGGTTTAAATCCAGCAGACTTTGAAGACTATCTCATGATGCACAAATACGGCATTCCACCAGAAGGCGGATTTGCCATTGGCCTACAGCGTTTAACACAAAACATCCTTAGTCTTGCAAACGTAAAAGAGGCAACAATCTTCCCGCGAGATGTGCAGCGACTAAGGCCGTAATTTGTATCTAAACAACACAAGTTCACAAGGCGCCCTTCTGGGCGTTTTGTGTTTTTTGTAAGGATTTTTGCTATTTTATGATTGACAGTTGGCTGACTGTCTTGTTACGATCAGTCGTCACTTTTCTTCACCTGAAACCTTCGGACCGAATCCCGTCAATCTGCATGATTTCATCGTGCGAATCGACGGGCATCCCGCCCTTTGCGAGGTGAATCATGTCGAGTACTCACAATCCACCAAGACCTCCCGCTCTTAGAAGCGTCGTTCCAGTTTCTTCCGAGGCCGAGACGTCGAAAGGGTCTAGCGATGAGAGCCCGAACCTTTTTTCTCGGATGGCTCGTAGCGTGTGCCATTGGCTCCTTTTTTGGGCGCCGCTCTACGCATTGATGGCGGTTTTCGTTCTCGGGGGTCTGTACCTCAGCAGTCTCACGAGTATTACTGCGACGCTTGATGGACAGCCTATCAATACTCCTATTCTGGTAAACCATAAGTACATCGGAGACACGCCATACATCGGTATTCTTCCTGATGGTGAAATCGAAATAGAAGTATTAGTACCACGTGGACTCGATGGGGGAGACCCGGTGAAATGGACAACTTTTTCTGGGCTTTCTTGTGGCCCTGGAAATGAAGGCCTTGTCGCGAAATTCACTTCCCGGGATGTGGATGATGGCCTATTCGATGCCGAGTCGTTCGATGGTGAGTGAATACGCAACGCAGTCGTCCAGAAGAGTCGCCTTGGCTCCTGGGCGGCTTTTCTTTATTGGAAACTTATAGTTCTCGTGTACACTTTCGGATATGTCATTTTCGGTTGAACAGGAGGAATTTTCTGGCCCGTTGGGGCTGCTTTTGGAGCTGATTGATGAGCAGAAGCTTGAAATTACCAAGGTGTCGTTAGCAAAGGTTACGAACGAATATTTGCGATATATCAAGGAGCATGAAGTGCCGAGTAATGAGCTTGCAGATTTCTTATTGGTGGCTTCCAGACTTATTTATTTGAAGAGTCGAGAGCTCATGCCGTATTTAAGAATCGACGAGGAAGACGCTGCTGCAGCGAAGTTGGAAGATCAGCTGCGGTTGTATCAAGAGTTTATTGCCGTTGCCGCGAAACTTGAGGAGCGATATGTGACGTGCGCAATGTATGCTCGACCGTTTGTGAAGCAGAAGCAGACTGTTGCAGATTTTCTTCCAGCAAAAAATGTCAGTGCTGCGTCGTTACTCGATGCGTTTAAAGTTGTACTTAAGCGACTCGAACCTTTTTTTGCGTTGCAGGAAACGTCTATGGATCGTGTGAAATCTGTAGAGGAACGCATGGAAGAAGTGCGCTCTGTTTTGGCGACGCGAGCGAATATTCGGTTCAGAGATATTGTTGCGAATGCGGGGAGCAAAGTAGAGATCGTGGTAAGCTTTTTGGCACTGCTTGAGCTTCTTCGTCGCAAACATATCGTTGCAAGACAAGAAGGACATGGAGAAGAAATTCATCTTGAAAGAATAGAAGAAACGCAAGTATGAACGAACTATCTGCAAAAATTGAAGCACTACTTTTTGTCGCAACAAAGCCAATGACGGTAAAGCAATTGGCACAGCTCTTGAACGCACAGATTTCGGAAGTCGATGCTGCAATTTCGAATCTCTCCGCGATGCGAAACATCGACGAATCTGGCATTCATGTCGTGGTTGGTAGTGAGGGCGTGATGCTTGCATCGAATCCCGTGTTTGCCGATGTTGTTGCTGGTCTTGCAAAAGAAGAGATCGAACCAGAACTGACCAGACCGTCACTCGAAACGCTCACGATCATTGCGTATCGCGGACCGATGACGAAGCCGGAGATTGAAGCGATTCGTGGGGTGAACTGCGCGTTAATTCTTCGAAATCTGCTTATGCGAGGGTTGATTCTTGAAGAAGAAGATGCGATAAAATTACAGTTTGTTTACTCGCTTTCAAGTGATGCGCTCCGATTCCTTGGACTTCACAGCGTAAAAGATCTTCCTGAATATGAAGAGCTTCATATAAATGCGAAGGTCGATCGGTTGCTTGCCGCGTTAAGTGAGTCATCTTCAATATGATTTCTCGAGTCGTCGCACAAATGCTTCTTGCGGTGACTGCATTGAGGATTGTTCCGATTGATGCAGCGAACTTGGAATGGAAGCTTGGAACTCCTATTACACCAACCGTACTTGCTGCTCCACTTTTTTCTCTTACTTCGGTACCAACGCTACCGCAAGCGGGAAATCGTATTTTGCCGCCAAAGAAAGTCGATCTTTCAAGCTATGGCGTGGTAACAGATGCGAAAAGCGCGATTGTTATAGACCCTACAAGCGGCGCGACATTGTTTTCGAAGAATGCTGACGATGTGCGTTCGATTGGAAGTATTACGAAATTGATGACCGCACTCGTCTTTCTCGACGCTCAACCCGACCTTTATTCTTGGGTGAAGATCGAAGATGATGATTACATTGGCGGTGGTAGGGTCAATTTGAATTTTGATGATGGAATTTTGCTTAAAGATGTTTTGGGCGCGAGCATTGTTGGGTCGGACAATACGGCAACGAAGGCACTTTCTCGATTGTCTGGATTGTCGAGTGAAGATTTTATTCTCGCGATGAATGCGAAGGCGCAGGCGCTTGGGATGTTTTCGAGCTCATTTGTCGAAGTTTCTGGAATTGAAAGTGGAAATGTTTCGACTGCGAGAGATTTGCAACTTTTGCTTGCTGAAGCAAAAAAGTCTGACTGGCTAAAGACGTTCATGACGACGAAACGTCTGCCGATTTCGCAGGCAAGCGGCCTGGCAATAACCGTCGAATCTACAGACGCCTTGTTCGATTCGCTTCTGAATAGTGGCGACTATCGAATTAGCGGAGGAAAGACTGGATACATTCCAGAGGCTGGATATTGTTTCGTCACGACGATCGTTCATGACGGGGATGAGGTTTTCGTTGCCGTGCTTGGCGCGAGTTCGAAAGAAGACAGATTTGCTGATGCGAAGGCTTTGGCAATTTGGGCATTTTCGACGTTTACCTGGCCGCAACTATAGAAAGATTCTCAAGAGTGAAGAAAAATGAGGCTTGAGCCTCATTTTAAATGTGTTTGAGCATGATTGCGATGAAAACTGCCTGTCCGAGAATGGCGTATCTTAGTGCTATGTCTCCTCGTCTGCGAGAGAGAAGGTCGTGAAAAAAGAAGTGAAATTTATAGAATTGCTTGAGAAGCTTTCCGCCGAAGATTTCTGACATTCCAACAAGAAGATCTGGAAGGACGCTGCCGACCACTGCCGCGGCAAAGGCGACGTGGGTTCCGTTCGTTCTTGCAAGGAAGACGGCCATGATCATGTACATTGCAAGAACTCCGTCAATTGTTACGTATGCTACGGCAAGTTTTCGACGTTTTTTGTGGATACGGAAAAGGTCGGCGAGTTGGTTGTCTCCGTGGGGAATAATGTCGACAAGAAAGTGAGAAGTCGCTCCTAATACGAATCCGAGAATTGGATTTCCAACTGCGCTTCCAATTGCAGCGCCAATGGCTGCATGGGTAGTAAGCGTCATATACGGCGCGAGGATACCATATCTTGAGCTTTTCGACTATGATGTGCTAGACTTTTTCCGCGTACGCCGCGGTGGCGGAATGGTATACGCGACGGACTCAAAATCCGTTTCTCGTAAGGGATTGAGGGTTCGAGTCCCTCCCGCGGCACCAGAGAACGCTTTTTATTTGTCCATTTTCGACTCACTGCGTCGGAAATTCGTTCAACGTACCAAGAAGTACGTTTCACGAACTTTCCTCCTGGTTCATCGAAACTGGCCGAAATAAAAAGCGTTCTCTACACTTCTCGTTTCAGATATTTTCTTTGGTCGGATTCTAGGGGCGAGTAGCTCATAGGTCCTATAAGACTTATAGGACCTATGAGTGAGCAACGAAGCTGAACAAACTTGGGTACGTTTTCCTGGATGTTTAGCTCAGCTGGTTAGAGCGCTGTCCTCACACGACAGAGGTCGGTGGTTCGAACCCACCAACATCCACCAAAAAATCTCCAGTTTTATGGAGATTTTTTGTTTGCCGCGGTTGCGGAGAATCAGTTTACGGTATACTCTTCCCGAGTTCTATTCGTTTGCCAGCGTATGCAAAACGACGATTCGTCGGTAGATTTTCTTCAACAACCATCGCCCATCTTGTCTGAGCGTCATGCTCGATCAAAGATTAGCTCGGTAACGAAAGCGCTGAGTGTCGGGGCGATGCTTTTTGTTGTTATTGCGGCATTTGCTAGTACGAAAATTACTCATACTACAGCGGAGGAGCCGGAAGCGGCGAACGGATTTTCTCTATTTTCTTCTCTTAGGAGGCTTGTCGTTGCGCCAGAGAAAGCACTGAGCGGAGAAGATGGCGATCGAGTAAATGTGCTTTTGCTTGGTGTTAGTGGTGCTGGTCATGCAGGTCCGCAGCTTACAGATACTATGATTCTCGCGAGTTATAAACCGTCGACGAACGAGGTAGGAATGATCTCGATCCCTCGTGATTTAACAGTTGAGATTCCTGGGTACGGCTATCGAAAGATTAACGCAGTGAACGCATTAGCGGAAATGAACGAGTCTGGTTCTGGCGTTACTGCTGCGGCAAATACAGTTCAAACTATTTTTGGCCAGACAGTCGACTATGCAGTGAGAGTCGATTTTAATGGATTTGAAGAAATTGTTGACGACATTGGGGGCATCGACGTGTATATCGATCAATCTTTTACAGACACAACCTATCCAATCGATGACGTGGAATGCAACGTGACAACCGTTTCTTTTTCTGAGGGATGGGCGCATATGGACGGAAAGACTGCGCTGCAGTTTGCGCGTTCTCGTCATGGTGACAGCGGAGAGGGATCAGATTTTGCGCGCGCTGCACGTCAGCAAAAAATACTACTCGCAGTGAAAGACCGCGCGCTTTCGTTGAATGTACTTTTGAATCCTGCAAAGTTGAACAACATTATTTCAACAATTCGAAAGAACGTCAGTACGGATATGTCATTGTGGGAGATGATGCGTCTTGCAGAGTATGTTCCAAAGATTGATCGGAATGCTTTGGCGACTCGGGTGCTAGACACCGCTCCAGGGAGTCCCTTGTATTCGACGATGATAAACGGTGCATATGTTATTTTGCCGCGTAATGAAGATTGGAGTGACTTGAAGCTTATTGCGAAGAACATTTTTGATGATAAACCGATGGTTACGTCGCAGGAGGCGGCTCTGCCGAGTTCGCCAACAGGTAGTGATGGCGTACGAATCGAGATTCAAAATGGAACGCCGACGTTCGGTTTAGCTGCGAGAACTGCTGAGCTCCTTGAGAGTTCTGGATTTACGATCGCTTTAGTAAGCAATGCTGCGGAGCGTGATTATCAAAAGACCATGATTTTTGATTATACGAATGGGAAGAAGGCAGAAGAGCTTGCATCGCTTCAGAAATATCTTGATGCAGACGTCATTATGACACCTCAAGGGTATTTATCGTCTGATGCGGTTGTTCCAGATGGACTTGGTACTGTGCCAGATGTTAGCGGAGAAGATATTGATTTTCTCATTATTATTGGTGAGAATGGTATGGATTTAGTTTTAAATTAGCGCGATATGGTCCGCACTCCGAAGGTCGCGCTCATTGGGAGGACAAACGTTGGAAAATCGTCATTGTTCAACCGAATGGTCGAGGAACAAAAATCGTTAGTGAGTAGTGTTGCGGGGACAACTCGTGATCGTTTTGAGGCGGATTGTATTTGGCGTGCAGAAGTGATGAGACTGGTGGACACCGGTGGATTGAATGTTGATCGTGCTGATGAGATTGAAAAGAATATTGTTGAACAGGCAACGATCGCGATTGAGGAGTCTGATCTGATCTTTTTTGTTGTCGACATGATGGTCGGCCCAACTGCTGACGATCGTGAGATTGCGAAATTGTTGTTTGCAAAGAAGAAACCGGTGATTGTCCTTGGAAATAAAGCGGATACGGTTACTTTGCGCGCGAGAGTCGATGGTGATGACTGGCGTTCTTGGCCGCTTCCTCGCCCGGTTCCAGTGTCGGCGAAACAGGGAACTGGAGTTGGTGATGTTTTAGACATTGCTCGAGAAAAATTGCTTGAAATTGGAATGCCGCCGCAGCCAGTCTCGAATGTTGCAACCATGCGTGTTGCTGTTCTTGGGGAACCAAACGTTGGAAAGTCTACGTTATTAAACTCTTTGCTTGGCACTCGTCGTTTTATTACGGCAGACATGGCTCACACTACGCGAGAGCCAAATGACGCACCGTTTGAACATAATGAAAAGAATTACTTATTTATTGACACTGCAGGAATTCGTAAGCAGTCGAGCATTAAAAATTCTGGTGCACATTTGGAATTGCAAGGAGTAGAGCGAACGTTGAAAATTCTGGAGCGTACTGATGTCGCGTTGTTCGTTCTTGATGTAAAACAGGGAATTACGGCCCAAGATAAACATCTTGCCGGCATTCTTGCCGACGCTGGAGTAAGTGTGGTGATCGTTGCAAACAAGTGGGACTTAGTTGAGCAGAAGACCCCAACAATGATCACAGAAGTAGAGCGATACATGCGGAGTTTATTGCCGCATTTAAAGTATGCCCCGATTGTTTTCGTTTCTGCGCTTTCTGGACAGCGAACGAAGACGCTTTTTGATTGCATTGATAAAGCATTCCAGGCGCGCTTTATTCACCTGCCAGATGCAGAAATGAAAACGTTTATTTCGCGGGTCATCATGAAGCACAAACCAAGCCGCGGAAAAGGTGTGAAGCATCCAAAAATTCTTTCATTCAATCAGATCGCTACCAATCCGCCAACGTTTTTGCTTAAGGTGAACTTATCGCGAAAAGATTCGTTGGCAGATTCGTATTTGCGGTTCGTTGAGAATGTTTTGCGTGAGGAATACACCTTTGAAGGAACACCAATTCGAATTCGTATCGCGGCAACGCGAAAGTCGCACACCACGTATGGAGGCTAATACTCGTTTCATTGTAGGGCTCGGGAATCCAGGGAAAGATTACGAACGAACACGTCACAATGTTGGGTTCATGGTGGTTGATGCTTTCGTGAAATCGCATGGGCTTTCTTGGAAACACGAGCCAGTATTGCGATCCATGGTTGCCGAGGGAAATATTGACGGCGCGAAGACGATTCTTGTGAAGCCGACAACGTATATGAACGCTTCTGGAGAAGCGGTGCGATTGGTTGTTGATCGATTTCATCTTCCGCTTTCGGCAATGTTGGTTATTTCCGACGATGTTGATTTGCCGCTCGGAAACGCAAGGTATCGAACAGAGGGAGGCGCCGGGGGGCATAACGGATTAAAATCGCTTATTGCATGTCTTGGAACGCAGGAATTTGCTCGATTGAAAATTGGTATCAGCGCACCACCGGAACGAATTCCGCTTGAGGAATATGTTCTTGAAAGGTTTATGAAGGAAGAACACGGAGTTATTGATCGCGTTGTTGCAAAGATGCTTGAGGTGCTTGATTCATCGAGTCCGTTGCAAGAGACAACATGGACAGTGTAGAGAATAAAAAAGAACCGATAGAATCGGTTCTTTTTTGGTAGCTGGGGCGGGGATCGAACCCGCGACAACAGGCTTATGAGTCCTGTGCTCTACCAACTGAGCTACCCAGCCTAGTAAAAACTATCCAAGTTTGTCGGCTGCGTTGTCGCCGCTGTGGTCCTCGCTCGCCGTACATTTGAGTACGGCTCGCTTCGGTCCTCGCGGCTCCTAGCATCCGACAAACTTAATAGTTTTTACACACTTCTCGTTCTTATTCGCTACCTTTCTTCTTTCAAGAATCGATGGGAGGATAGCAAAAATGCAAAAGGCTCGCAAGGTGACGGGGGAGTGTGACTATGCTATTGTGGCGCGTGACTATGATTTTTTCTCGTAAAGAAGAGACTCCTGAAGCTCATCCATTCTTACGATGGTTCGGGCCTTCATTAGGAGCATTCGCCTTGTTTATTGCAGAGATTGTGCAGATTGCAGTGCTTGCTTTGGCGATTATTCTTCCGGTGCGATATTTTCTTATTCAGCCGTTTGTTGTAAAGGGAGCGTCGATGGAGCCGAACTTTTATGACAATGAATATCTCATTATTGACGAGTTGACTTTCCGATTCAGAAATCCGGAGCGTGGGGAAATCGTGGTATTTCGACCTCCGCAGCATGAAGATCAATATTATATTAAGCGTGTTATTGGCCTTCCAGGAGAGACTGTAGAGATTCGTAACGGGATGATTACAATCTACAATTTAGAGTCTCCGAATGGATTTGTGCTTACAGAATATTATATCGGGGAAGTCACAGAAGGACGGGATCGTCGAACGCTTGGAGCTGATGAATTCTATGTTCTAGGAGACAATCGAGACGCGAGTTTGGACTCGAGATACTTTGGCGCCGTTACTATGGATGAGTTTATTGGACGAGTCTGGGTTCGTGGGTTGCCGTTTGATCGAGTGTCGACATTTGATGTTCCAACGTATTCAGAGTAAGATCGGCAGGAATTTCCGTATTTTCTAATTTCCTATGGCAGAAGAAAAACCAGTGGTAGAGGCAAAGAAAAAGTCAAAGACTCCAGAGGCACTTCGAGGATTTCGTGACATTTTGCCAGATGAACAGTCTGCTTGGGACAAGATTGAGTTTTTGGCGCGTTCAATGGCGCGGACCTATGGATTTGGTCGTATTCGTATGCCAGCCTTGGAACAAACCGTTCTTTTTGAGCGATCAGTTGGGAAAGATACTGATATTGTTGAAAAGGAGATGTTTACGTTTGTTGACCAGGGCGGAGTAAAAATGACTTTGCGACCAGAGGGAACGGCTCAGGTTGCTCGAGCATATATTGAACACGGAATGGTGAACCAGTCTCAGCCGGTGAAGATGTGGTATTTCGAGCCATTCTTTCGTCATGAGCGTCCACAAGCTGGAAGGTATCGTCAGTTTTGGCAGTGGGGTCTTGAAGCGATTGGTTCAGACGACCCTGTTATTGACGCGCAAGTCATTCTCATGAGCCAACGTTTTTGCCGAGATCTTGGATTGGACGTTGTTGTGCAAATAAACTCTTTAGGCACCCCGATTTCTCGTAAGGCTTATGTTGCTGAACTTGTAAAGTATTTCAAGCAGCATAAGAAGAAGCTTTCAGAGACAGATCAAAAGCGCTTGATTAAGAATCCACTTCGTTTGCTGGACTCAAAGGAGCCTGGGATGGAAGAGCTTAAGGCCGATGCTCCACAGATTTTTGACTATCTTGACGAGGTTTCGAAGCAGCATTTCATGAAGGTGCTTGAGTATTTGGATGAGACAGAAGTTCCGTATGCATTGAATCCATATTTAGTTCGTGGTCTTGATTACTACACAAAAACCACGTTTGAATTGACGCTTGCGAATGCAGGAACTCCAGAACTTGAAGGTCTCGCTCTTGGCGGTGGTGGACGATACGATGGGTTGATTCCTATGCTTGGTGGTCGTGAAAATACGAGTGCAATCGGTGCGGCACTGGGAGTTGAGCGACTAGTTATGGCAATGAAGGCCGCGGGATCTGTGCCTCCACGTCGTGCAAAAGTTGACGTGTTCTTCTGTCAGCTTGGAGAGGCGGCCCGCCGAAAGGGATTGGCGGTATATGAGAGGTTCCGTGAGGGACGCATTGCAGTGGGGGAGGCGTTCGGAAAGGGAACGCTCAAGGCGCAGCTCGAAATTGCAGACAAAATTAAGGCTCCAATCGCAGTGATTCTTGGGCAAAAAGAAGTTTTGGACGGTACCATTATCATTCGAGACATGGAGTCTGGAGCGCAAGAAATCGTTGACGTTGAAAAGGTTGTGGCGATTATTGGGAAGCGATTGAACATTCCAGAAGACGAAGTTTAAAAAGCTTATCAACAAAAACGGCTAACATTGGCCGTTTTTGTTTTTTCTAAAATTCGGTTTCTTCTTGACAGAACTTCCTAAATCTGATAGCCTAACCCCTCCTGTTTCAGGCTTCAACTTGCGCGAATGTTTAACATTTTCGTGAATTGAAGCCTGGAACGGCTGGGATCTTTCCCAACTGAACTGGACTACACATGCGGCCTCGCTAAAGTAGCGGGCTGCATTCGTCAACAACAGAGACGCCACTAGCGTGGTGCACTTTTCGACAGAGGTTCTTCATGAAATCCACCAGTATCTCCGGAGCTACGCTCCTTCTCCTCGCCCTCATGGGCTGTTCCACCAAGACCGATGACATCTACGACATCCCTGGCACCAATGCCACGGGAAAAGATCTCCCGGCTGGCGCCACCGTTGAAGACTGTCTCGCCCTTGTGGTGAGCGGTTCCGCCGACCCCCTCAAGGCCTACTGCCCCGACGCCGACGGCGACACCTACGTCAACGCGAGCGTCTCGGATCCGTTCCACACCGGCTGCTTCTGCATCTACGCGGGCACTCCGGAAGAAGAATGGATTGAAGTCACTTCGACCGAGGGCACCAACTTCGGCGACTGCAACGATGAAAGTGCTGACGTCACGGACGCCGACGTTCCTGTCTACACCGACAGCGACGGCGATTCCTACGGCACCGGCGAAAGCTTCATGGCCTGCGGAACCGAAGGCTACGCCACCATCGACGGCGACTGCGACGACGATGACATCGAGACCAATCCCGATGCCACCGAAGAATGCAACGGCCTCGACGACAACTGCGATGGCGACGTCGATGAGGACGTCACGAGCACTTTCTTCGTGGACGATGACGATGACGGCTACGGCGACCCCGATATGATGATGCTCGCCTGCTCCGCGCCCGAAGGCTACGTCTCCGACAGCACCGACTGCAACGACCTCCTCTCCGCCATCAACCCCGGCGCCACCGAGATCTGCGACACCATCGACAACGACTGTGACCTGCTCGTCGACGCCGCGGACAGTGGAGTTGAGCTCTACGCCTTCTACAGGGACACGGATACGGACGGTTATGGGGACATCGATGTTTCCGTTGCCGCCTGCTCTGCGCCCGAAGGCTACGTCTCCGACAGCACCGACTGCAACGACTCCAACATCGCCATCTACCCCGGCGCCTCCGAAGTCTGCAACGGCGTGAATGACAACTGCGACAGCGAGATCGACGAGGGCTTGCCCTTTGCCACCTGGTACGCGGACAGCGACAGCGATGGCTACGGCGACAGCACCAATTCGGAATCTACCTGTGACGGTGCTCCCACCGGCTTCATCGCCGACGACACCGACTGCAACGACCTCCTCTCCGCCATCAACCCCGGCGCCACCGAGATCTGCGACACCATCGACAACGACTGCGACACCGCCGTCGACGAAGGAGATGTCTGCGAACCCGAGCCCGAGGTCGACACCGACGGTGACGGCGATCCGGACATCACGGACTGCCAGCCCACCGACTCCGCCATCTACAACGGCGCCCCCGAAGCCTGCAATGGTATCGACGACGACTGTGACGGCGCGGTGGATGAAGGGCTCATGTCCTCCTTCTATCTCGACATGGACGATGACGGTTACGGCTCCGGGACTCCGGCGATTGCCTGTTCCGCGCCCGAGGGCTACGTCTCCGACAGCACCGACTGCGACGACGGAAATTCCGGCATCAACCCCGCCGCCGACGAAGTCTGCAACGACATGGACGATGACTGCGATGACAGCGTCGACGAAGATCTGACCTGCGACGACGCCGACGCCGATAGCGACGGCTTCACCGTGGAAGACGGCGACTGCAACGACCTGGATGCCGAGATCAACCCTGACGCCGAAGAAGTGTCCATGAACGGCGTGGACGACAACTGCGACGGCTTGGCGAATGTCTCCGATACCTTGGAGATCTGCGTTACTCCGGTGACTGGTCTCATGAGCGTATCCTGGCAGCTCTGGATTCGTGACTGGACCGTCATTCCTGACGGCAGCCTCGACCCAGACTGGGACTTCCCGGGCTATGCGCAGGGCTTCGGCATGCTCTGTACCGACTTCCTGTTCGTGCACGGCCACACGGTCGCTCTGAACGGCCCCTTCGACAACGACGCGGATGGGACCTACGGAGAGGAGCACGACTTTGGTGACGGTACGTGGCTCTACCAGGACGTCGATCATTGTGAAGATGTCACCCTCGAAGGCGTTTCCATTTCCCCTCTGCCCTTCGACTGGGGATGGGGATACGACGGGCACGCGGTCATCGATCTCTACTGAGTCCAGTTCGGCACGGCCCATGCAGCAACGGCTGCATGGCACATGAGTCCTCGGATCCATCGCAAGATGGTGTCCGGGGGCTTTTCTATTTAGGGCCATCTTGCTTGGTTTTTTATGATCTGATATCATCCTCACATTCCTGAAGGGAGGAACAAAAATATGTCTGATATTGAAGTAAAAAGAAAAAAAGGTGAGAGCTTTGAAGCGGTTTTTCGTCGCTTTAGCCGTCGTTTGCAACAGAGTGGAAAAGCGCTCGACGTCCGTGCTGGACGATATTTTGCAAAAACAGCAAAGAAGAATAAGACTCATAAGAGCAAGCTGCGAAGCTTGACCATGGGTGAACGTCGCGAATACTTATTGAAAACAGGAAAGGTTAAAGAAGAGGATTTGCGAAAGCCAACCCGTCGATAAAACAAGAGCCGTCTTTGAGAAATCTGAGACGGCTTTTGTAATATTGGCATCTCCTTGTCTTGTCTCTTTTTTGTTTCGACTCCATACTCTTTCCATATGACTTTATACGAACAGATCCGTGAGGACATGAAGACGGCAATGAAGAATAAGGACGTGAGAACGCTCGACACGGTGCGGATGCTTATTGCGTCACTCAAGAACAAGGCGATCGATGTTGGGAAGGAGCTCGACGACGCCGAGGTAATGGCAACGATTAAGAGTGACGTGAAGAAGCTGAAGGACGGGTTAGATTCGTTTGTTTCTGCAGCACGGGAAGATTTGGTAGTCGCTGCACGTGAGGAGATTGCGATTTTGGAAAAGTATTTGCCAGAGCAGATGAGCCAAGAAGAGCTTGAAGCAAAGGTTCGTACAAAGCTTGCGGAACTTGGGATTACAGACATGGCAAGCGTTGGGAAGGCCATGGGTGCGCTTATGGCAGACTTGAAAGAGTTTGCAGATGGGTCACGGATAAAAGCAGCAGTCGATAACATTTTAAAAAAAGAATAATGTCGACGCATATTCACAAAGCAGTCCTTGCCGATCTTATTCATTTTTCTGCAGATAAACGTGAGGCAGAAGATAGAATGACGGAGCTTGAAGAACTTGTTCGAACGTATGGAGGTGCAGTCGTTGTAAAAACAATTCAACGAAAAGCAAAACCAGACTATCAGACGTTTATTGGCAAGGGACGCGTAGAAGAATTGATCGCGGAGTCGAAAGAACTTGGCGCGGATTTGTTTGTGGTGAATCATCCGCTTAAACCACAGCAGATTTTTAATTTAGAAGAATTGTTGCGACCTGCAAAGATGAAAGTGTGGGATAGGATTGATTTGATTTTGAATATTTTTGAAAAGCATGCAAGCACTGCAGAGGCAAAACTTGAAATTGAACTTGCTCGACTGCGACACATGGGGCCACGCATTTACAACATGAGTGAGGAGCTTGGAAGACAGCGAGGTGGAACGGGAACACGTGGTGGAAGCGGAGAGGGAAATACAGAAGCCATGAAGCGTCATTTGCGAGATCAGGAGCGCGCGATTTTAAAGCGATTAGAGAAGTATCAAGGAGTGAGAGATTTGCAGAGAGAACGGAGAGCGAGAATGGGGGAACGAACTGTGGCATTGGTTGGATATACGAATGCTGGGAAAACATCGTTATTGAACGCTTTAACAAAACGAAAGGAGTACGCAGCGAACGCTTTGTTCGCCACACTCGATACTCGTGTTGGAACAATGTATTTGCCAGATCTTGAGGGAACCGCCTTGCTTTCAGATACGATTGGATTTATTCAGGGGTTGCCTCCAAGTTTAATTGCAGCATTTCGATCGACGTTATCAGAGGCGCTTGGTGCGGATGTACTCTTGCACGTTATTGATGCGGCAGATGATAAACGAGATGAAAAGATTGAAGTCGTTGATGATATTTTGACAGAGCTCAGTGTGCCGGAGAATCGACGACTTCGTGTGTACAACAAGGTTGATGCATTAGGTTCAATGTCATTTCCTGTGCCGAAAAATGCGATTGCTGTTTCTGCAGTAACTGGTGAAGGTCTTGATGATTTGCGGCGTGCAATTGCAAGCCGTTTTCCCCAAGGTGCGTAAAAAGGGTTGAACACATTTGCGGTATACTTCTGCCATGCATGTGTTCAACCCTTCTTTTTTTCGAGCGTTCAAACGCGGTTCTTTCTTTGTTGCAATTGGGTTCTTGATCGCTGTTCCATTTTTCGCGTTTGCCGCTGATGCAAATCTTGCCACCGTTGGAACTGGTGGCGGTTTTGCAGACACAGATTTACTGACAATTATCGGTCGTGTTATTAATGTTGCATTGAGTTTGCTTGGCGTGATTTGTTTGATCCTTTTTGTTTACGCTGGTGCAATTTGGATGACGGCAGGAGGAGATGGCAAGAGGGTTGAGAAAGCAAAGGCGATCTTAATTAATGCAGTTGTTGGTTTGGTGATAACACTTTCTGCTTATGCGATTGCGACGTTTATTTTGAATACGCTCGGAGGTGCAACAGGGGGGAGCGGAAGTGGAGATGGCTCGGGTAGTATTTCTGTTGAAAGGCTTTCAAATTCGCTTGGCTCTGGCGCAATTAGAGACCATTATCCAGCACGTAATGCCACCGACGTTTCTCGAAATACACGGATTTTTGTGACGTTTAGAGATGCAATGGACATTTCATCGTTTATTGACGGATACAATACAAACGGAACTCCAGAAGACGTATCTGACGATACTGTCGCAACGGCAATAAATACAGAAAACGTAAAAATTTATGTTCGTGATACTGGTGATTCTTCCGCGTTGACGAATGTGGCGGTGTCGTTTACTGATGATTTAAAAACATTTTCTTTTGATCCAGCTGAATATCTTGGCTCTGCGACTGCTGATGTGACGTATGCAGTCTTTTTGAGCGATTCAATTCAAGACGCAACAGGAGCGACCATGATCGATGACGGAGGATACCTTTGGTACTTCACAACCGGAACAACAGTCGATATTACTCCACCTACAGTTGAAAACATTGCCCCATCGGCAAATTCGACAAAAGATAGGAACATTACTGTTCAGATGACATTTAGCGAGGCAGTCGATCCAACTTCCGCCTCTGGAATTCGTGAAGCTGAAAGTGGTTTTTCGAATATTCAGGTTGTTGGTGCGTCGGTGTCTGCACCAACCGCAGGCGAATATACAATTGGAAATGGATATCGAACTGTTACATTCACAACTACTGACGCTTGTGGAACGAACTCATGTGGTGAGACGATTTACTGCCTTCCTGGTGGTCAATTAGTGACAGCGTCTATTGCTTCCGCTACTCCAACGTCGTCAACAGACCCGACGGCTTCGATATATCCTTACGATGGAATTGTTGATACGTCAGGAAACTCTATGGATGGAAATGGTGATGGTGTCGTCAGTGCAGGCGATGATTACATTTGGAGTTTTACTACTACAAATAATATAAATCTTGACGCTCCAGCGATTGAAAGCATTGCTCCGGAAATTTTGAGTGAAAATATTGCGTTAGACCAATCCATTCAGATTACATTTGATTCAATATTAGACACATCGAGCGTGAACTCTTCGAATATCGAGCTTTCAAATAAAGAGGTCAATTCTAACGACGATCATGAACTTTGGTATGCCTTTAGAACAGTTTGGTTGACTGATGCAAATGAAGAAGTATTAACTGATTCACAAATTCCAGTAAAAACAATGGTGACGATTGAGCATGGAACATTCCTTGCGTCTGATTCAGTGGCGGTTCCTCCTTTGTCATTCATGTATGGCGTTGCGGCGAACGAAGGAGTTCTTAACGAGTATCAGAATTGTTTTGTTCCAGGGGAAGGCCCAGATAGTAACGGTGGTAGTTGTGGGACAACTGCAAGTTCTCCATATTGTTGTAATGGCACTCCTCAGTCGACGGCATGTACGCTCTTCTAAACATTCATTTGTGAAGATTTCTTTTCGCCATTTTTTCGCAGGAATAGGACTAGGACTTTTATTGATTTTCGGAGCCTTTGGTAGTTTTCCAAAGGTAGCCTTTGCTGCAGATGCGGTTACTGAGAATTTAACGACAGTTGGAGAGACCACCGGTCTCGGGTCTGAAGATCCAAAGATCATTGTTGGAAATATTATTCGTTATGCACTCGGATTCATTGGCATAGTTCTAGTTTGTTTTGTTGTATATGGTGGTTTTCTTTGGATGACAGCTGAAGGTAATCCGGAAAAAGTTGATAAAGCAAAACAGGTTTTAATTAATGCGGCTATAGGACTTGTAATTATTTTGTTGTCATGGAGCATTGCGACGTTTGTTCTTTCTGCATTAACAGGTGCTTCTGGAGGCGGATCTGGCGGTTCTGGAGCTGGCGGAGGCTCTGGTTCGGGATCTGGTCTTGGTGGCAGTGCGTCGTCGCTTTTCGAAATAACAAGCTTTTCTCCAGATGGAGAAACGTCAATTCGAAATATCGTTCCTCGAGTAACATTTAGTAAGGCAATAGATGAAACGACGGTTGATGGAAATTTAAGTATTGTTGATGCATCTGGTACTGCGGTTGCAGGAGATTATGCAGTGTTAGATAACGTGATTCGTTTTACTCCGAGTACGGCATGTCCTGAACCGAATGCGGATCGATTCTGTTTTGATAAAGATGCAACATTCACGATTGCTGCAACGGAAAACATAAAGAGTTCAGACGGTGTTATTTTGACGTGTAGTTTTGACGCTCCGTGCTCTGCGACATTTACTTCTGGAGTAAATGTTGACACTGAAGACCCTTCGGCCAGTATCACTATTCCTGAGAGTGGAGCTGGAGTCGCGTCGGCATCGAGTATGGATGTTCAGGTAAGTGCAATTGATAATGTTGTAGTCGTTTCTGCGGACTTTTCTATTGAAGATGTTTGGCAAGACAGCGTTCCGGCACTTGGACATTTAGCAGAGACAACGATTGGCACCACATTGAGTACCGAGTCTTTTGTGGATGGTGAGCGATATAGTATTTCCGCAACTGTTTTTGATCTTGCTGGTAATGAAGATACAGATACAGTTTCTGTTCGCGCGCAACCTGAGTGGTGTTTTAATGGAGTTACTGACGCTGATCTTGGTGAAACTGGGACTGACTGTGGAGGCGACTCTTCACTGAGCACGTATTGTGGTGCGTGTGACGGTTCGAGCTGTACAGAGGCTACTGAATGTTCAAGCGGATCTTGTGAAGAGTCTGTTTGTACATCAAATCCAACAATTACTGACGTCGCTCCAATTTCTGGTGCGGTTGGAACATTTGTAACAATTTCCGGAACAGATTTTGGAGCAAATACAGGAACGGTAATGTTTTATGATGCGGCAGGGACTGGAACGGTAGAGGCGACTGTGTTGAATGATTGTGCGGATGGATGGAGTGACACGCAGATTGTTGTTGAGGTACCGGAAGGTGCAGGCGATGGTCCAATTTTAATTACATCCGGAAATGATGTTTCTGATGCCACGGATGATGACAACGGTGCACTAGTTTCAAATTTCGACGTGAACGATGTTGTGATGCCGAATTTGTGCACACTTTCAAGATCTTCTGGTCAGTCAGAGTCAGCTCTCACGCTTTCTGGATCTAATTTTGGAGAGTCTCAAGGGGAATCGGTGGTGAATTTTTCTTCTGTAGAAGCTGGTTCGTATACGTCATGGGCTGATGGAACAGTGAAAGTGACTATTCCTAATGCAGATGCCGGTGATTATGACGTTGCGGTGGTTGTTGGCGGGAACACTTCGAATACCATTTCCTTTACTGTCGACGTTCCAGAGACCGATGTCTCTACAATTACGGATATTAGTCCAAGCTCTGGAGGGGTTGGACAGTACGTAACGATTTCCGGAACGAATTTTCGAAGTAGCGTTGGAACTGTGACATTCCGAGGCGGTGATGGAACCACTGCTACTGCGAGTATTGATTTTCCTGAAGCTTGTTTGTCGGATTTTTGGAATGACGATCAAGTCACGGTTATTGTTCCGAAATCGTATGACAGCGGACAAGACATAGCTCCTGGTGCTTATACAGTTTCGGTGACGAACAGTCAGGGAACTGAATCGACTTCAATAGATTTCACTATTTCTACAGATAGTCCAACTCCTGGTATTTGTGCGATTACTGCATCTGGGAATGTTGGTGAAAGTATCACGATTGCTGGCGATAACTTCGGAAGTGATATCGACCTCGTTTCTTTCTATAGTGGTGTTACGACAGCATCTTCGACGCGTTGGACGAATGACGCAATTGATGTTCCTGTTCCAGTCGGTGCTACGACCGGTCCTTTATCGATAATCGTGGATGGTGTTTCAAGTAATGCTGTAAACTTTTCTGTTGGTTCTGCGGAATCTGCAGTAACGACTGCAGGAGTCTACGCGTCATATGCTTGGAGCTTTTCAACTGGAGAGATTGCTGAGGTGCCGCAGATTGTTTCTGAATGTTCTTCAGATATTGTCTCTGCAGTGCCAAGCAATGAATTCTCCGAATCAGGAGAGATCTGCGTGAATGCGGCAGTATACGCAGAATTTACGGCGCTCATGAACGAAGCGTCGGTTGCGGATGCTGTTACGGTGGCGAAGTGCACTGCGACGGTGAGTAGCTCGACGGATAATTCGTGTGCAACTACGGAGGCGGTCTCGGGAATTGCAACAGTGTCTTCATCAGAATCTGCTACGCGTTTCATGTGGGTTCCGACTGAGAATTTTGATGTAAATACAACATATCAGGTTACGGTTTCGACTGTAGCGCAATCGATCGACTCCACTCCTTTGGCTAGCGACGAGACTTGGACTTTTACAACTGCGGCAACTGATGAAGATTGTGTTGTTGACCGTGTAACTGTGACTCCTGTAAGCGAAACTTTGAGTGAGGATGGCGCGACAACTGGATTTGGAGCAAATGCAGGAACGGGATGCGTTGTTGTAGATAATGACGATTATGCGTGGGATTGGTCGATTGATTCTTATTCTTATGTTGATTTCAATTCTTCTATAGACAATGAGTGCGCAGGAGATCCAACAGCGTGTGCAACATTTGAGGCTTTTGCAGAAGGCGTTACTACAGTTACGGCAACCGCAATAAACAGTGAGAGCGGAGGGGCGATTTCTGATGATTCGCAATTAACAGTAAACTTTACCGATCCATATATTTCGGATTTTTGGCCAGATTGTACTGAGTCATGTTCGAATGCTCAGGTGGGTGCTTTATTCAATACCACGATGACAGAGGGTGACATTATTTCTGGTGGAAATATTCTTTTGTATTCTTGTGCGAATGAATTGTGTACAACATTAACGCAAGTTAGCTCGAATCCGTCATGTTCTTATAGTGATGCAGCGGGGACGTTATGTAATGGATTCACGTTTGAATCTCAAGTTTTGACAGTAGGAACGTATTATCGAGTTATCGTTTCTGGATCGGTTCGAAGTGTTAGTGGCGTGGCTTTAACAAGAACGAATTATGGAACGGGATATTCTTGGACATTCCGAGTCCGTGAGGACGGAACGCTTTGTTCTGTTGAGCGTATTGATCTCGCGCCATCTATTGCTACTGCAACAGCAATAGGCGAGACTGCGGCCTTTAGCGTTGATGCATTTGGTGCAGCGGACGCTTGTTCGACTTCTGGACAGCGACTTGTTGGTAGCGATTATGCCTGGAGTTGGGAAGATCCAATTCTTGATGATGCACAAAATACTGAAACTACTGCATCGACTGCGGCTTGGTATACACAGTCAGGAGAGCTTCTTGATGGCAGTATTACTGGTATTACAGAAGGATGTTCAGCGAGCTGTACTCCTGGTGGAAGTTCTGCGTATCAGGCTGTATGTGGTGATGGTGTTTTGGATCAAGATTCAAATGGTGGTGGAGAGGAATGCGATGACGGAAATACTACAGATCACGATGGGTGTTCTTCGATGTGTCTGTATGAAGGCAGTACTGCCTGTTCGTTTGTTTGTAGCTCTTCAGGAGCTTCTTGCACTGCAGACTCTGAGTGTATAGAGACTTGTGATACGTCGACGTCGCTTTGTACGTTGAGCGGTAGCGCTTGTGTAACAAATAGTGATTGTTTGTACGCAGAATCATCATGTGGAACTTCTGGGTCGAATTGTTGCGGAAACAGAGACATCGAAGTGAATTATAGTAGTGACATTGCTGAAGACTGTGATGATGGGAACCTTGTCGATGGTGATGGCTGTTCGTCAATGTGTCTCGCGGAGGGATCTGCAGCAGTTGAGGCTACGTGTGGAAATAATGATGTTGCATATAACACAACTACTCGTGCTGGCGAAGAGTGTGATGACGGAAATAATGCAAGCGGTGACGGATGTTCTCGACAGTGTTTGCGTGAAGGATCTCAAAGTTTAGCCGCGCTTGGAAATGCGCTTTGTGGTGATGGCGTTATTACAACGCCGTATGAAACTTGTGACGATGGGAACATTGAAAATGATGACGGATGTTCGTCGATATGTATTCGCGAAGGACTGTCGGCCTGTTCGTCGTCTTCTGACGTTGATTGTTGCGGAAACAATAGCGTCGATCTTATTTCTGATAGCGGCATTGGTGAAGATTGTGATGGGGATGAGGGTTGTTCAGATTCTTGTACGTTTATCGGTTCATCAGTGAGTTATTCAGATCCGTCTGTATGTGGAGATGGAGTTTCTGGACTTGGAGAATATTCTGAATGTGAATCCAGTAGTTCTTCTGGTGATGGAAGACAAGACTCCGTTCAGGTTGCGCAAATTACTGACGACGCTGCTGGTGAAGTGAGTTTAGAAACGAATACTGCCATTGCAAATATTTCTGTAACTGAACCAAGTTCAAGCCTTACAGCAACGGCATTATGGATGTTGAGTTGTACTGCGGAATCCGATCAGGATTGCACAGATTCGACTTTGAATGGCGTGGGAACATCGAATTGCTGCGTTCCTCGCCCGAAGGTTGTTTCAATGGCACCGACTGGAGATGACGTTTGTCGTAATTCTGCGATTACAGCGGTATTCGACAGAGAGATGGATACGGATTCGTTTATAAAGACTACTGTAGAAGATGACGAGACCACGAAAACGTATCAAATGTATGCCGAGCTCATTCTTGCCGAGGGTCAGGAGTGTCCAGATAGCTACACAACGTCGAGTTATCTTGCAATGAATTGGTTTGAGCGTGTTGTTGCGACGGTAAAAGTATTTTTCTTTGGCGCGAATGCTCGAGCGGCTGAATCCACAGATTGCGTTGTTCCTGTAACTTCATTTGCGCAAACTGCAGTTGGTAATGGAACGTATAAAGTGACGATGGAAACGGATGTCGCTCTTGAGGAGGAGTCAACGTACTCATTGATCATTGTCGGAGATAATGCAACTGACGATGACGTTTCTCTTGGTGTTACATCTAAACTCGGTGTGGCACTTGGAACGTCTACGTTGATGACTTTTAAGACCGGAAATGACATTTGTGCCGTTGATCGCGTCTCTATTGTTGATACTTTGGAAGATTCTCCATATGTTTTTACCGAAGGTGATGAGTCTCATGACTTTATTGCGTCGGCGATTTCGTATCATGGAGATACTAGTCAAGAAATTGTTGGCATAGCAGACGTTTATGATTGGGATTGGTCTGGTTGGTCAAGCAGTGAAACTACTATTGTGACCGTTGCGGCAGATGGAGAAGTTTTGGATTCCGCAGCTGTAACTGCAGCGGGAAAAAATGGAGACGCAGTTGTTTCTGCAACAGTGACTATTACTGCAGATAGCGAGGGCGGTACAGTTGGCGATGTTATTACTGGCACTTCTGATGTTACTGCCTTTCTTTGTGAGAATACGTGGCCAGATTTAGCAAGTTTCCCATGGAGTGATGATGAGACAGGATTTGCAAATGGATTTGCACGGTCAGGAGCTAGCGGGTACTTGAATTTTTCCACATCATATTGTCAGGATTATGGAGATTCTGATATCGCCACTGACGATCTTCCTGACGTGACAGTTGTTCTTGCGCCGTCATTGCCATCGTCTGATGTGCTAAAAGAATATCTCTTTGAAGTTGATTCTTCTTCCACGTCTAGCGGCGTAGACTCTGCCGGGGATGCCATTGGTGTACGCGTTCTAAAAAATCCTGATCATTTGAGTCCTTTGGCATGGTATGAGTCAAAAGGATTCACCGGATCTCCAACTGAAACGACGATTGATAATTTTCAGGCGATTACAGACGAGAGATCGACGTACGTTGCGGCGGCGAATTCTACTTTGAGAAGGTTATATTCAAACATTGTGGTTATTTCGTACAACGAAGGAGCTTCGGACGAAACAAAAAATATTTATGAACAGATGATCGCGAATGCTGGATTCCTTACGAATGTTGCAGATTCTGCAGAAAGATTAGAAATTGCACATGACACGCAGCGCTTGTCTGATTTGAAAGATATTGCTTCGGCAGTCGATGTGTACGGTGAAGAGAGCCGAACGTGTAGTAGCACAGTGACTCAGACCTGTGCGGAAGATGCCGATTGTCCAGATGATGAGACATGTGAGGCTATTGTTCCGGCATTATCTTCTGGTACTGCTGTGCGTGCTTTAGCTTCAAGTGCATGGGGGTCCTGGACCTCGACGTTTGGCGGGGCATTAAATGGAGATACGCTCCCAGTTGATCCATTGAATACATATGCAGAGTGTTCCGGATATGATTCGGCAACATGCGTGAATCAAGCTACTGGCGCATATTCGTGTCCTGTTGGTTCTCATGTGTATCACTATCGATCAGTCGGAACTCGAGCATATGAACTCGCGACAGATCTTGAATACACAACGTTGCCATGGGCAGATCCAATAGAGAGTGACTCGACGGATAATGTTACTTTCTATACGTCTTCATATTGTGATGGTGACGTTTATGGAATATCAAGTTCTTGTGGCGACGGAATCATTGGAATAAATAGTGACGGTACAACGGAGGTATGTGAGGTTGGCGATATAAACGCAGATCCATGTAGAACAGCTGATGATATTTCAGGCACAGTGAATGCTTCTTGTGACAGTGACTGCCTTGGATACACAGCTGCTTCTGACGCGGTATGTAATACCGGAACCTGTGGTAACGGAGTGGTTGATATAGACTTGGGAGAACTATGCGACGATGGGGAATTTAATGGAAAATACGGATATTGTGGCGCGTTATGTACATTTGACGGTGCAGAATATTGTGGTGACGGTCTTGTGAGCGGAGGTGAGGCATGTGATTGTGGGGATTCGACAACTTATACAGCAGGTCGGGCATATGGTGGAGCTTTTGGAGCATGTATTGGAGGAAATGGAACGTATAGCACGTCTGAAAATGCGACTTGTGCATGGGACTGTCGTGGGCCGGCAAGTTATTGCGGAGATTCTGTTGTTGACGTTGGAGAGTCTTGTGATGGAAATACATCTCCGTATCCAGGGAAGATATGCGCCGATGGAATGATTGCATGTTTTAGTGATGAGAATTGTGAAGGTCATGGAGAAACTTGTGGAAGTTCTTTTTACGGTGAATGTCCAACAGAGGGCTATATATGCAGTGGTGGTACTAAAGATGGATATCTCTGCGCGTCATCTTTATGGGATCCTACTTTGAATTTGGTGGCATCTCTCTTATGTGAGAGTGCCGGTGGCGCGTGTATAACTTCTGGTTTAACGTATGAAACTGCGCATATTCGAACTTGTGACAGCGAAGATGCTGGAGCTATGTGCGGATGGGAATCTTGGAGCTACTGCAAGACAGACGGCGAATCATGTGGTAATGGCGTTGTTGATGGTTCTGAAGAATGTGATGATGGGAATGACGTTGCAACTGATGGTTGTACAACGGAGTGTGCTGTGAATGTGTGTGGAGATGCGTACATCTATGACGGTGTTGAAGATTGTGATGAGGGCACTGGAAACGGCGGAGGATGCAGTTCAGCATATGGTTCGACGTGTACTGCGTGTTCTGTTGATTGCAGCTATACAACATCTTCTGGAGAATTCTGCGGTGACGGTGTAGCGAACGGTGATGAATATTGTGATGGATCAGATACACCATATGTCTGGTATGACTCAGTGACAGATACAACGAATGGAGTTTGCAATACCCTTGATTCTCTTTCGGGTGACTATACGTGTAGAGCGGTCGGACTTTGTAACGGAGGAGATCAGAATGGGGAATACTGTACTGCGAGCATGGTAATCGGAACGCCTTCTACTGATTCTGCATATTGCCGATTGTTTCCTACGGGTTCGGGTAGTTGTGTGTTGCCGGTGTGTGCCTCGAGTTGTGCTTCAACGTGTCCAGTCTCGCAATCGACGAGCACGCTCTTGCTTACATCAAATCAACCAGGCGCATCGTCCGAGAATGATGTTGATTTATATAGTTTTAGTACGGAAAGTACGGCAAGTATTCCGAATGCTGCGACTATAGAGATTCCAGCATGTACCGTGGCTGGTAATCTTGTTGCCGATGTTGATTTTGAGAATGTAGACAGGCCCGATGTTTATGTTGTGTTTGTCACTGATACGTCAGGCTCGATGAGCTCTGCAATTTCTGGTTCTTCTGAGACGCGTCTTGCAGTGGCTCAAGAAAGTATAAATACGGCCATAGGCACTCTTTTTGATGAACTTGGAGATAAGATGCATATCGGGCTTGTGCATTATGCGACTGATGCCTTTACAGATACTTCATCATTTTTAGATCAGGATTCTGAGAGTATTTTAAATGATTATGTTCGTGAATATAGCGCTGAAAATAATACAGATACTGGAGCTGGGCTTGATGCTGCGCGAGATTTACTCGCGACAGAGACGGACGCTGTGAATGTCGCAAAAATAATCATTTTACTTAGTGATGGATCGCCAAATATAGAGGCAGATGCTGATAGCGCTGCATTGCATATATTAAAAACAGAAGGAATTGAACTTTATTCGTTGGCACTCACTACTACAGAAAGTCTTCTAGAGGATATGAATCGATGGTCGAGCAATACAATTTGTAATCCATTGGTAAGAGTTATCGGAATGTGTAGCACGGGTTCCTATAATGAAGAGAACCTTATTGATTACGCGTATCACGGGTCTAGTTCAGAAGACCTTTCTGCTGCGTATGAAGGTATTGTCACGTCTATTTTGGACGGTACGGCTGTACTGCTTTCATCTAGTGATGGCGATGTTGTTCTTGATTCGGGTGCGGTTGGTGATTCGCGTAATATTTCTTTACCATGGCCAAGTGGGTTTGCCTGTGACGGCGTGAACGAGACTTCGGTTCCTATTCAGGTGAACTTCCGTGGTGAAGGAACGATCAATGTCAGCAATGTTCGAATTGAGTATTGTGCGCCGTGATTTTGCCCATATGCTCGACCCGAATAATCAAAATTACTTTTCTCTTGAGGAGCAGCCGATTGCGGTAGCTCCTTGGTGGAAAGTACGAAAATTTCAAGTTCAGCTTGCAGTTATTGCTGCGGTAATCATTGGAGTTGGTGTTGTTGGATATTATGCATATCAGATGTATTCATTAACATATGTTGATGTTACTGCACTGAATCAAGCAAAAAGTATTATTAGTGAAGCAGAATCCTCTTGTGCGACAGCGGATAATGTTGAGGAGTGCGAGGCGAATGCAAGAGCAGATGCTGCTCGTGTAACAGGGGAAGTTTCTGTTTGTGACGGTTTAGCAGGAGCAAAGTTGTTGAATTGTGTTTCGTTAATTGCGAATGACAACGCAGACCCATCCTTGTGTTCTATGCTTTCTGGGGATGATGAGGCAAGGTGTCAGGATGGGGCAACACTCGTTGCCGCAAAAAAAGCAAAGAATTATGGGATGTGTGCAGCTATTACTGACGCAACAATGAAAATTGGTTGCCAGGGTCAGCTTGTTGATGTTGTTATCGCAAATGGTGAATGTGAAAAATATGGTATTGATGCTTCGACTTGTGATTTTCCAGGCGCGCTGAGCGCCGTTGTTCTCTCTGGTAATCTAGATGGATGCGCAATATTCACAGGAGATCAGAAGGCTGAATGTGAGGATGTATTTACATCGATTGACGGTGATGAAGATGGACTTTCACTTATTGAGGAGTCAGAACTCGGAACGTCTGATCAAAAGGCAGACACCGATGGAGACGGGTATACTGATTTTCAAGAAGTTGAGACTGGTCACGATCCGCTCAAGCCTTAATCTCCTTTATGTTTGAAGAACCAAAAGACATGTTCGCGGGAACAGAGAAGCCTTCTCCAACAGCTCCTATATCATCGCCAAATGCACCTTTAGAGCCTCAGGTCGTGATTGCTCCGCCTCCTACGCATTTGCCGCCAACATATGGAACGATGCCTTCCGGCTTGCATCAGGAGCCACCAGTGAATGAAATAGGAAGGGGGAGTGCCATGAAAATCATTTTTATCGTTGGTATTGTTGTGGTGATTTTGGCAGCTTCTGGATTTTTTGCATATCGAATTATGGTGCAACCAGCAGATGATTCTAGTGTTGTTGATGCTGTTTCTGATTCTGGCATTTCAGACACTTCTATAGATGAGGTTTCCGGGGAGGGTATAGCGGCGGAAGAGTCATCTGGATCCGAAACATCGAGCTCTCCAACTGTTACGACTAATCCTGCAACACTTTTGGATAGTGATGGGGATGGGTTGACGAATGCTCGAGAGCTGGAACTTGGAACATCGGTTACTAAAGTGGATACAGATGGTGATGGGTTGGGTGATAAGGAGGAGGTGGAGGTTTATGGCACAAATCCACGAAAGGCAGATACAGATGGTGATGGATATCTTGATGGACAAGAGGTGTCTTCTGGTTATAACCCTAATGGAGAAGGAAAGCTGTTTGCGGTTCCACAGGGCAGCTAGATGCTTATGAATTTTTTTGGCAAAAAAAATGCCCAGACTTCCTCCGCGTCTTTAGAGCAAGCTTTGCCAGTTGCGAAAGATTTGGGCGTTATTATTCATGTCATGCCGAAAGATTTTCTTGGTGTTGTGGCTGAATTGCACGCTGAGCCAGTTCCTATTCCGGTAGTTGCTCAGCCTGTTGCGCCTTTACCAGTTTCGCAAAGTCAGTTAATCCGAACTCCTAAACGTCGGGTACCGGTGTGGGCAGTTATAGTTATTGCTGTGCTAGTTGTCTGTGCTATAGGTTCTGCTATTTATGTGATTCTTGTAAAGTCACAGATACAGACGCCTGTAGCTGACTTGACTCCGACTGTAGCGCTTCCAGTTATTCCTTCAGTAGAAAAACCGGTCATTGAGGTTCCTGTCGAACCTGAACCTTCGAAAGATTCGGATAGTGACGGACTGACAGACATTGAAGAGCGTATGTATGGAACGGATTATCGGAATCCCGATTCTGATGGCGATACGTTTCTTGATGGGAACGAGGTGTTTCATAGATATGATCCAATTGGTATTGCGCCTTCAACGTTACTTGATACTGGCGCCGTAAAAGTTTTTAATGATAGTACTTTGCCATTCACTTTATATTATCCAGTGAGCTGGAAAGCTTCTGTTGATGCGGCTAAGAGCATGGTGACTTTTAAAACGCCAAATGTTGCTTCTATTGTAGTGACATGGAGCTTGAAGGACGTTGATTTAACAGTGGAAGATTGGATTTTGAAGAACATAAAGGATGTAGATTTGGCTACATTGCAGGCATCGTATACGAAGGAGGGCTATTACACGCTTCGGAGTGAGGACGATCTTGCTGCGTATGTTGATCTTGGAGAAACGGTATACGTAATGACGTATGCACTTTCCACATCAATGGAAATTTCATATACCCAAACATTTGCCATGATGGTTAATAGTCTAACCGTGATGCCATGATCATTTTTGACATTGAAGACAGCATAATTCCAAAGGAAGAAACGCTGTCTGAAGAAACATATCAGAGCATTGCTAGTGCTGTGAGCGCTCACTTTCTTGGTATAGGGGGGGTGATTGGAATTTCATTTGTTGACGATGAAGAGATACACCGACTAAACAGGTTATATCGAAAAAAAGATTCCGTGACTGATGTTTTGTCTTTCGCTTCTGATTTTTCTGAGAAAACGGGTGCGTTGGGTGACATTGTCATCTCTTTTGATCAAGCGAGCCGGCAAGCTGAGAATGGAGATGTAGAACTTGAACTTATAGATTTAATTGTGCATGGCACTCTGCATGTCCTCGGGCATGATCATGAGAATCCTTCTGATGCCGCTATAATGTTTCCGCTTCAAGATTTACTCGTTGCCGAAATCCTATGATTTCTTTGAAAAGTTTTTGGAAAAGTTTGTACCATGCAGTTGCTGGTATTGTACGGATTACTGAGGAAGAGCAGAGTTTTCGGTTACAGATCATTGCCGGTGCTGGAGTTTTTGGATTAATGATAGTTATGGGGTCTTTGCAGACATGGGAACGTGTGGCTCTGTCATTTATTGTTCTTGCAGTTTTGGTTCTTGAGATTGTGAATAGTATTTTTGAAAGGTTTATTGATGCGGTTGCTCCGCGTGTAAGTCCTGTAGTTCGAGATATAAAGGATATGATGGCGGGAGCCGTTCTTTTAACTGCGATTGTTGCGGTAATGGTTGGATATTTGATTTTTTGGCCTCACATTATGCCAATCTTGCAAATTCTCTGGAGGGCGTGCGTGATATAATTGACAGAGACTTTGCGCTATGGCTGACGACATTCTTACAGGTCTTGATATCGGGTCTTCTACAATTCGCGTGGCAGTGACTCAGCTCATGCCAGGTGAAGATGGTAAGCCTCGATTGCATGTTATTGGCGCAGTATCTTCGCCGTCTTTTGGCGTGCATAGAGGCGCAATTTCAAGTTTGGAAGACGCTGTTTCTGCTATTTCAAAGGCGCTCGAAAAAGCAGAGCGAATGACCGGAGTCGCAATCAATAGTGCTTGGGTCGGGATTGCGGGTCAGAGTATCCTGGTTCAAGAAAGTCGTGGAGTTATTGGAGTCTCTCGATCAGATGCGGATATTAAGGAAGAGGATGTTGAGCGGGCCATGGAAGCGGCAAGAGCTGTTGCAGCTCCAACAAATTACGATATTCTTCACGTCATTCCAAAAAGTTTTACTGTTGATGGTCAGCGGGGTGTTAAAGATCCTGTTGGGATGAATGGAATTCGTCTTGAGGTTGATGCATTGATTATTGAAGCGCTAGCGTCACATATCAAAAATCTTACAAAAAGTGTTTATCGGACAGGACTTGATATTGATGACTTGGTATATACACCGCTGGCGACTGCAGAGGCTGTATTAACGCAACGACAGAAAGAGCTTGGTGTTTGTGTATTGAATATTGGAGCTAGTTCAACGACGCTTGCAGTTTTTGAAGAGGGCGATCTTTTGCACACGGCAGTTTTACCTTTTGGAGGAGACCATATTACGAATGATATCGCGATAGGGCTTCGAACTTCTATTGAAATCGCTGAACGGATAAAGATGCAGTACGGCAATTCTATTGCCGATCATGTTGATAGAAAGGCGCAATTTTCGCTTGCGGATTTTGGAGTAGATGGTGATGAAATGGTAAAGATTCGTTTTATTGCGGAGATTATTGAGGCACGTCTTGAAGAGATTTTTGAAGCTGCAGATAATGAACTTCGGAAGATTGATAGGTCGGGAATGTTGCCAGTCGGTGCCGTGCTTACTGGTGGGACTGTAAAACTTGAAGGTGTTGTTGACGTTGCGAAGCACGTTCTTAGACTTCCGTGTTCAATTGGAGTAGTGAGTGGAATTTCAAGTGTTATTGATGAGGCTCATGATCCAACTTTTGCGACTGCTATTGGTTTGGCTATTTGGGGTAATGCTATACGTGGAGCTGGTAGGGGAAAGTTTTCTTTAGGGTCGCTCCTTAAATTTAAAAGCGTTGATAAGGTTGCAGATCAACTTCGGAAATGGATGAAGTCATTAATTCCATGAGGAATTTTGTGAAATGGTTTTGGAAAGGGCTCCTGAAAAAGGAGCTTTTTTGTACTAATTTGTTAAATTTTACGGAATCGTTCACTTTCCATGCACAGCGTGGTTTGACCCAAAAACACGCTATACTATACGGTGATCATATTCAGTATTCGGGATTTGAATTGGTTGTGCTATTTTTGTGTTCATGAAGGATAACTCTGAACCCTTTGTTTGTTCAGCTATGGTGGAAATTAAGCCCGATATCGAGACATGTGCAAAAATAAAGGTTGTTGGTGTTGGCGGCGGCGGCGGTTCTGCTATAAGTCGCATGATCGCCATGAAGCTTCGTGGAATTGATTTTATTGCTGTTAATACAGACGCTCAGGCCCTGCATGCAAATCCTGCTCCAGTAAAAGTTCCGATTGGGAAGACGGTTACCCGTGGACTTGGTGCTGGCATGAACCCAGAGGTTGGACGACGTGCTGCTGAAGAGAACGCGAACGATATTCGTAATGCAATTGCTGGTGCTGATATGGTTTTTTTGACATGTGGGCTTGGCGGTGGAACCGGGAGCGGTGTTTCTCCGGAGGTTGCAAAGATTGCGCGTGAAACTGGTGCCCTCACTGTTGCTGTTGTAACAAAACCTTTCAGTTTTGAGGGTGCACAGCGCAAACGAATTGCAGAGGAGGCATACCAAGAGCTTTCGCAGCACGTTGATACGATTATTACCATTCCAAATGACCGAGTGCTTCAGATAATTGATAAGAAGACTTCGCTTTTAGATGCGTTTAAGATCGTTGATGATATTTTGCGTCAGGGCGTGCAGGGGATTGCGGAAATCATTACACTTCCAGGATTAATTAACGTTGATTTTGCAGACGTAAAGGCGATCATGTCTAATGCGGGGTCTGCTTTGATGGGTATAGGCCATGCTTCTGGAGAAAACAGGGCAGTAGAGGCCGCGAAACAGGCAATCGCAAGTCCTCTTCTGGAGATTTCGATCGATGGAGCGAAAGGCATTTTATTTACTGTTACTGGTGGCCCTGATTTAGCAATGTATGAAGTTGCAGAAGCCGCGAAGGTAATTACTGGATCTGCAGACGACGATGCTCGCGTAATTTTTGGTGCGAATATTGACGAGAATCTTGGTGACGAGGTCCGAATTACGGTTGTGGCAACTGGTTTTGATAGTCACGAAGCACGTCGAGTACCAAGCTTGGCGGGCGATGTTGAAATTGCTCCTCGCTCTGTTTGGTCTCCAACGCCAGTTTCTCGACGCGAAGATTTTCGTGGTCCGTCTCGTGTTGCAAATCCATTTGAAGCTCCATTTGAGGCGCGAAAAGTTCCTCAGTATTCGGTGACTCCGATTGAGCAACAAAACAGTAGTTTTAGTGAGCATGCCGCTGATCCTATACGTCAAAAGGAGCCACAGCGTAATGATTCAGAATCGTCGTCACGTTTTCATGAGCAAATGTTGCAGGATCGATTGCAGCAGCCACAATCTACGACGTCATTGCCGGTGCAAAATCCAACAGTAAAAGTAGACGATGACGATTTTGGTATTCCAGCTTTTATTCGTAGGAAGATGATGTAGTCTGTTCTTTTTTTGTTCATTTCATGCGTTGTCCTGTTTGTGACTATAAATCAACAAAGGTCATCGATTCACGCCTTTCTCAAGATGGGATGTCTGTTCGTCGACGACGAGAATGCGAGCGGACTCGATGTGCTTTTCGATTTTCAACAGTAGAGGAGATGGAGCTTATTGATTGTGCGGTTGTGAAGAGGAACGGAAGGCGAGAACCTTATAGTCGAGAGAAGCTTGAATCTGGTTTGAAGAAGTCTTTAGAGAAACGTCCTTATACTCAAATTCAGTTTCATGCTCTTATTCACACAATAGAGCGCGAAATTCAGAAAGTTCGTTCTGGAGAAATCACGAGTGCTGATCTTGGAGAGATTGTTATGGAGCAGTTGAAACATTTTGATAAAGTTGCGTATATTCGTTTTGCGTCAGTCTATCGCTCGTTTGAGGGACTTGAAATGTTTGAAGAAGAATTAAAGCAATTGAGCAAGAATGGAAAATAGTCGCATGCTACAATAGATGCGCTATGAATCGAAGAACGCGAATTATTTGTACCATCGGACCAGCATCGGCATCTCCATTAATGCTTGTTCGAATGATGCGTTCCGGAATGGATGTCGCGCGTTTAAATTTTTCGCATGGGACACATGATGAGCATGAACTTCTCATGCGATCCATTCATGCTTCAGCAAAAAAGGCAGGGAAATACGTTGCAATTTTGCAAGACTTACAGGGGCCGAAGATTCGTGTCGGCGCGCTTCCTGACCACGGTATCGAATTGCACATTGGACAGTCCGTCGTTTTCTCAACAGATTTAGAAAAATACGAGACAAATGGTCCAATCCCAGTGACGTATAAAAATTTGCATAAGGATGTTCAGAAGGGACACCGAATTTTGCTTGATGATGGATTTTTAGAAGTAGAAGTAACAAAAGTAAGTGGAGCGAAGATTTACGCAAAAGTTACTTATGGAGGATTGTTAAAATCGCACAAAGGGATGAACTTTCCGGATTCCGTTATTCGGATTGATCCGTTTACAGAAAAGGACCATGCGGATTTACTTTTTGGTGTTGCGCATGGTGTTGACTGGATTGTGCTTTCGTTTATTTCTCAACCAGAGATTGCCGAGAGAGTTCGAAAAATTTCACAAGCATCGGCGCGATCAAATAAAGTTCGCGCGCCTTGGATCATGGCAAAGATTGAAACAAAGTTAGGCGTTGAACGATTCGATGAAATACTTGAAGTTGTTGACGGGATCATGCTTGGTAGAGGTGACCTTGCATTGGAGATTCCAATGGAAGATGTTCCAATAGTGCAGAAAGAACTTGTTGAAAAGTGTCGACGAGCAGGAAAGCCGATTATTGTGGCAACACAGATGCTTGATTCAATGTCTAGAAATCCCAGAGCAACGCGTGCAGAGATTTCCGACGTTGCGAATGCGGTGCTTGATCATGCTGATGCGGTAATGCTTTCAGGTGAATCTGCTAGTGGGCGATATCCGGCAGCGACCGTACAGGCAATGGTTGCCGTGATCGATAAGGCCGAATCATCTCGATTTGATGAAGTTGAAGTGCTGGCTAGTGATGTTGATACTCCTATTCACGCAATGGCTCATGCTGTTGGAGTTCTCGCTGCTCGAGGTCTCATTGATGCGATTGTTGCACCAACAACGATTCCAGATGTTGTTGAATGCTTGCCTCGATATCGTCCGCACGTTCCAATTTTTGTTGGATGTGAAGATGACGATATTGCTCGAAGATTTGTGTTGTATGCCGGTGTTGTTCCATTTGTGACTCCTCTTGAAACTGGAACTTTCGTTCCGCGCTCACACGCCTTTCTAGTTCGTCATGGTTATCTTAAGGTTAAGGATCGTGTGGCATATGTTACGGGGGGCGGAGGACAACTTTCATTAACGCTTTACGGTGGATAAAAAACACTCTCGAAATAATCGAGAGTGTTTTTTTATCCTTACTTCTTACACATTTTGCAGTTGGTTCCAAGTAACATTGCAATAGCCGAAAGTCCAACAAGCATGTATATGACGCTTTCAAGAATGCTCGAGAGGCCTCCAACAAGGGTATGAACGAGGTTCCAGTCAAAGAACCCAATGAGTCCCCAGTTTATTGCTCCTATCCAAACAAGGATTGCCGCAACTTTGTGCACATTGCATCCACCTTTGTACATCATAGTGATGAAGGTTTAATGATTCTTAAAGAGAGCATACACGGATTTTATTGTGTCACCATAAAAGTATTCACTGTGTTGGCGAATGACGCGATTGATTTTGCAAGAATTGAAAGGTCTTTTCCTTGGGTCATTATGCATATGGCATATGGATTTTCTGAATAGACAATGCCGCAATCATGATGTTGAAAGGACGAAGATCCGTCAGGGTTGTCTATACTTGTTTCTCCGAATTTATGAGCGATGGTGGCGGACTCGCCGATGCCTTTTACAAGTCCAGCGGTATAGTTACTTTTTGCCATCCATTCAAGTGCAATTTCTGAATTCTTTTGTGAGATAAGCGTGCTGTTATAGAGAATACGCAGGAACCTTGAATATAGGCGAGGAGAGATTGTATAGCGTGCGGTTTCATCGTTTGTGAGCATCGGTAGTTCTAGCGCCTCGAGAACTTGTTGAAAGATCGGGATGCTCATTTTTTCTACGAGTGCGCGTTTTGCTGTGTTATCTGAGTATTCCATCATCAGTTCCAGAAGTTCTTGGACTGTATATGCCTTTCCTACTTCTGCAGTTTTTTCTGGAACGATATTCTGGCTTGCATTTTCGTCTGTGGTATAGATTGTTATCGTCTCGTTGAGAACGGAAGGGTCGGTATCTGCTTGAAGGAGATAGACAAACATTGTGACGATTTTCATGAGGCTTGCCGGAACATATTCGTTGTCTCCATTTACTGATGTCCAGAATCCATTATCAAGATTTCGGACGTAGATTCCAGCGCTTTCGATATCTCCTGAAGCAGTTAGTCTTGCAACGGAATCTTCTAGTGATTTTTTGAGATCATTGTATTCTGCCGTTGGATTTTTTGCGTCGATGCTGCATGCGAGTAATGGCTTGATCATCGGAAAGACATCTGAGCTTAGTCGGAGAGAGACTCCATTGTTTTCCGCGGTTGACAGAGTGGACCTAGAATGAAGTATCCAGCCAGTTATTGCGCCGATAGTAATAAGAAGAATTGAGAGCAATAAGTGTTTTAGTATTTGACTCATAATTCGCAATTTTTACCTAGTATGTAAGGTACCATGCGTTTTCTTATGATGCGGAAAAAAATAGCATTTTGTGGGTATACTTTACAAAAGATGCAACAAATTTCAAATTGAAAGAAATATGAACGGTTTGTGTGATGTATTTTTAAGAATGGAAATGCTATTGTAAACACAAAAAATCAATGAGCCGTATATGACGCCTGAAGAAAAAAATGCTGCAATTCAAAGAGAAATGGACCACTTTTATGCTGAATTTGAAAAACTTGAAGAGAGAACTCGTCAGCTCTCTCTTGCTGTAAGTAGACAGGTACAACAAACACAAGTCCAACAAACAAAAAAGGATCTTTATGTTCGGTGATCCACGACCAAAAGCCGTTTCAGTAGAAAAACCAAAAACACAAGAAGTTTCTTCAAAAGAATTAGCTCGGGAAGCCCAAAGTTTGAGTCCAGAAATTTTTGCGACTCAATGTATTGAGAAGGTTTTGTTTCTTCAAAACAAATTTAATCAGATAATGATAGGAATAGAACATACGCTCCTTCAAGGTCGAGAAAGCCGAGAAATTAAAGATCTCCTCATACCAAGAACTCCGGCCGACGTTGTTGCCAACCCTTTCGCAATTTTCTTGAAGATTGACCAGGCTATGAGTACAGAGGCGGAGCTTCTTGTGCGAAAAACGATCACAAGAATCCGTGCAATTATAAATGGAGAAATTCTAGCTAAAGAAAAAAGAGCGTCAGAAACAAATAAAGAACAAGAAACTCCAGTTCTTGCTCAAGAAACAGAAATTTCACAGGTCGTTACAGAAAGGAAAGATCGGATTGTTCCTAAAAAAATAGGAAGGAAAGGAGATCGACTCTTTTTATCACGAGAAATTGAAGATCTTCGAAACGTGCCGAAGTCAAAGCGCGCACGGCGCATCAGAGAAATAAGGGAAGATATTAAAGAGAGCCAAGAAACACGAATTCGAATTGAAAAACTTCTTGTTGCGGCCATAATGAGAAATCCGGATATCTCCACCTTAGAACTCATGAAAATTTGTGATAACGAAACAGAAAAAAGTTTGATTGATTTTGGCGCATATATAGTAGTGGAGTCTATATGCGATACCTATAAGGAAATGCATCGAGCCGTAAAAAAATATCGTGAAAAATTTCCTAATGATAATGATCTTTTTCTCGCCCTTAGTGGAAGGCGCCCTGTGGGAGAAGTCCAAATTATTGCAGGTCCAATGACGCTCATGATTCGCTGCGCCGACATTAAAGATTACGCTCTTTTTGCTGATAACACATTTCTGAAAGATGCGCAGAACGATGCGGCGTCAGAAGAACCGTCTTCTTCGGTGCAGGAAAGTATTGCTAGTTTTTTATCCGAAGCAAGACAAGACGAGCTTAAGGGAACGCTCCTAGTAGAAAAGGTTGAAGATTTCTCAGAAGAATCAGAAGTTAAATCAAAAAGCGTTCTTGCCCACGAAACTGAACACGCTATCCAAAGACTCGTAGAAGAAGTGCGCTTCGGATCTGAAGAAGAAATGGACGAAGGTTATTTTTCTTATGAGGAGTACCTAAAGGATGCGCGTCTGGTAGATGAAGTTACGGCAAGAAATGAGATTCTCGCCTATATAGTTGACGGAGATCTGACAAGAGAACAAATTTACGATCTTTTTACACGAGAAGAATCGGACAGTTCGTATAATTATCTTAAGAGACGAAGGGCACAAGAAATAGATATCCTAGCGACTGCTCCAGAAGATGTACATCAAAGTCTTGAAAGAGAATTTTACCAAGATATCTATTTTCGGAATATTCGAAATGGGCTCAATGCTATAACGCAGCTTGAAGAAAGTGGGTATGATGTGGAAGCGATAGTGAGCCTTCTCCGATATGAGCCACTTGCAAAATGGCAAAAGGTTGTACATCGATTTTTAGAAAGACCGAAGAGTTGAAGTTTTTAAAATCATTGCGCTATTGTTCATTGTGGTGCATGGTGCATACACGATCGTTTATGCGGAATCTGTGCGGTAATATTTTGTATATGTTGTGGACCGTTGCGATGATTTTGCTGATCCTCTGGTTTCTTGGTCTTGTGACGTCCTACACAATGGGAGGATTCATTCATATCCTTTTCGTCGTAGCGATTATTGTTGTGCTTATTCGTGTGATTCGGGGAGATAAAATTATCGTCTAACATATGACCACGTTATCTTCTTCACGCAGCATGTTGACGTACATCCTTGGCATTCTCATGATGCTTTATGCGGTTATTTTTCGTGGATTTGGTGCAAATGACTGGTCTGGTGCAACGATTATGATGTTCATCGCGTTGATGGGAATGAGTCTCCAGTATTCTATGGACACACAATGCGGCGAAAAATAAATTGTATTCCAATAAAAATCCTTAGCGCTTGCTAGGGATTTTTTCATGAGACAGATTGGCCACCGTCTCGTTGTATCCGTCATTGTCCTACAATATGAAAAACCCATAGCTGCGAAGCTTTGGGTTTTTTTGCAGGATGTGGCGGAACGGGTAGAAATACATTTCGTAGCTTCCTCCACGATCTAGCCGGAAGACTCGCGTAGCCATTGTTCATGCTGAGCTGCACGTTGTAAGAGATGAGGGTTGCCGACTTCGCCGTTTACCGTCTCGAAGATAACAATGTTCCCGCGCCCTGCGTCGAGTTCGACTGCTTTGCGAAAAAATGGTTCAAGGTGGTTCCAAAAGTTTACCAGTGCATCGGCAAGTGTTGAGGCAAACGAAGGGTCTTCAGGAATGATAATCGGGTCAAGAATACGTCGTAGTCCAGTTAACTTCTCTCCAGAAAGTATCGAGGTGGTAATGAGGTTGTTGATAGTCTCTTCGCTCACTGTTTCGAGTAGACGTTCATAATAGAGAGGATGCAACATTAGCCGAGGTGATGGCAGTTTTCCGTTTTCCGATGGACAATCCGCGAATGCAATGAGGAGGAGTCTCGCGAAGGGTTCGTATGATTCCAGGTTATTAATTGGCAGTGGCTCACCAACCTGGCCGAAAGCGAGGTCAAGCATGGCAAGTCTTCCCGTTATCCATTCTTTAGGGGCATCATCCTTTGCCATGATTTCAAGTACAGACATGACCTGTTCCTGTGGCTCTGCTGTCGCTCGTTTTGCGGGCGACATTTCAAGCCAAGAAAGCCAGTGCTCGCTAGCCTTATTACTATCCCAAAGCCGTAGATCAAAATCGATGCTCATAGATACGAATCAGTATATTGTGCTTCTTTGTCTTTTCCAACCATCCCGTCCATATATAAAAATTATCGGCCGGGAGATGGCTTCAAGCACTCGTAAGGAAGAATATTAAGATCGAGTAAAAAGTTTATAAGCATTTAATTTGAGACGCTTCAGATCAGCATGCAGGAGCAGTACCCCTTTCCATGCCCGCGGGTGACAAGTGGAAAATGGTTTGCCAGATTTGCACGTGCATGTTCGTCTAGGATTCGGGAGTCTGATCTGTTTGCGATACCTTTTCCAATTATCGTCATTCACAAAGTGAGGCGCGAGCTGCCTAAGGCTGTCCTTACTTTGCTCGACCGGGTCATCAACAAGATACTCGAGTAGACCCAAGCCTCCATGGCTGTACTCTTGCCAGGGCCACCTGCCATGAGTGTCATAATAACTCAGGCCATAAAGATAGGGTGTCACAAGCTCTTCTATAAAGAGCGTAAGGCTGGAGCCAGCAGGAAATTTTTTTAGCTCAACTTGTTTAACGCAAAGACAGGCGGTTCCCGCCGGGTTGTAGTGTAGATCTCTCAAATCCGTTAAGGAGTACTTGCTCCCAATTTCCCTAACTCGATTACCCAAAACTCGCAAAAGGGGAATCTGGTGCGGGTAGGCTTCGAGGATCTCGATTTCTACTGAGAACGTATCCCTGACTTTATGCGCGTCGTATTCAGCGTAGATATCAAGTTCACCACGCCAAAGGTTGGTTTCTACTAGTTCAAGCTTTGGAAACTTTCCCAAAACAGCATTGATCTCGTTTGCCGTAAAGCCCGCGAAGGACATATTTAATAAGACCAAGGCATTGCGGGTTCCCGAATGAGGGTTGGGACAGGGGCGATACTTGGCAGACTTCTCGCCGATGGAGCGGTCTGATGATCGGGAGCGTGACTTAATTTCTGAGCAAGACCATGATCAAGTTGAGCTTGTTTGGCGTTGTACGCGTATTCAATCCACACGCCAAGGTTGGTTCTTCCATCTTCAAGACACCAGTCGTACGTTTTGCAAGAAGCAGATAAAGGGGTACCGTCCGGAAGTTTAATTTCATCCAGTGGATTGCGGCCTGGCATATCAGTTTGTCCGTGCATGTTTTTAACACCATGGATACGCACACCCACGATCGCGTTGCCCCGATTCCAGCTTTCCACGATCTCATATCTTACCCAATCTCGTTCTGACGTCTCTGCACCAATAAGCACTACGGTAGTGGATGTATTTACAAGCTGAGAGTTGATCCAGCGTTTGATCGAGTCATCGCCTTCGCGTTGAACCTTCTCCCACTCAGCGGCATCGATGAACCCAAATTCGGTCTCGTTCGGAATAAGGTCCGAGTTGTGCACTTGTCCGGCTCTCCACGCGTCCCGAGTAAAGTGGAAGCTGAAAAACGTTTTCCTTGCCATAGGTCTTTAAGTTACAGAGAATAAAAACGTGAATCAAAAGTAGCCCACCGTAAAACAATAGAAGCGTCCTGGATCGGGTACACGCAAACCAACGCGCGTGATGGCTAAAGGGTTTGGTATCCATTGAGAAGTCGACATTTACTTCTGCAACCGTTCTCGCGTGGTCGTAAAGCTTGATAAAGAGACGCTCTCGCGATAGGTAGTAACCGTCCAGCAACCAAAAAAATGAAATGACCGCCGCCGATATCGCTACATAGCGCCAATCCGTCTCCTTGAAAGACAGGGCAACCAAGCCACCCACCAAGGTGACCGCCCACCCTTTTAAGAGAAAAGAGTTACTGGCCATTCGATTGATGGTTGTTTGGATAAACTCCAGATGATTTCCTTTGGCTTCCATAAAAGTATGCCGGCACCTAGTGCTTGGCATCCCTAGGGGGATTAGAATCGTGCCCCGGAGCTACGGTGTCGCTATCGCGGATCGGGCCTCCATTTGGGCGGTGGATGCGTACCTCGCCTCCACCAGCACCTTCAGCAAATTTTTTCGCCAGTTGCTCTGCCTGTTTCTGCGTGCTGGCAATACCGGAGGCACGATCAGCATTATCTTTTACAACTCGCCAGTTATCTGCGCCCTTTTTATTTGTCACGTGATAATTTGCCATAAAATTTCGTTTACGCCTTGTTAAGCACGGGCGTGGTTGATTGTCGTGCGAAGCGGTGGTAGGATATAACTATCCAAAAGGCCACTTTATAAACAAAGTATAAAACATGTCCTTTTGTATAGCAAGGATGTGCGTTCACAGGCTACACTTGGAGCCCAATTTTTATGGAAGAGCTGAAAAAAGTTATCGGAGAAAAAATACGCGAAGCCCGCGAGGAGAAGGGGCTGACACAAAAGGAGCTTGCGGACTTTCTTGGGTATTCGCCTATGGGAATTTCGCATTTTGAAAACGGGATTCGAGAGATGAAAATTTCCGACATTCAGAAAATTGCTGCGTATTTTGGAAAAAAACTTGAATATTTTCTTTCCTCTGGACTGACGATGTTTCGTGTAGATGGTGACGGAGCTAACGACCCTGGGGTTTCAGAATCCCTTTCAGATTTCGAAAAGTTTCTTTCCAATCGAAAGAAGGAATAGTATGGACTCTCATACAAAATACATTGAAGAGATCGCCAAGCAAGCGCTTAAAAAATCCGCCTGTAAAGAGACTCCTGTGTCTGTCGAGCAAGTTGCAAAAAGTTTCGGCTTGGAAGTCATCGCATTTCCTTTTCACCAAAAGATTTCTGGGGTTCTAAAAAAGGAGGAGGGCATTATCGCGATCAACAAGAATCATCACCCGGTACGACAGCGCTTTACATCAGCGCACGAGCTTGGGCATTTTTTGCTTGGTCACGGCATGGAAGACATTTCCGAAGACGATGATTACAATGAGATCATTGATGACTCGTTTGCAAAACCTAAACTGAAGGAGCGGGAGGCGAATCTTTTCGCTTCGGCTCTTCTTATGCCAGCGGATTGGGTCAAGGATGCCATTAAAAAAGAGGGGATGGATATCGACAGACTTGCGCCTATATTCGGAGTTAGCAAGCAGGCGATGACCATACGTTTGCTTGCGCTTAAGTTGGTATAGAGACAAAACAACAAAACGGCCCTTTCGGGTCGTTTTGTTTTGGGGACAGATCCCTATGGGTCGCCCCGTGCGGCATGAGGCCTACGGGTCGCTCCGATAAGAAGTTGTCCTGGCGGGACGGAGGGGTTAAGTACCAAAATTGTAGCGACCTTTGAAGGGGTTTTCGAGGATTCCAACTTTCGCGATTTTGAGGCGGACGGGTCGCTCCCTTTGGGCAACTTGGTACAAAGTGG
>JBAYHK010000003.1:0-94354 GCA_041666145.1 Patescibacteria group bacterium | reverse complement strand
GGAACAAAGACGTGATTCAGTCGTATGTCAAAAACCAAGGAAAACCACGGAACGCTTCACAACTCAAGCTCTTCGATTTTAGCCACTGATACCGCGTCAGCTTGCTGCGCGGAGGTTCATTTTGTAGTATTCTTTAATGTATATGTCGAAAATGGACCTACCGAGCTTGCCGGCAATGTTTCAAAAAAGATATGGTCTGCATAAAGATCCTGCTGTCGATTCTGCCGCACGAAGGACTGAAAGAATAAGGCGAGCAGAGAATAAAAAAAGCTCGGATGAATTTTCGGAGGTCTTATCTTTCCCAAATAAAGTTCCCCAAAATCCCACTGCTCGTATTGAAAATTATTTTGGTCGCTTTCAAGAAATTTTGGATCGTGAAGATTCTGAGTCTCGTAAAAAAGGCATTGATGCATTGAAGCGCAGTCTTTATCGTAAATTTATTATTAGTCCAGATCAGATTCCTGAAGATTACATCGTGTCTCAGCAGCGAATTCGTGGAAAGGCAGAGCTTCGAGAGAAGATTATCGAGCGAGTTATAACAGAACAGAAAGAATCGCTTAATCGATGGATCGATTATTTTTCAGACAGCGATACCGATTTTCCGATGTGGTTTCGTTACTGGGCATTGCGTGGTGTTATCTCTTCTGGAAGCTTTGATCAAGCACGCGGTACATTTGAAAAGCGATCGAAAGGTACGGCGAAACCATTTCCTTTTCTTGACACAAGAGCCTTACAGTTTACTTTTGAGCAGAGCGCAAAACGATTCACGAAGCCGACAATTATCCATTCCGTAGAAAATGAGGAGGAGGACGACGAATATGATGAGGATGAATACGGCCAAGGTTTTATGGATTTTTACGCTCTTGGAATTAAGAAGGCTAAAAGGCTTTTTAGGGAACCGTTGACGAATGCTGAAGGATGCTGGGTAAAGTACGAACAAGGACCTGATTATAAGGATTTAGCCCAAGCACTTAGCGAGAGTGGATGGTGTACTGCCATGGAGAATACCGCAAAAGAACAGTTGGAAAAGGGGGACTTTTATATCTATTTCTCTCATGATCATAACGGACAGCCAACAGTTCCTCGTGCAGCGATCCGAATGGAGGGAGGTAAGATTGCAGAAGTTCGTGGAACCGAGTCTTACCAAAATGTTGATGAATATGTTCTTCCATTAGTTCAGGAAAAACTTAAAGATTTTTCAGACGGATCTCGTTATCTAAAAAAGACCGTTGATACAGCAAAATTTTTATTTATAGAGAAGAAGCTTCGCAAAGATCCTAAGGCTGAACTCTCGAGAGATGAATTGGCTTTTCTTTATGAAATCGATCATGAGATCGAGAGTTTTGGTGAGTATAGGGATCCTCGCATCGAACGTATGATAAGTCAGCGCAATCACGCCGAGGATCTTAGCCGTTTATTTTCTCGTAATGAAGTCGCTCATTCGATTGATGGAATAACAGAAGAGACGAGAATTTACATTGGATCCATTGAAGACGGTGTTCTTGCGAAATTGCCCGAAAGAATCACCTATGTTTGTACGCATTTCCCATATGGTCGAGTTCGTTGTGTGGATTTTATTACGAACAAAAAAGGATTGATTGGTAGTCTTGCTCGTGAGGATGCTGTTGATACATGCCGAGAGAAAAGAATTCATTTGTCTCAAAGCGTGGTGACGCTGGCCGCGCTGAATAATTTTTCTGCACGCTTTGAAGAGAAGGTGCTATTGCGACAAATGAAAATTGAGAATTTTGATTTCGGAGCTAAGCCAACAGCTTCTCAGATATTTGAAAAAGCAAAGAAGATTGGGCTTAGGCCGCTTTCTATTCAACAAGCGATGGAATATCGAATACATAACCTCGCACAGCCTGAGGGTGAAACCGTACTTATTGCGGTCCATGATGAATCTTCTGATAGCGCTCCTGAGAGGCTTTTGAGAGCATCACGATTTCAGAATGGGTTGAGTTTGGATGCAATTCATGGCGACGGCGACCCTGTATTAGATGAAAAGATGGAGATTATTTTCTCTTTGCAAAGATCTTAGAAGATTTAAGGCAATCTTAACCTTCGAAGAATAGCTAAAGTTTCGATTAATCTTGCGATCAATGTCTAAAAAGGGGTCATGGGTTGCAGTATTCCTGATTCTCTGCTAACATTCGCGAAATCCTATGTTTAATTCCTTCCGTGCTCCACGATCAGGCTTAACTGGTGACCAAAAGTTCAGTAAAAAGGGTTCTTGGAATCGTGCTGGCGGAGGAAAGTCTGCTCCACGAGAATTGCATGACGCGATTTGCAGCGATTGCCGCAAGCCATGCCAGGTGCCTTTCTTCCCAAGTGAAGGCCGCCCGGTAAAGTGCCGCGACTGTTTCCGTACCGACGACTCTGGATTTGCTCCACGAGATGATCGCCGTGATGACCGTCGCCCTTCATACGGAGACCGCAAGCCTTTCGCTCCACGAGAGAATGCTGGCGGCAACGACATTGAAACTCGTTTACGCTCAATCGAACGTAAACTTGATAACATTCTGGAGCTTCTTGACGCTGACGAAGAGTAGAAAGAAAAAGATCGCCTTTTCAAAGGCGATCTTTTGTTATGGGGTTTGATGCTTTTTACATCGGCATCCGTGTGGTTTGATGAAGTGTTCAAAGTAGTCTTTGCCGTAGTTGTATGTGAGTTCTTCTCCTGCCTTGATTGCACGGCGAGAATAGACGAAGATTTTATTTCCAAGAGTTTCTACTTCGCAGTTTGGTAAACAGGAATGGTTGATGTATCGAGCAATATTTTTTCGAGTTGTTCCATCGACAGTTCTTCCATTGCCAAGCTCGAAAAGATATTTTCCACCAATGTGATTTGCCTCATCTTCAGTCACAATGTCACCCCAGTATTCAATGATGAATCGTCGTTTTGGAATGGCAACATTCGTGAAAACTCCTAGGCCAGCGCTGCTTTTTTTTACTGCGATATTAAACGCGGTTTTTCTGGGGACGTGATGCATAAGGGCATTGGAAATCGTGAGAAAGTTTAACACAAAAACAATACTGGCATTGCTGCCAGTATTGCGTTATAGGTTGTGTTTTGGTCCGTTTGTTTTATTCCGTATGTCACGTCCGAGTTCATACGCATCGGCGTGGGCGCAGAGACCGAGATATGACGATGCATTTTCGATGGGTGCATGACCTTCGGAGCTTCGGGGGACGCACTGGCCTACTTTCCGCGGACAAGTTTATCAAAAGTTTCTGAAAAAGAAGAGCCGCACCCAGAGAGATACGACCCTTCATAGGATCGAAAATCCGGATGCGGCGAGGCGCTTCGCGCCAGTAGGCCAAGGGACAAGTCCCAAGGCCTCCGAACGCCAAGTGTTCAAGTACCGAGTATCACTACCCGAGGGGGAACGGAGCAGCCGGGGCCGCCGTTGCCCCGTAAGAGGGCGCTCAGGTGGACCCCGCCAGAATCGGTGTAGCGGTTCACGACCACCACGCTCTGCCACTCCTCGCCGTCGTGCTCGGGGACGTTGGCCTCGTAGCCAGCGCAGTACCAGGAGCAGTTCTTGTCGTAGTCGATGGCATCCACACGCTTCGGGAACAGCCACGCGAGCACCAGGCCTTCGTCCGCGAGGGACTGAGCATTGCGCACCGACGTGATGTCCTTCCGCTTGCGGTTGGCCGAGAGGTCGTTGATGATGACCCACTCGACAACGGCGTGGTGCGTCTCATTGCCGTTCAAGAGCCGCAGCCACTCCACGTCCTTGCCATCATAGGACATTGGCTTGGAGTGCAGTAGCTCCCAGCGCCAGTGCTTGGCGTGGACGCGCTGCATCGCCTCCCAGTGACGCTCGAAGGTGAGGTACACGCCCTTCGTGCCCTCGCCCCAACGGATGCGGAGGCTACGGAACGCGTCCTTGCCCTTGGGCCAGGCGGGGGCGGTATCGGCGAGCCAGGAAAGCACGTCTTCGGTGATACCCCAGTTGCTGGCCTCGTTCTGGGCGCGAAGGGCGGCGAGCTGCTCCTCCACCGTCTGCTCGAAGGGGTTGGCGTCGGCCTTCTGGTTGGCGGCCTCTACTACGAACTTCATCAGCTCATCGTCGCCGAGGAGCTTGAGGAAGAGGGCCATGGAGCCGCCGAAGCGGAAGAAACGATTCTTGAAATCAACCATTTGATCGATGTATACGTTCATCACGACCTCGAAGCCATCTCTGACTAGCCCATAGGAACGCAGAATGCGCCCCATGAACCTTGCCTTTGTACGTTGAGAATGGCGTCCTGGGTCCAATAATGGGCTCAAAACGCCATTCTCAACATGGGAACCGTGAAAAAGGACAGAAGCTAATAATAGGAGAAAATAGGGAAAAAGTCAATGGTTACATCATTAAATCTGCGAATGACTATAGAACGTCGTCAATGCTATCGACGGAGAAATATTCGTCATCGCGATCAAAGTCTCCGGTGCTATCAATAACGTTGCCAATGCTGTAGTTGCTGTAGAGCGAATCTTTTATCGTAACAAGTACATCGCTCCAGTCGTCTCCGTAATCAGCTTCGATGAGATGCGTGGTTGTGTAGCGACGGAGTGTGTGAGCTTTTTCTACTGCATACACATCTGACGAGCTCTCAAAGCGCACAAGCACGCTTCCTGGGCGATAGGTGACATTCTTTCCGATTGAGAGTGAAGAGAGAAAATCGTTACTCACTTCTTGAACATCATCAAAGTCGTTGTACCACGTAAAGAAGACGCTTTCATTTGGGAATACGTGTCGCTTTCCATCATCTCCGTAGTAATACACCGCATGACAAGTATCAAGAACATCGGCGTATGAGTTGCAATGAGTTTTGATGAGCATTCCGTGGTCGATCTCGTCTGTGGAATCCGTGCTTAAGTCGTTGACTCGAATGGTTCGCTTGCTGCCGAAAGTTGCATTCTCGTGGCTGTCTTTGCAATACGCATAAACGCTGTATGAGCCGTCGTTGCGGAATGTGTAATCGCCAACAAAGACATTTGTCGACTCTTCATCCATCTCGGTTACGCGCAATCCGTCAACGTAGAGCCAGCAGTCGGTGACGTTGTAGTCGCTGCTTGGTTTTACAGTGAATTCGGTTCGAACGTCTTCTGTTGCAGAAGAAGGTGTGACGATCGGAACAGTTAGATTATTCTCGAAAGTGTCTTCATCATCTGCACTGTTGTAGACAGTAATCGAGCGTGATGTTCCAGTGCTTACGTTATTGTCACCATCAGTACATTTAGCATAGGCGGCATATGAACCATTCCAAGAAAAGGTGTAAGACTTTTTAAAAGTGGTTCCGCTTTTTGTCATGCTCCCAACGTCGTTTCCATCAATGAAGAGGTTGCAGTACATGGTTGCAGCTTCGCCGTATGGTGTTACAGAGAATGTCACCGATGTATCTTCGATTGCTGTGCTTGGCCACACTTGTGGGATGGTCGCCCCTTGCGTATCAATTTCGAATGTTACTGATGAAGAGACGCTGACGGCATTGGAATTGTTGTGTGCACGAACGTAGAAGGTGTGCCAACCATTTGGGAGATTCCACATGGTGTATGAGCTGACGTTTCCAAGACTTTGCCAGTCGCCATTATCGACCAAGAATTCGTACCACGTTGCCCCAGATGGACGCGTCCAAGTTATGGTCGGCGTTGTGTCATTGGTGTATTTGCCGCCAACAACGTCAATATTGCTTGGTGCGCTTAACGACGAAGCAAACGCAGTATTCGGCAGTATTGTGGTAAGTGTCGCAGCAATGGCGAAAGCGCCAAGGCTTTTCCAAAAAAAGAGAGCACGCATATGGCTTGAGATGAAGAATGAAGTTCATCTGCATTGCATGCCCGTTTCTTTGTAGTGTCAATGAAGTTTTTAACAGGTCCCTTTTTTTGTATTTCGAAGTGTTTGGTAGATGAGTGGAGTGAAAGAGATGATGATGATCGCAAGAATGATGATTTCAAAGTGTGCTTGAACGAACGGAATGTTTCCAAAGAAGAAGCCGAGAAGAAGAAAGCCAGACGTCCATGCAATGCCTCCAATAACGTTGTACGTGATGAAAGATGTGTATGGCATGTTGGTTATGCCGGCAACGAAGGGAACGATGGTACGAAGAATTGGAATGAAACGAGCGAGAACAATGGCATAGGTTCCGTGCTTTGCGGAGAATTCTTGTGCTCTAGCGTAGTGTTTTGCATTGACCATTCCTTTTTTGATGATCTGCTTTCCGAGTGTTCGACCAATGGCGTAGTTCACGGAGTCTCCGATGATTGCCGTGGCACAGAGTAGGGGGAGAAGGATTGCGATGGAGAAGACTCCGGTGGCAGAAAAAACTCCAGCAGCAAAGAGGAGAGAATCACCGGGAAGAAAGGGAAGAAAAACGAGTCCAGTTTCTGCAAAGATAATCGCAACAAGAAAGAGATAGCCTGCAAGCGCTCCATTCGATGTGACAGTCGAAAGTGTTCCTTGAATGTCTGAGAAGAGCGCGATGAATTGATGAAAGATTTCCATAAGCTAAGAGACGTTAACAATAGTATAGGTCACCATTGTTCCGTCTCGCGAGAGTGAAATTTGTTCATGTTGACGATGTCCGAGAAGCGCTTGGCCAAGGGGGGAGTTGTGGGAGATTTTTCCGCGAGATGGATTGGTTTCTTGCGATCCAAGAATTTGATATGTGTATTCGTTATTGTTGGTTTGAATTGTTACGGTCGATCCGATTCGAATAACGCCATCGGAATGTTTCTCATCGATAATGATTGCGCGGTTGATTTTGTCAGCAAGCGTAAGAATCCTGCTGTTGATTCGGCGGAGGTTAGACTTTGCCCATTGATAGCCGGCATTTTCAGAAAAGTCGCCCATTTCACCAGTTCGAATGACTTCTGCCGCTGCTTCGCCGCGTTCTTTAGTTTCGAGCTTTTCAAGATCATGTTTCATTCGCTCAAGTTTTTCTTGAGTCACATACACGTCAATATCTTCAGATTGTAGGCGTTCTCGCTCTTTCTTTCGGGTAGGAAGTTGCATATACTCTGGCAGCATTTGAGGCAATCAATCAGATTGCGAATGTACCATAAACATGAATCGTCCACTTCTTGAAGGAAAGAATATCTCAAAGGCGTATGGCCGACAGGTTGTTTTAGACAGCCTGTCATTTATGATTTCTGAAGGACAGCACATCGCGCTCATTGGCCGAAACGGCGCTGGGAAATCAACGCTTTTAAATATATTGATGGGCATAGAGGAAGCTGATTGTGGTTCTATAACGCTCTTGCCGTGGACAAAACTTGGGATGGTTGCACAGCACGAGGTGCTTCCGAGTGAAATAACCACCGAAGTCTATCTTTCGCAGATTGGAAAGAAACAGCCGTGGGAGGCACGGAAGCTTGGGGCAAAGTTCGGGCTCCATGAAAAGGAGATGGTGCTTCCGCCTTCTGCACTTTCTGGAGGCTATCAGATGCGTGTGAAGATTGTTGCCATGCTATTGCAAGACCCAACATTGCTTCTTCTTGATGAACCGGTGAACTACTTGGACTTGCCAACGCTTATGCTGTTGGAGCGATTTTTAGCAGAGTACAAGGGGAGCTTTATTTTGACCGCGCATGACAGGGAGTTTTTGCAGAATACTTGTACGCACACTTTCGAAATTGAACGCGGCAAGCTGGTTGATTACAACGGACCAGTTGATGAGTATTTTGCGTGGAAGGAAGAACAGAAAGAGTTTTTGCAAAAGACGAATAAGCGGATCGCGAAAGAGATTGCACATCATCAGTCATTCGTCGACCGTTTTCGTTTCAAGGCAAGCTTGGCATCTCGGGCGCAGAATAAAATTAAGCACATTGCAAAACTTCGTGGCACGCTTTCAGAAATGGCCAGCGACTTATCGACGGTGCGAATGAAGATTCCAACTCCGAGCGTGACTGAGGGCGTGGCTGTTCGTGTTGAAAAAGCATCGATCGGATACGGCAATATCGTCATTGCATCGAACATTAGCGTAACGATCAATCGAGGGGAGAAAGTGGTGATTGCTGGAGAGAATGGAAAAGGAAAGTCGACATTTTTAAAGACGCTTGTTGGAAGGCTTCCGGTTATCGATGGAACCGTGAAGTGGTGGCACAGAGCAGACATCGGATACTACGATCAAAAGACGGATGCAACATTGCTGCCGAATGAAACGGTACTGCAGTACCTTACTCGACTAGCGCCAATGAATGCGCCGGGGGAGCGCATTCTCATGATGGCGGGGAACTTTTTATTTCGAAATGATGATTTGGAGAAGCCAACGAGCGTGCTTTCTGGTGGAGAGCGTGCGCGATTGTGTTTGGCCGGTATTTTGTTGCACGAGCATAACGTCCTCATTTTTGACGAACCAACAAACCATCTTGATGTAGAAACCGCAGAGTCGCTGGCTGTAGCGCTGAAAGATTATGGTGGAACAGTCATCTTCGTTTCTCATGCCAGAACATTCGTGAACGAACTCGCAGATCGAATCTACGAAATTCGTGGCGGCACACTCCGTCATTTCACTGGAACGTACGAGGAGTACGTGAGCGATCTCGGCTCGATGATTGAGGAGGAGGCTAGAGAGGATTCTTCCATCGGCGTACTTATTGGGTCTCGCATCGGCGGCGAATGTAAAACCATAGGCGGGGCTCTCACGCCCCGCTCTCGGAGCGAATCCAGCGAGGAGCGCTCCCTTCGTCGTGCTGCGCTAAAAGAAAAACAGCGCATCGCTGAAAAGCTTCAACGCGAGATCGATATTCTGGACAAAGAGAAATCGAAGATCCTCGCCTTCTTTTTTGACAACCCTACTGACTACGCCCCAGAAAAGTCTCGTCGACTTTCAGAAATCGAAGAGAAGCTCGCAGCCGCAGAGCGAGATTGGTATCGCGTAGAGGGGGAGATGGAGGCGATTTCGTAAAAGCTGTAATCTTTGTTACGATTATTTTGTAACCAAATGCTTTCAAGAAGGGGGCTATTGGTTGCCCAGGGGAAATTTCTTCTCTGGTTGAGGTAGACGAGCGTCATGCGCCGAGCGAAGATCATATGATCTGCTTGGCGCTTTTTTTGTTGATTCTATTGGCAAAATATGACTTTCCTATTGACGAAAGTCATATTTTTTGATATGCTAGTTTTCGTGACCTGAGCCGCCAAGCGGCCCGAACGGGTTGCCCATGGATCGAGGCGGAGATTTTCCGCGGCCGTGGTTTAGAAGACTGGTGTTGAGTCGTGAGAGGCCCGATACGCTATGTAAAGGGCAATGGGTTGACTAAAAATTGTAAGTCCGCAAGAAAAGGTGAGGATACGCTTCATCTTCAATTGTCGGGTTACTTGGCAATAACGCCATCGTTCCTTAGAACTTCGCTCCTCAACTCGGGGAAGGGGTATACGGGGAATAGCCGGGAAATCTGCCGCCATGACAATATGTGGCTAGCAGCGGGTGCATTAACCGGTATGCACGCAACAGGAAGGACCGCCAATCCTCTGTTGTCATGGCTGACATAGTAGGAAAAAGGGAGAGACAGAACTCCCCGTTCAAGACATGGCAATGTCTTGAAGGCTCGAGCTGATATTCGATCATCAGCACAGACCCTCAGGAGCCGGAGGGATTCACGCAAGACGTGAATGAAGAAAAGGGCATTCGTGCCCTTCGGGTCAGGATCGAAACGTGGTAAGTGTCTGAGCCGAGCGAAGATCATATGATCTGCTCGGCTTTTTTGTTTATATCGGAAAGAATGCGTGATGATTGATTGAATTAGCTTCTTTCGGTATTGTGCGAATATTCTTTTCGGTTGATTAAATGTTTTCTATGCGCTATTCGTCTCTTTTTTCAAAGGCTACAAAAACTGTGCCTGCAGACAGTGAATCGATAAATGCAAAGCTTCTTGTACAGGCTGGGTTCGTTGATCAAGAAATGGCTGGTGTTTATACATGGCTTCCTCTTGGACTTGCAGTACTGAGAAACATTGAAGCAATTGTTCGGGATGAAATGAATATGCTTGGTGCGACGGAGATTTTTATGCCGTCGCTTCAGCCGAAGGAATATTGGGAGACGACGAAGCGATGGGAAGGTGTCGATGTTCTGTTTAAATTAAAGTCGCAAACGGGTAAGGATTATGCGCTCGGTTGTACTCATGAAGAAGTAGTGACTCCGCTTTTGAAAAAGTTTGTGCAGTCATATAAAGATTTACCGCTTGCAACGTACCAGATTAATACAAAGTTTCGGGACGAGCTACGAGCAAAGTCGGGTGTGCTTCGTGGGAGAGAGTTCAGAATGAAAGACATGTATAGCTTTCACGCAACGCAAGAAGACCTTTCTGCGTTTTATCAAAAGGCACTGGAAGCGTATGTTCGTGTTTATGATCGTTGCGGTTTGCGAGTAAAAGTGGTGCAAGCAAGTGGCGGCGTGTTTACACAAAATCTTTCTCATGAATTTCAGGCGCTCACTGATGCAGGAGAGGATGTTCTTATTGCTTGTGACAATTGTGAATTTGGAGAGAATTCCGAGATTGCAACATATAAGGTGGGGGACAAATGTCCTCATTGTCAGTCAATGCTTGTGAGTACAAAAGGGATTGAAGTTGGAAATATTTTTGATCTTGGCACGAAATATTCAGATGCATTTGAATTGGATGTGACGAATGAGCAAGGAGAGCGTCAGCGTGTTCTCATGGGTTGTTATGGTATTGGGACGAGCCGATTGGTTGGAGCGATTGTTGAAGCTTCGCATGACGAGAAAGGTATGGTTTGGCCAAAGAGCATCGCGCCAGCTTTTGTTCATCTTGTACGGCTCGGTGAAGATGCGGAGACGGTTGATGCTGCAGATTCCTTGTATAGTGAGCTTTTGAAGATTGGCGTTTCAGTGTTTTACGATGATCGTGATGTAACGGCTGGAGCAAAATTTGCTGATGCAGACTTGATGGGTATGCCGCTTCGTCTTACGGTGAGCAAACGAACTCTTGGTTCTGGAACAATAGAATGGAAAGAACGCATCAGCGAAGAGTCTAAGAATGTTTTGCGGGAAAATATTGTTTCCGATGTTCTAGAGTTCATGAATGCGTAAAACAAAAATCCGCTGCAGTATTGCAGCGGATTTTTGTTTTATTTCCCCTTTGCCTCACTCTTTCGCATGCGGATGGCCTTGGACTTTCGGCGGGTAGCAAATCCGATTTCGCGCTTTGCCTGGAAGAGCGCATTTTGATCCTTTCGGGAGATGTGATGACGAGTTGGCATAAAGGTGTAATAACGTCCCGAATGGGTCGTTTCATGAATCAATGGTGGTGGAAAGTATGCCCGAGTTTCTTTTTTTCGTCAAAAAATATGAGAAGAGTTAGCCAAGAATGATGAAAATTATTTGACGATAAGGCGGAGATTGTGCGAAAACTGAGCTATTAGATGGAGGTCTTATGACAAATATGAATATTTTAGGTGAAAAGATTGATCTGTTTTCTGCAAAGGCAGATGTGTTGATCCTCTCGATTTTTGGTGGAGTGGCATTTAATGTAGAGGCGGCAGTTGCAGGGTTGCCTGAGCTTGTAAGAAAAGGTGCGCTTCGGCAGATGAAGACATTAGATTTTCAGGCAAAGTCGAATGAGTCCATTGTGATTGAATTTGAACAGGGCCATGCGCATTCGCTCGTGTTGATTGGTCTTGGAGATGCAGAAACCGCAACGTTAGAAACTGCGCGTGAAATGATTGGAACGGCTGTAGGAATTGCGCATCGTTTGGGGGCAAAATCAATTGCTGTTGAGCTTCCTGTTCCGCCAGATGGCGACATTGCAGATATTGCAGAAGCAATTGTGGTAGGCGCACAGCTTGCAGACTATGCATTTGACGCGTACAAGCCGAAGAATGGAGCAAAACGTTTAAAGGAGATGACGTTGTGTTTGAAGAACGGACGCGATTTGATTCGCGTACGAAAGTCTGTTGAACACGGTAATGCGGTGGCGACCGGTGTGAATGTTGCTCGAGACTTGGTGAATATGCCAGCGCATATCATGACTCCAACCGCACTTGCCGAAACTGCAACGCTCATCGTGAAGGAAGGCGGAAAGAATATGACGTTAAAAGTTCTTGATCGCGAAGAATGCGAGTTGCTTGGAATGGGAGCGTATCTTGCAGTCGCACAAGGATCAGATCATCCACCAAAGTTTTTGCATTTAACGTATACGCCAGAACGAGCAACACGAAAGCGACTAGCGGTTGTTGGAAAGGGCGTTACATTTGATTCTGGGGGTTTGTCTTTAAAGCCGGCAGATTCAATGGTAACGATGAAGTGTGACATGGCGGGTGCTGCAGCAGTACTTGGTTTGTTTACTGTAATTGGTCAGCTTCAGCCAAGAATAGAGATTCATGGAATTATTGCTGCCGCAGAGAACATGCCTTCGGGAAGGGCAATTCGTCCAGGAGATATTGTGAAAGCAAGTAATGGGAAGACGATCGAGATTTTGAATACTGATGCAGAAGGAAGATTGACGCTTGCGGATGCTTTGACCTATGCGGTGAATTTAAAGCCAACGGCAATTGTTGACTTGGCAACGTTGACTGGTGCTTGCGTTGTGGCGCTTGGCGAAGAGATTGCTGGGTTGATGAGCAATGATGAGGTATTGGCAGAGAGTGTGCTTTTGGCAGCTGGAGATGCGGGGGAGAAGGTTTGGCACATGCCGCTTGAGAAGCGGTATGCGAGTTTGATCGAGTCTGACGTGGCAGATTTGCGAAACATTGGAACGAGTCGATATGGCGGAACGCTAACTGCAGGACTTTTCTTACAAGAGTTTGTTGAGAATTCTCCATGGGCTCATCTTGATATCGCTGGCCCAGCCTTCTTTGAAAAACCAGGTGGATCGTATCTTGGAAAGGGCGGAACGGGTTACGGCGTGCGAACATTGGTCGAGCTTCTTGAGAAAATTTAATTACGTTTTTCAGACCTCGCTCTGAATTCTTAGTCTTTCATTTCAGATTCGCAGCGACTTCGGGATGTTGGACTCCGCTGTGCGCCATGACCGCTACGCCGCAACGGCAAATGGAATTTGCCTGCGGCTGTGCAGTAGGGCGCTCGCTTCGTCCAACATCCCTCGTCGCTGCTCACTGCTGACTGCTCGATATCGCATTATTCTGTTCGTCTCATTTAGTCATCTCGTCTTCAGTCATCCCCGCGAAAGCGGGGATCCAGTGTGCCTACGAGACAATATTGAAGAGACGAATCGATGTTAGTGAGATTTTGATTTTGATAGAGATGGATCCCCGCCTACGCGGGGATGACTACGATTATATCGGTGATTGTGATTATTCAGCTCTTTGAAAGGATGAATCCATGTATGTACTGGATGACACACGGTCGTTGTGATTACTGCAGTAGTGGGGATGACCACAGTGGCTGGGATGACAGCGGAAGCGTGGATAGTCGTGGTCGTTGGGGTTACTAACAGTGATTCTGTTTAGATGGTGAAGAAATAGAAAGCCACATATTTACAGGTCGCATCTTAAAAAGGTACGGCCTTTTCTTGTTATACTCAGATCAAACTTTTCATGCTTTTTCTATGACAACACTGGAACAGTTCGTGGAGAACCTATTAATAGAGAAGGGGATTACTGCAGATCCTGCGGTTATGGATGAATATCGGGCAGATTTGATTACGAGAGTTGGAGAGAGATTGAACGCAGAGATGGTGGTTTTGTTGCCGTCGGAGCAAGTACAGGAACTCCACGATCTGCTTGATGCAGACGTTGAGCCAGAAACACTTCGAGAGTTTTTTGTAACACATGTTCCGCAATATCAAGAGGTTTTTGCTCGAACATTGGCAGATTTTCGAACGTCATATTTAAGCTAAGGGTATGGCTGCACGAATGCTTGGAAGGGAATTCGAACTTGATGAAAGAACACGGCGTGCTATTGATGCGCAGGCTGCATACAATCGTCGAAGAGGTGAGACCGTTGAGATTCCAAAGCGAGATGCAAGTGGATTCGATACATGGAAGATTGTTGGGATTGTTAAGGGTGATGACAAAGCGCCAGTATTGCTCGAATCAAATGACCGTCGAATTATCACCATGCCAGCGCTGCATGTTCAGCGCATTGAAGCTGCAGTAAACGCGCATCGAGCCATTGATGCCACTGTGGTTCGTGTTGATGAACTTCCATCGGCTTCCTCTGCTCCTGTTGCCGCAGGAAAGAAATCGCTGAAAGTTCGTTTTGTTGAAGCAGATATTTCCGAGGGATTAGAAGACAGGGCAAGCGACAGTACGGAAGAGACGTTGCATCGCGAAAAACGAGAATTGCGTGGAGTTTCGGGCTTTCTTCTTCGAATCATAAAGCACAACATTGGTTACGAAATCTCACGTCAACTTACATTGAATAGAGCACGAACAAACATTTTGACCGAAAAGAATTTGCTTGCAAATGAAGGTGGAACTCGTGAAGAGCACGAATCCGCTGTTGGTGCGGTTGTTGATCGCTTTCTTGCTGAACATGATGAATTTTTGCATCAGGAAGGAGCGAAGGGAGAGCGTCGAACAGTTTTTGGTGACAGTCCTGAAGAATTGGTCGTTAAACAACAGCTTGATCAGCTTATTCGTGATTTTGCTTCTAATCCAGCCATGGTAGAAGAGGAGCTTGATGCAACAAAGGCAAGAATCTTTGCAAATGCAAATAAACTCGCTGGCGAGGCAAGGGGTCGAGGTTTGATGTACGCAGATAATTTGCGAGAAATTGCAGAAACGGTTCGTGTTGCTGCGCGACACGCTGGTGGAATTGACAACATTGATCTCGATATTGAGTTTGTTGTTGGTAAAGCAAAACTTGGTGCACGCACAGAGCGTGAAAAGAATTTAGCGGACAGAACGCTCGAGAAGCTGGAACGTTGGGGTAAAGATAAACACGTTGTTGGAGGGGTCGTTGCAGCATTCAGAAATGAGATTGCAGCTGCGCTTATTTCGTTTGCTGTTATTGGGACGTTTACTGCGCAAACTGCGTTGAGAGGCGCGGCAGCGGTTGCGGTTCCGTTTGTAGGTTCTGCTGCGGTTACTGGAGTGTATAGCTGGTGGAGGGAGAAAGGACGGCTGAATCGTGAACAATCACTTCATGAACGACAGGCGGCCCTTGGAGGTGCGTTATGGGAGGAGAATCCAAATCAAGAGCAGCTTGATCGATTAGCTGAACGTCGAAATGCATTACAAAAAGAATACGAATTCATTCCGTTATGGAGTCCGGTGAAACGCTTTGAAAAAAAGCGACAGATGGATGCGCTGTATGAAGAGAACTTTCAGCCACGTCGTGAAGACATGCAACGTTTTGCGATTGATAGTGTTTATGTAGAGCATTTAATAGTTGAAGCAAACAGTTTCTTCACTATAGATGGTCAACTTAGGCCAGACATCGATCACGCATTTGCGATGCAGATGCTTGCAGATATGGAAGCAAGAGTGAGGATTAGTAATGCTGAGCATGTTGACCTTCTGCGGTATTCCTCTGTAGCAGAATCTGAATTAGAGCGACGTGATTTAGACGAAGTCCGCATGCGACTGAAGGCAGCGCTCAGAAAAGATGTTGATGATTTTGCAGCGAAATATGATGAAAAATTAAAGGAAAAGATTGGCGAACTGTACGAAAATGAAACAAGTGACGTTAAGGAAACACAAAAAAAGTTTGCGGAATATGCAAACCGTCGGGCGAAGAAAGTTGGTGTCATGACTGCGGTTATTGGTGTTGGCATCGGTGCCGGTGTTGGATGTGTCGTTCATGATTTGTGGGCAGCCGTTTCACATAACGAAACTGTCACAGAAAGCCTTGGCAAGTTCGCGACTTGGCTTAAGGATTATCTTTTTGACAATCCGCCAGTTGGGCCAGTCGGATCGCCTGTTGTTGAGCATATTGGAAGTGGAGTACTAAAGATTCCAAATGGCATGCGCCTAGTTCCTCATCCAAATGAATCTTTTTCACTTGAATCGATTGCGGACAATAAGATCATCGCTTCTGGGCTATATATCGATAACAACGGAATTATTGATGCAGCATCGAAAGAGAAGCTTGCAGCGCTTGGAGCATCGCTTGTTGAACGTAGCGAGACATTTAGTTCTGTGCAACAAATTACTGAAAGAACAGGCGTGTGGAACTGGTTGCATAATCACGTTTCTCAAGTTCGGCACATCCATCGCGATGTCTGGCTCGGGAACGATACACCGGCTCCAGTTTTCGGCTTTAATGAGCAAGGATTGGATTGGGGCAAATTTGCTGGTGTGAATGCGAAAGGTGACTTTGTAATGGACATGAGTTCAATGTCTTCAACGGGTTCATGGCAAGGCGCTTTACATGTTGATGCACTAAAAGAAATGGCTGAAAGAAAGTTATGTTTAGTATTGACGATGAGCGAGGGAGCGCAAAATCATGCTGTTGAAATTGTTATTAATGAGCATGGTCAAGCTATTATTCCGGCAGACTCCGACATTGCTCGCACATTTTTTACTACTGAACACGGGAAAGTAGTATTCATGGGAAAGTATGCAGAAGTTGCGTTGAGTAGAGGATTTGATGAGAAGGGCGTTCATCATTTGGCAATTTTAGCCACGCACGTTGGCAAGGGATTGAAGGATGGTGTTATTACGCGAAATGTTGGTGGAACAATTTCTCAACATGTTACTCAAATCGGTCTTCCGGAAGCGATGCCGTCAATTCATCTTCCTCTTTTGGTTCCATTTCCTCTTCGACGTCGTATGCCTTTGGAAAGGCTGGCACCACATTCAATCTCAGATCAATCGCCAGATGATGAAGATGAGGACAAGAAAGCTGCGTAAGGTCACGTTTATTTCTCAAAATAAAAACACCAGATGGCTATCTGGTGTTTTTATTGACTTACACCTTTCCGAGTGTTTCTGCGCCTGGTTCCCATTCTAGTGGACAGAGGCCGCCGGATTGAAGCGCTGCAAGAACACGGAGGACTTCTTTGACTGATCGGCCAACAGATCCTGCAGAAACAAGAGAATATTTAATTATGCCCTCAGGATCGATGATGAAAAGTCCGCGTTCAGCGCTTCCGTCATCTTCATTAAGCACTTCATAGTCACGAGTAAGTTTTTGAGTTGTGTCAGCGAGAATAGGGTAAGTGATTTCAGGAAGATCGCGTTCAAACCAGGCCTTGTGACTCCATTCGCTGTCGGTAGAAGCCGCAATGATCTTGGTGTTTAGTTTTGTAAATTCCTCTTGGTGTTTTTGAAATCCTTTGATTTCGGTTGGACAGACAAATGTGAAGTCTCGTGGGTAAAAGAAGAGAACTGTCCAGCTTCCTTGGTATGAAGAAAGGCTGATTTTGGTGAACTCTCCGTGGCAGTATGCGGTAATGTTCTCAAAATTTGGAGCGGGTTTATTCATGGAAATCATAGAAAAGACTAAAGAATAAGCGTGAGATTTTATTGTAGCAGAGTTGTTCTTTTATGCGCATTTCGCTACACTCTGGCCATCTATGACTGAATTGCAAAAGCGAAAATTGGTGTTATTTGTTGGGCTGGTGGTGGTAATTGGGGCGATTTTTTGGGCGTATAAGGCGTATGAAAGTAAGAAGATCGGTGCTGTTGCTTGGCCAGAGCTGAATGGGGGACTTTATGCGTCTGAAGTGACGCGCGATGGGGTGACTTCATTGGTTCCTGGTGATGAGATTTATGACAGTGGTGTTCTTGAAGGCGGTATTCCTGCATTAACAAATCCGAAGTATGCGTCGGTTTTGGCATCAGACTCTGTGATTGCAGATAGTTTGTACGGCATCGACTTGGCGATTAACGGAGAACATCGGTTTTATCCAGTGCAGATTTTGAATTGGCATGAAGTGGTGAATGACAGTTGGGGTGGAAAAGACATCGCAGTGACGTATTGTCCGTTGTGCGGGACTGGAATCGTGTATGACCGTCAGTTCGATGGGGGAACTATGACGTTTTCGGCGACCGGTCAGGTGTACAACAATAATTCGATTTTGAAAGACGGCGAGACTGGGTCGTTATGGGTACAGGGTCTTGGCACGGCTGTTCAAGGATCGATGATCGGAAAGTCGCTTACTGTGATTCCATCGAGCATGATGACGTGGGCAGATTGGAAAAGCGCATATCCTTCCGGTTCGGTGCTTTCTACAGATACTGGGGTAACTCGAGATTACACACGTCATCCATATGGAGCTTACGATACGTCGAAGGGACTGTATTTCCCGATTAATTACACAAGTGCAAGTTTTACATCAAAGTGGGTGGTTTATGGCGTTACAGATGGAGCGAATGGCTTGGCTTTTTCCGATGTTGTACTTTCTGGAACGGGATTAAACACAGCGAAACTTGGTGAAGAGTCAGTGATTGCGGTTTATGACTTTGCAACAAATACTGCACGAATATTTAATGCTGGGGTGCATACGTTCTCTTATGATTTTGCAAAGAAACGATTAACAGATAATGAGACTGGAAGTGTTTGGAATGCATCTGGGGTGGCGACTTCTGGGTCGTTGAAAGGTGAAGGTTTGGACCAGTATCAGGTGACTCGTGGTTTTTGGGCGTGTTTGTCTGCGCTTCATCCAACATGGACTGCGGTGACCACAGCGGCAGAAACAGCATCGGAAACTATTGCTGAATAATTATGCTATACGTTGTCGCCACGCCAATCGGGAATCTTGGTGACATTACAGAGCGTGCACGAATTATTCTTGATGAGGTTAATGTGGTGCTTTGTGAAGACACTCGCGTTACATCGAAGCTCATGGCGAGCATGAAGATTCGTCCATCACTTCGTGCTTTTCATGAACATACAGATCAAATTGCGCGGAAGAAGATTGTTGATGACTTGGTAGCAGGGACGTCGATGGCAATTGTGACGGATGCTGGAACTCCGGGTATATCTGACCCTGGTGGTTTTCTTGTTGCAGATGCAGTTGCTGCTGGAGTGAAGGTTGTTCCAATCCCAGGAGCTTCTGCGATTACTGCAGCACTTTCTGTTGCAGGAATTGCGCTTGATCGATTCACGTTCATGGGTTTCCCACCGAACAAGAAGGGGAGGGAAAAGTTTTTTGGTGAAGTAGACGCAATTGAACATGCGGTTGTTTTGTATGAATCAACGCATCGAATCGCAAAGACGCTTGAACAGCTTGTACCACTAAAGCGGTCGTTGATTGTGTTTCGAGAACTGACAAAGATTCATGAGACAATTTATCGAGGAAACGCAGAGAAGATTTTGAAAGAGATTGAAGCAACGAGTGATCGAGGTGAATTCGTAATCATTGTTTCGCCAAAGTAAAAACAACGTATGCCGACCTATTCCATCACCACGACGCTTCCATACGTGAATGCAGATCCGCACATCGGATTTGCTCTCGAGATTGTTCAGGCGGATATGTTGGCGAGATATTATCGAGCTAAAGGTTTTGATGTTGTTTTTAATACTGGCACGGATGAACATGGTCAGAAGATTTATCAAAAAGCATTAGAGGCTGGAGTTAGTCCAAAGAGCTATTGCGATGTTTATGCTGCGAAGTTTGACGGATTAAAGGCTGCCCTCAACCTTTCGTATACGCATTTCATTCGAACAACAGATGAACATCATGTTGCTGCAGCTCAGGAGTTTTGGAATCGGTGCATGGCAGCTGGAGACATTTATAAGAAGAAGTATTCAGTGAGGTATTGTGTTGGATGTGAGCTTGAAAAAACAGATTCAGAGCTTGTTGACGGTAAATGTCCTGATCATGCGAATCGTGATCTTGATGTGATTGAAGAAGAAAATTACTTTTTTGCTTTTTCAAAGTATCAGCAAAAGCTTCTTGACTTTTATCGCGATCGATCAGATTTTGTAATGCCGCCAGCTCGAATGAATGAGATTCGAACGTTCATTGAAGGTGGGTTGAATGATTTTAGTATTTCGCGGCTTGCGTCGAAGATGCCCTGGGGCGTTCCGGTCCCTGGTGACGAAGCACAAGTAATGTATGTGTGGTTTGATGCGCTGGTTAACTATATTTCAACTCTTGGTTGGCCTCAGAAGGAGTCGTTATTTTATTCTGCTTGGCCGAGTGTTCAAGTTGCTGGAAAAGATAACCTTCGTCAGCAAACTGCAATGTGGCAGGCGATGCTTATGTCCGTTGGCATTCAACCATCGAAACAAATATTCATTCATGGATATGTGACTTCGAATGGGCAGAAGATGAGTAAGTCCATTGGAAATGTAATCAATCCGTATAACCTTGTTGCAGAGTATGGAACTGATGCAACTCGGTTGTATCTGCTTGGCGGGCTTCCTTCTTGGCAAGACGGAGATTATTCCAAGGAACAATTTGAAATTCTGTTTGCATCTAAACTTGCGAATGGCATTGGGAATCTTGTGAGTCGTGTTGCGGCAATGGCGGCAAAGAATTTTCCAGAAGGTCTTGAACATATGTCCTATCCGACCAATAGGTTCCATGAGCTTGAAACTGCACTTCAGTCCTACGACTTCCGATCATATTGCGATCTTGTTTGGAGTGTTGTGGATGAGGCGAACCTAAAGATTGATGTTGAGGCGCCTTTTAAGTTGGTTAAGGTAGACCGAGATGCGGCGAAAAAGTCGCTGAGTGAACTTGCGGGAATGATTCGGTGGATTGGCGAGGCTTTATTGCCGGTTATGCCAGAAACTGCAGAGAAGATTTGTGCGAGATTTGCACATGATCGAATTGAAGTTGCGGAAGCATTATTCCCACGTCGAGATGAAAAATAACATATGAACATCGTCGACATTCTTCTCGTCATTTTTATTCTCGCTTTCGTTACGGCTGGTTGGAAAAGCGGGTTCGTGCGGGCGGCTGGAAGTTTCGTGGCGTTTATTTTGAGTGTCATTGCGGCGTCGTATGCAATGGGCTGGCTTCATGATAGTTATGGCGTTTCGTTTACTACACATCCATGGCTTACGATCGTCGGGTTTCTCGTTCTTGTCATTATTGCAAACAAGCTTACGAGTTTACTTGTTGAGGCTCTTGATCTTTTGCGAAAGGCAATTGCAATTCTTCCTTTTGTGAATCTTTTGAATTCATTTCTTGGCGGAATCTTTGGATTACTTCAGGCAGGTATTGCCGTATGTGTTTTTGCATATATTGCCATTACATTGTTTCCATCTGGAAACATCCGAACATCAATTGCTTCGTCGTTGATTGTTGAACGGATTATTACTATTGAAACTGGCGCGGGAATTTTGTAATTATGTTTTCAATTATCGACACTCACTCTCACGTTCATTTTCCCGTGTTTGATTCCGATATTGACGAGGTCATGGCCAGAGTCCGTGATCGTCAGATGGGATTGATTACGGTGGGAGCCAAATTTAAAACAAGTGCATCGGCAGTTGAATTTGCAGAGAATCATGAGGATGTTTGGGCGACTATTGGCTTATATCCTGGTCATGTTCATGATCATGGCTTTATTGACGAGAACGAAGAAGACGAAGTTGAAGTTGTGCCAGAGTACGAATTCGATGAGGCAAAATACGCAACACTTGTTGTCCATCCGAAAGTAGTGGGAATTGGTGAATTTGGATTGGATTATTCACGCGTTCCAGAAGGGATGGACATTGAAAAGTTTAAAGAGGATCAGCGAAAAGTCGCTCGACAACAATTGCGATTTGCAACGAAATTTCATAAGCCAGTAGTCATCCATTGTAGAGGAGGGAAGACTACGGATGTTTCTGGTGCGAATGACGACATGCGAATGCTGATCGAGGAAGAGATTGCTCGAGATGGACTCAAAAGCCGCGGAGTTATTCATAGTTTTACAGGGACTGTCGAAGATGCAAAAAAGTACGCAGATCTTGGGTTTTTCATTTCGGTTACCGGTATCGTTACTTTCGCAAAGTCAGTTGCTGATGCAATAAAGGAAATTCCGTTAGAACAGATGATGGTTGAAACTGATTGCCCGTATCTTTCTCCAGTGCCGAATCGTGGAAAGCGAAATGAGCCCGTAAACGTTATTTTGGTTGCTCGGGCCATCGCAGATTTGAAAGGAATTGCTTTCGAAGAGGTGGCACGAGTAACAACGGAGAATGCGAAAAAGCTTTTTGGCTTGTCTTAGCGATTTTGTTTGGATAACGAATCTTTAGAGCTTTTCATCCTTCGCTGAACAGGGTATACTCATGCCGCTTTTATGGTTGATTTTGGATCTTCTTTGCGCTTTGCGCTGAAAACAGTGACAGGTTTGACGGGAATAATTCTCGTTCCGGCATTTGTCGCTGCATTGCTTGGAGAGTTTCTCGACGCCCGATATGGGACTGGTCACATTTTGTTCGGCATTGTGTTGTTTCTAACATTTGTTGGCTCTGGAGTCATTCTTGTGAAAAAAGTTCGTGAGTATGCAAAAGAGTACGAAAAACTTATTGCCAAGTAATATGGCGCTTGTCCCTCTTGCTGCAGAGCCTATTGCGCATATTGGCGCATTTCCTGTTACAAACGCCATGGTAAATGCATGGGTTGTGACGATGTTCTTTGTTGTTGTTGCATATTTAGTTTCTCGTAAAAAGCAGCTTGTGCCAACAGGAATTTTGAATGTGGTAGAGGGAACTGTGGAGATTCTTTCGAATGAGATTGAAAAAGTTGCTGGGAGCAGAGCGAAAGCGAGACAGTTTTTCCCTTTAATCGCGACGATTTTTTTAGTAGTTCTTGCGAATAACTGGCTCGGTCTTATTCCTGGAACTGGGACGATTGGTATTTATGGACTCATGCATGGAGAGGTTGAACTCATCCCGCTTTTTCGATCGGCAGGAAGTGATTTGAATTTCACACTTGCGATAGCGGTAACTGCGGTTTTATTTTCACATTTCGCTGGAGTCCGAGCGGTTGGTTTAGTCGACTATTTTAGTAAGTTCGTGAATGTGAAAGGAATTTTTCAGTCTATAAAACATGGACCGATGGCAATTGTCACTGCGGTAATTGAGTTTGGGGTTGGCCTTATTGAGATTATTGGTGAATTTGCAAAAACATTGTCGCTCTCACTTCGATTGTTCGGAAACGTCTTTGCCGGCGAGATTCTTATGACGGTCATGCTTGGGTTAGTTTCTTATGTGGTTCCAATCCCTTTCATGTTTCTCGAGATTTTGGTTGGCATTGTGCAGGCAACGGTGTTTGCAATGTTGACGTTGGTGTATCTCATTATCGCAACAACTCCGCATGGTGAGCATAAAGAGGGGCATGCATAGTTGAATTATCGTGGGCGAGAGTTGTTCGGTGACTTGTCGTCGAACAACCTTCATTCATGATTCATCACAGCAATATGACAGCAGAAATGATTGCGCTCCTTGCGAAAGCTTTCGCAATTGGCGTGGGTGGTGCGATGCCAGCGTTAGCGATTGGGTTGATTGGTTTTTCGGCAATGCAATCCATTGGCCGGAATCCAGAAGCAAACGTGCTTGCACCAATGCTTCTTGGTATGGCATTCGCAGAAGCGATTGCTATTTACGCACTTGTCGTTGCTTTCACGCTTTAATCACATCGGTATACATCGGGGGATTTCGAGCGATAATTCTTTCATTGTTCTCGAACCTCCGTGCGTGCTGATATGACTATCCATATGTCTTCTACTATAGAAAATCCAACCAGTGAAGAATTAACAACAGAGGTGATTGCCACTGAGGTCCAATCTGAAGATCCAGGGATTCTTGGAACATTTGGTTTGCGTGGAGACCTCTTCGCCGCTCAGCTCGTCAATTTTCTTCTTGTTCTTATTGTGCTATGGCGTTTTGTGTACAAACCAATGCTTGCAATGTTGGACAAACGAGAGCAAGCAATTGCAAAGAGCATGAAGGATGTCGAAGAGATTTCTGCGCGGGTAAAAGCATCAGAATCAGAGCGTAATGCAGTTTTGACAGAGACCAGAAAGGAAGCCCAGGCAATTATAGAAGCGGCAATGCATGAGACGGACATTCGAAAGAATGAAATGATAGAGGCCGCAAAACGCGAAGTTGAGCATGTTATTGCCCGAGGAAAAGAACAGCTTATCGCGGAACGTGAAGCATCGATGTTGGCGATGCGGAAAGATATTATCGATATTGCAGTTCGTGCAGCGGCAAAGATTGCGACAGAAGGTATGACTCAGAAAAAGTCGCAATCGCTTGCAGAAGAAGTTGTTCGCAAAATGACGTAATATGGCTGGATTTACGAATAGACAGCTTGCCGATCTTCTCGTGAAGGAATGCGCAGGACTTCCACGGTCTGAATTGGTAAAGACCATGAAAAGTTTCGTTGAAGAACTTGCGCATCGTGGTTGGATTTGCCGCTGGCGAGAGATTGAGCACGAGATTCATGGGGCTTGGAAGAGAAAATTTGGCGCAGCGAATGTCACTATCGTTTCCGCTCATGCTCTTGCTCCAAGTCTTCGAAAAAGTATTGAAGAAGCAACGCCAGGAGCAGATATCGTTGAACGGGTCGATGAACGTCTTATGGGTGGAGCAGTAATCCGAATTGATGATCGACGTATTGATGCGTCAGTCGCCGGAACGTTACAGCGACTAAAACAATGTTTAGAGAAAAGTTTGTAGAGAAATATATGACCACAAAAAAAGCCGATATTATTACCATCCTTCGTGAAAGTATTGATGCATTTAAGGCTGAGGCTCATGAGGAACGTGTTGGAACTGTTATGAGCGTTTCAGATAACGTTGCTCGTCTTTCTGGACTTGGAAATATCATGAGTCAAGAAATGATTGACTTTGGTAATGGTGTTTTTGGTGTGGTGCTTAACCTTGAAGAAGAAACGGTCGGAGTCATTATTTTGGGTGATGCCATGGGTGTGAAGGCTGGAGACACTGCACGGTCAACGGGCCGTATTCTTTCTATTCCGGTTGGAGATGGAATCATTGGAAGGATTGTTGATCCACTCGGAGTCGCTCTTGACGGAAAAGGTGCATTGTCCCAAAAGACTATGGCACCAGTGGAAAAGATTGCTCCTGGGGTAATGTCTCGTAAATCTGTTTCAGTTCCGATGCATACAGGAATTAAGGCGATTGATGCACTTATTCCAATCGGTCGTGGGCAGCGCGAACTTATTATTGGAGATCGTCAGACTGGAAAGACAGCGATTGCAATTGACACGATTTTGAATCAGAAAGGCGAGAACGTGAAATGTATTTATGTTGCCATTGGTCAGAAAGAATCGAAGATTGCTCAGATTCGTGCTCGGTTAGAGGCAGCTGGAGCTATGGAATACACCACGATTGTTCTTGCTGGAGCGTCTGATAGCGCAGCTATGCAATATTTAGCTCCTTATGCAGGATGCGCAGTTGCTGAATATTTTATGGGGAAGGGTGAAGATGTGCTTATTGTCTATGACGATTTGAGTAAGCACGCCTGGGCTTATCGTGAGATTTCTCTCTTGCTTCGTCGCCCACCAGGACGTGAGGCATATCCTGGAGATGTTTTTTATCTGCATTCACGATTGCTTGAGCGTTCAGCTCGATTGAGCGAAGAACATGGCGGAGGATCGATCACTGCATTGCCGATTATTGAAACTCAGGGTGGTGATGTGTCTGCATATATTCCAACGAATGTGATTTCGATTACGGACGGGCAGATCTATCTTGAAACAGATTTGTTTTATCGTGGGCAACGCCCGGCATTGAACGTTGGTCTTTCTGTGTCTCGTGTTGGGTCTGCTGCGCAAACGAAAGCAATGAAGAATGTGGCGAAGACGTTAAAAGTTGACCTTGCACAATTTCGAGAGCTTGAGGCATTCGCGCAATTCGCGACTGATCTTGATGACGCAACGAAAAAGCAGATTGAACGTGGCCGACGTGCTATGGAGCTCATGAAGCAGAAACAATATTCACCAATGAATTTTGCAGAGCAGGCGATTGTAATTTATGCGCTTAATGCAGGGATGCTTGATGCACTGCCAATCACATCAATCGGAAAGTTCGAAGAAGAGTGTCTGCGATACATGCATGCTTCTGGTGCGGAAATTCTCAATACAATTACTGAGACTCGTGATGTTTCTAGTGAATTGAAGGTTAGACTTGAAAATACGTTGAAAGATTTCCTTTCTACTTTCTCGGCATAATATGCCCGCGTCGCGCAAACTCATAAAATCCCGCATAAAGTCGGTAAAGAACACGCGCAAGATTACTAAGGCTATGGAACTTGTAGCCGCAAGTAAAATGCGTAAAGCTGTTGCGGCGACCATAAAAGGACGCCCATATGTTCGGCTTTCAAAGGAAACTATTGAGGCAGTGATGGAAAAAAGTGGCAATATAGAACATGAGCTGCTTCGTGCGGGAAAGGGGAATAGGGAGCTTGCAATTGTTTTTACTTCAGATCGTGGGCTTGCCGGCGGATATAATGTGAATATGATCAAGTTTGCTCGAGACCATATTCGAGTGATAGAAAATTGTGATGTTATCGCGGTGGGAAAACGTGGAAGTGACGCAATGCAGAGGTTGCAGTTTCAAGTGGTTGCAAACTTTACAGGCCTTGGAAATGCTCCGCAGTATCAAGACATTGTTCCTGTGGCGCGAATGGCTCTTGACGGCTTTACGGACGGAACGTACAGGCGGGTTCATCTATTTTTTACAAATTACATTAGTGGTGTAACGCAGACGCCTGTAACGCAAATCGTGTTGCCGTACGGAGAGCGAGGTGAAGAATCAAGGGAAAAAATAGGGAATGAAGGCTCAGAATACATTATGGAGCCGAATCCAAAACTCCTCTTATCAGAGATGATTCCAAGACTTGTTATGACTGCGTTTTATCAGGCGTTACTTGAGTCCAGTGCCTCAGAGCATGCGGCACGAATGCTTGCTATGAAGAACGCGTCGGATAGTGCAAGAGACATGATGGACTCACTTACATTTACGTATAACCAAGTTCGACAGGCAGCTATTACACAAGAAATAGCAGAAATTAGTAGCGGTAAAGCCGCTCTTGAATAATATGAAAGGATCTATTGCACAAATTATCGGCGCAGTTGTCGATGTGAGGTTTACGGGAGAAATGCCGTCGCTCATGAATGCTTTAACGTTGAAGCGAGAAAATGAAATTTTAGTTCTTGAAGTTGCACAGCATCTTGGAAACGGAATCGTGAGAACCATCGCTATGGGATCAACGGATGGTTTAACGCGTGGTATTGAGGTTGAAGATACTGGTAAGCCAATCAGTGTTCCAGTTGGTCCAAAGACACTTGGCCGCATGATGGACGTTACGGGAAACGCTATTGATGGAATGGAAGAGGTTGAAGCTGTGCGACGAGATCCAATTCATCGTCTTGCTCCGGCTTTCATTGACCAATCAACAAAAGCTGAGGTATTTGAAACTGGAATTAAGGTTGTAGACTTGATCTGTCCAATTTTGAAAGGTGGAAAGACCGGTCTTTTTGGAGGAGCTGGAGTTGGGAAGACTGTTTTGATTCAAGAATTGATACACAATATCGCAAAAGAGCACGGGGGATATTCGGTATTCGCCGGTGTTGGCGAGCGAACGCGAGAGGGAAACGATTTGTATATGGAAATGAAGGAGTCTGGTGTGCTTGATAAAACTGCGCTCGTGTTCGGTCAGATGAATGAACCTCCAGGAGCTCGGGCACGAGTTGCATTGACAGGATTGACGCTTGCAGAATATTTCCGAGATGATGAAAACCGTGATGTGCTCATGTTTATTGACAACATTTTCCGATTTACTCAGGCAGGCTCTGAAGTCTCGTCATTACTTGGCCGCATTCCATCGGCCGTTGGTTATCAGCCAAACCTAGCAACAGAAATGGGCGCGTTACAAGAACGAATTACTTCTACAAACAAAGGATCGATCACATCAATCCAAGCGGTATATGTGCCGGCAGACGACTTAACAGACCCAGCACCGGCGACCACATTCGGTCACCTAGATTCAACTGTTGTTCTTTCTCGTGCGCTTGCTGAACTTGCAATCTATCCAGCTGTAGACCCTCTTGATTCTTCGTCAAATATTCTTGATCCAAATATTGTTGGAGAAGAGCATTACAATACGGCTCGAGGTGTGCAGAAAGTATTGCAGCGATATAAGGACTTACAAGATATCATTGCGATTCTTGGAATGGATGAACTTTCAGAAGATGACAAATTGATCGTTGCTCGTGCCCGTAAAATCCAAAAGTTTTTGTCTCAGCCATTTAACGTTGCTGAGCAGTTTACGGGAAGCGCTGGAAAATATGTCACGCTCGCAGAAACAGTTCGTGGTTTTAAGGAGATCTTGGAAGGAAAGCATGATGATAAGCCAGAACAGGTATTTTATATGAAAGGGAGCATTGACGAAGTAGCAGTGTAAAAGTTTTATTTTCGATCTATGTCAGATGTAAAACTTCATTACACGGTCGCTACTCCTGAACGAATCGTATACGAAGGTGATGCGGATAGTATTTCGGTTATGACAGGAATGGGGGAAATAACAGTATTGCCGCACCATGCTCCACTTTTGGCGCTTTTGAAGGCCGGAGAAATGCGAGTAAAACATAACGGCACCGAGGAACTTTTGGCAACGTCGACTGGCATGTTTGAAGTACGTCAGGACGGTACTGTGGTTGTTTTGGCGGACACCGCTGAACGTATTGATGAATTAGAGCTTGCTGCAATAGAAGCTGCAAAAGCGCGAGCACAAGAGGCAATAAAGGCAATGCGAAATAAGAATGATGTTTCTTATGCTGATGCTGCAGCACATTTGGAACGAGAACTTGCGCGATACCGAGTAGCAATGAAGAAGGGGAAGGGAAGAGCGAGAATGAGTCAGGATTAGGCTTCGTCAGGATTAGGGATTAAAAGTGAGCCAGAAGGCTCACTTTTGTTGAATGAATTTATTGTTTTTGGAACATGTAGAAAAGCAGCGTTTTGCGACACTTGCAGTTAAATTTTTTTCAAAATCGGAGCAGAACTTCTCCACACAAAAACTTGGATTGAAAGGGTGAAGGGCCTACACTTTGCCCATTGAATCCTAGCGATTTGTGTTATGACGCCTTGGGAATGGTGCTTAATGGTTCTGGTATTGGGTCCTGTTATTTCCTGTGTCACTTCCGTTCTTTTTCAGAAGGAACGAGCCACATTTATTAGTTCAGCTTTTTTTGTTTTAACAGGGTTGGCCGGAGCTGCGGCAGGAATTTACGGTCTACTTTCTGAAGAGCCGTATGTAGTTTCAACAAATCTCTTTTTTGGAATGACAGCAACGTTTGATAAGTTTTCTGCAATGTTTTTGTTACCAATGAGCATTGTGATTTTTGCAATTTCGTTGATGTGGTATTCGAAGCGTAAAACTTCACAATTGATAGAGAGAACATTTGCACTTTCTGTGGCCATTATTGGAGCGACTTGGACTTTATTTGCGGGAAATATTATTGGGTTAGCTGCGGCATTGCTACTTATGGTTGGAGGTGCGACGTTTTTTATGGCCATCAGCACAACAGAAATAACCGCAGGGGCTATAGGACGATTGTTTATTACAAAATATGTAGGGGCAATAAGTATCATTTCCGGACTATTTATTCTTTCTTCCGGAGCATTATTTAATGACTTTTCTACGCTGTCATATATTGCAGCAGAGATCGACACGATGCGCCTAGCAGTTGCATTTGGACTGTTCACATTCGGAACAGTTCTTTTTATGGACTTGTGGCCATTCCATCGCTTTACATCCTTGTCTCTTCCTGTTCTTGAAGATGCTGGAAGTAGAGTTTTTGTTCAGATGATGTTTTTTACTATTTCGATGTACGTCGTTCTTAGACAGGTTCTCTTCATACTCCCGCCTCTTTCTTCGTGGTTTTCTATTCCTCTCGGTTTTATTGGAATATTGACAATGATTGTAATAACAAGGAAAAAGAATCCAATTGTCGGATTTATTTTTGGAGCAGGAACAACGGTCTTCATGATGAGCGTTGCGATTCTTTTTCAATCTGTAGGTGCCTATGAGGCAATGAATATCGCGCTTTTTGCAACGCTTTTGAATGTTGCGGGCGTTGTAATTATTGAAACAGTTCGGGAAATATTTCCATTCATTTTAGGAATCGATTCGTCAGGGAGGGGAATTAGGCTGCTTCAAGTGCTTGCCGCTTTAGGACTTCCACCTTCCATTCTTTTTTGTAGCCAATGGATGATTGGTTCTGCGATTATCGGTAATCTCTCAAGTTTGTCTCGTGGATTTGCTGCCTATATTTTAATAGGTTTTTTTGTGATGTTTGGCTCCTTATTTCGAAGAGGGATACGAGAGGTTTCTCAATTGCGTAAGGAATTTGCTTCTCTTACTTCTGTTCAACAGGCAGAACAAATACCTTTCGGAGTTATGGTCTTAACTGCAATAAGTACAATCGGAGCATTTCTTGTGCCAGCTGGACTTTATAGGATTGGTGCGACTCCGTTAGCTATGGAAGTTGATTCTTGGCGTGCAGCCTTATTAGCAGGAGACGGAGTCGTTCGAATTATTGTTCTTGTTTTTGGTGTTGTGCTTGCAAGCATTTTGGTTTGGGTATTCCGAGATAAAAATCATCAATCTGAAGCAGGCGTGATATTCGAAGAGGATATTGAGGCATCTAGAGAAGAAAAAGAATCGCGTCTTGCCATTTTTTATCGAGGAATACAAAGGGCTGTTTCAATGCGAATTGCCGCTCCTATTTTTGTTGGTGTAAATCGTGTGAAAACTTGGCAAGAAAATAGATCAATACACTCCGTTCCATTATCGATCGTGTTTATGTTGTTCATTATCATTATTACCCTTGCAATTGCGTTATGACCTCTATTGAATTAAGTTTGCTTCAGATAGCTTTAGTTGTAGCCATTGCGCCAATTTGTGCAGAAATTGGAACCTCGATTATCAATGTTGTCTCAAGGAAAGAGTGGAAATTTCCATGGTTTTCATATACGCGGAGCAATAATCCATGGTCAGCTGTAGCATTTGGTACATTTTTGATTGTGATTGCGATGCTCCCGTTGTTTGGACTGTTTGGGTTGTCGGAAACTGACGGTAACTTAATGAGCCTTCTTGCCCTTCTTGCTCTTTTTGGAGGTGCAGTCGTTATGATCGATCCTCGATCAATTCTCCTTCGTTCTATTGGGGCTTTTGGTGTTGTTTTGTCGGCTCTCGCTATTACAACAGGAAGTGCGAACAGCTCGCTTTTCTTCTTGGCTAGTTCCGGAGCATGGGATGTTCAATTCATTCTTCTTGCGGTTGCAATGATTTTCATTGTTCTCAGCCTTCGAGAGTCAAAAGATTTAGAGCGCGTAGAGCTTGTCGATGTGCGCGTTATTGCCACGGTAACGATCGGATTATTTCTTGCCAACTTTCTTGTACCAACTGAGGCGCTGAAAACTTTCGATGTTCCATCGAATATTGTTGTTTTGCAAACTGTTGGAATTCTTATAGCAAAGATGTTTATTGTCGCATTAGGTTTCGATCTTATTCACATTGCATGGAAGCACATTCCAGCTTTTGTTACACGACGGCTTGTTGGGTTCAGTATTCTTTGTAGCTTTGCAGCAATAGCGGTGACTCTTTGGTCTTTAGGATCTTAATTTTTGTATGAACTATTTTCTTGAGCTTTGGAATACAGATGTTCTGACTTTATTCATGCTTGGGGTTGCCGCTGTTATTACAGTTGCTGGTGTATTGATGAGCGTGAATGTTTTTCAGAATGAAGTAAAAACAGGGACCTTGTCACCAAAGCGTCAGAAGTATGCAATTGGCCTTCTTGTTGCATCAATTATTTTTGGAGCGATCGGGTTGATGGCGAACCATTTGGGATTGTTGTGGCTCAGCATTCAGGGATTGAGTGCGGTCGGTGTGGCTAGCCTCGTTCTTCACGAAAGAAACAATACAAAAGAACTTATTCGTCGATTCGGAATACGTGCTGCTTTTGGAGCGATCATAGGTGGTGTCGGTGTCGGAATATTAAAAATTGTTGCGATGCAACATGGTGTATCGATCATGGAGGCAGGGATGATCTCTTCAATCATGGACGTTGTTGGTAGTTTTGCGCCTTGGCAGGTGCAGTCTGCTTTTGTTCTTGTATTTTTAGGTTTTGGCGTTTCGATTGGTATCGCTCCGATGCACTTTGGTCTTTCTGAGCTTTACAGCAAGATGCTCTCTCCTCTTGTTGCGCTTATTGGTCCAATGTCCATGCTTGTTGGCGTTTTTGGCATTCTTCGTTGTCGAGAGATCGTAGACGTCGCGCTTGCTGATGGCGGAGTGTGGACTGGAAAGGTACTTATGATATTTGGCCTTATTACACTTTTTATTTTTGCGTTTTCTCTTTTGCGTCAGAATAATTACAAGAAATTCTTTTTCGAGATTTCTTGTTTTCACGTCGGTCTTATTCTTTGTATGAGCGGATTTGGATTCGCTGGTACGATTCCTGCATTAATGCATCTTGCAGCGGTCGCTATTCTTGCTTCTGCGTTCTTTTCTATTGCTGGAATGTTGCATGCAACATATAAAACTACAAAATGTTCCGGCATTCGACAACTGTCGCGCATGTTGCCGATTACAACTGTATTACTTGGATTGCTTATTGTTGGAAGCGCATTTTTTCCTATAGCAAGTACATTCACAAGTACCATGATAGGGATTGGATACGGACTTCAGATGCATCCTTTTTTTGCAGCATTAGTTATTTTCGTGCTCATCGTTTTTGTTTTGGCGTGTGTAATGTTTTATATCAGATTGGTTTTACAACAACAGGAAGAAACTGTTCTTTTGTTTCCAGCAAATTGGAAAATTTCGATTGGAATTGTGATGGTTTTTCTCTGTATGCTTGCAGGATTTGGTTGGTATATTGGAACGCAGGATGGGGTAAAATTCTTTGTTGATTCCGCGCAGCTCATTGTTGAGCTGTAATATGTCTAACCTTCTTCAAGGTTTAAATGATGAGCAACGACGAGCGGTAATTCATGGCGAAGGACCGCTCATGATCATTGCAGGTGCAGGAACTGGAAAGACCACGGTGATTACAAAGCGCATTGCTTGGCTTATTGCAGAAGGGAAGGCTACTCCGAACCAGATTCTTGCCCTTACTTTTACTGAGAAGGCAGCGAATGAAATGGAAGAACGTGTTGACGTTCTTTTGCCAATGGGGTACGTCGATCTTTCAATTTCCACATTTCATGCATTTTGTGAACGAATGCTTCGAGAGCATGGTGTCGACATAGGGCTTCCCCAAGACTTTGTTGTTGTGTCAGAAGTTGACGCGTGGCTTCTTATGCGCCGTCATCTTTCAGATTTCGCGTTAGATTATTATCGTCCGCGCGGTAATCCAACAAAGTTTTTTCGATTGCTTCTTAGTCATTTTTCTCGCGCAAAAGACGAGACCATTTCGCCACAGCACTATATAGATCACGTAGAAAGGCTGATCAATGATGCTGAAAAAAGAGATCCTGTAGCATTTGCAGCAATGCCAGAAGAAGAGCGGCTAGAGTTTGCTAAGCATCGCGAGATTGCGTTTGCTTATAAGAAGTATCAAGAAATTCTTCTTGCTGAAGATGCTCTTGATTTCGGCGATCTTTTAGCATATTCAGTCGAACTTTTAAAAACTCGCCCGAACATTCTTGCGAAGTATCGGGAGCAATATAAGTACATTGTTGTTGATGAATTCCAAGACACGAATAGCGTGCAATATGAATTGGTAAGACTCCTTGCTGCGCCAAAAAATAATCTTACAATTGTTGGCGATGATGATCAGGCAATTTATAAGTTTCGAGGTGCGGCGTTAGCAAATATTTTACGATTTAGAGAGGACTATCCGAATACTGCGAAGATTGTTCTTGTTCAGAATTATCGAAGCGGAAAAGTTATTCTCGATTACGCATATACATCGATAGCTGGAAATAATCCGCATCGATTAGAGATTACAGAGGGTTTGTCGAAACAACTTCAGTCAAACACCGAATATCTTGGCGAGGTCTGCCATATTCATGCGGCAACACTTGAGGATGAAGTTGAGAATACTATCGAGATCATCACAAAACTTCATAATGAGAATGAAGTTGCATGGAGCGACTTTGCCATTCTCGTTCGTGGGAATGACCATGCAGATCCATTTCTTGAGGCGCTTGAATATGCAGGAATCCCTTTTCGATTCATGGCGTTATCTGGCTTGTACTCAAAACCAATCATTCTTGATGTTCTTGCGTATCTCCGTGTGATCAACACACCGCATGACAGTCCTTCGCTTTATCGAGTTCTTTCACATCCAAGACTTGGCCTCTCGCAATCAGATCTTGCGAGCTTAATGTTTTATGCAAAGCGCAAAGGAATGTCTCTTTTTGACCTGTTGACTTATGCGGACGCTGCGGGAATAAGCATGGAAGGACGAAATAGTATATTGGATATTGTTTCAACAATTGGAAAACTTCGAGATCGTGCAAAGCGACTTCCCATTGTTGAACTTTTTGTTGCCATTGTTAAAGAGTCTGGTATTTTAGGTGATTGTCAAATGTTTTCTGAAGAAGAGCAACAGGAGCTTTATCGTCAGTTGCAAAAGTTTCTTGCTCGCTTAAAACGATTCAGTGTGACGAATGATGATGTGACTTTGTCAAAATTTTTAGAAGAGTTTGACGCCGAACGTGCGGCAGGAGAGGGGGGTGCGATTGCGCAAGATCCGGAGAGCGGACCGGATGTCGTTTCTGTTATGACCGTGCATGGATCAAAAGGTTTGGAATTTCGATACGTATTCGTAGTCAATCTTGTTGAACAGCGTTTTCCGAGCGTTAGCCGATCAAGTGCATTCGATTTTCCGTTGGGTTTATTAGAAAAGAATGAGGCGCTCGATGACCATATTGCAGAAGAGCGTCGGTTATTTTATGTGGCAATAACAAGAGCAAAGGAAGGCCTTTATCTCATGAGCGCGGATGACTACGGTGGCGCAAGAAAGAAAAAGATTTCCCGTTTTCTCGCGGAACTAGGTTTCACGTCAGCGGTTGTTGCATCTGGATATGAACGAATCGCTTCAAGACTTTCCGGAGATTCAAAACCAGATCGTAAAGGCGATGCGCAAATCCACATTCCAGACAAAATAAGCTTTTCACAAATTGCTGCCTTTTCGTCTTGTCCTCAACAATATAAATATGCGCACATTATTGGAGTTCCATCTTATGGAAAACATCAAATGAGTTTTGGGAAATCGATGCATAACACGTTACAGCGATATATGGAACGGATTATTGCGAATAAGATAGCAATGCAGGCATCGCTCTTTGATTCAGAGTTGCATCAGATTACAAAGCCATCACTCCATGAATTTATGGAAATGTATGATGCCGCCTGGATTGATGAGTGGTATCCAGATTCTGCAACGCGAGACGATTACAAAGAGCGTGGACAGAAATACCTTAAAGAATATTTTGCGATCATGGCTTTGAATCCGCCGTCTCCAAAATTTCTAGAGAAAGGTTTTACACTCAAGGTTGGTGATGTTCTCGTGAAGGGAAGAATAGATAGAATCGATGATGTTGAGGGAGGTGTGGAGATTGTTGATTATAAAACTGGAACACCGAAAGTTAAGCTAGAGTGGGATGACCGTCGGCAGCTGGTACTTTATGCTATTGCAGCTGAAGAAAGTTTTACTCCTCCACTCGTTGTGAAGAAATTATCTTTCTATTACGTCGAGTCAAATACTGCAGTGAGTTTTGAACCAACAGATAAAGATAGAGAAAAGTTAAAGATGCAAATTCACGCTACCATGGAACAGATTCGCACATCCCTTTTTGAGGCAACGCCAGGACCTCATTGCCAATACTGTGATTTTAAAGACATTTGTCCTTATGCCAAAGCTTAGACGAGCATCATTAACAAAAATTGGAAGTTTACTCGAGGGCACACTTCGAAGACATGGAGTTGCGAAGCAGGTTGCAGCGGCGATAATTATCGATCGAGCGAATGATGTTCTTGATGCCTTGCTCGGTGATACGCAGCTTCGTAAGGACGTTCGTGCAATAAGTTTTTTAAACGGTACGCTTGTTATTGGGTGCAACAATGCAGGAGCGTCATATGATATTGATGGAATGGCCTCTAAAATTATTACTGAAATGAAAGAGGAGGTACCAGAAGTAGAAATTTTTACAGTAACTCCGAGAGTACAAATAGAACGAGGAAAGTTTTAAGGTATAATTTTCTCTGTATGACTCTTCGTCAGTATCTTGTAGTTCTTGCGCTTGGAACTGCGATTAGTATTTCCGCATGGTGCATTGTAATGATCGCAATAGATCCTGTTACTGCAGGATTTTTAGCGTACTTCATTTTTTATCTTACACTCGGAGCAGGAATCGCGGGGCTATCTACGATGATAGGCACGACGCTTCGAGCATGGAAATATCCTGACAGACAGATCGACCATGCAGTCGCGCGTTCTTTTCGACAGGGGATACTTTTTTCCGGCCTATTTATTGCATGTTTAGTTCTTCTTTCAAAGGAGCTTTTTTCCTTTGGAACAATGGTTCTTCTCGTTCTTCTTATTGTTCTTGTCGAATTCCTTCTTTTAAGTATTTCTCAAGAGAATCGAGAGATTTAGGTGTGGACAGGGATATGGTTTGAATGGGTATGGTATGGGAACATGCCATCGACTTATGTTTAATAGGTTTTTTGGCAAGTTTTCGGAAGATATTGGTATTGATCTTGGCACGTCGGCAACACGTGTTTTTGTTCGTGGAAAAGGCATAGTAATGAATGAGCCATCTGTTGTTGCGGTTAATACGAGGACGAACCATATTCTTGCAGTAGGAAAAACTGCGAAAGACATGCTCGGAAAAACTCCCCCACATATTCAAATTACAAGACCACTTGTAAAAGGGGTTATTTCTGACTTCGAAGTGACAGAAAAAATGTTGAAGTATTTTATAGACAAGATTCATGATGAGGCGTTCACTTTTGTACCTCGTCCTCGAATCGTAATGAGCGTTCCTTTGGAAATTACTGAGGTTGAACGTAAGGCAGTCGAGGATGCGGCTTTGGCTGGAGGAGCACGTCAAGTTATTCTCGTTGAGGCGCCCATTGCCGCCGCTCTTGGCGCAGGTCTTCCAATTGAAGACTCTCTTGGAAGCATGATTGTCGACATTGGCGGCGGAACAACTGAGATAGCTGTTATATCACTTTCTGGAATTGTTACTTGGAAGTCTCTTACTATTGCTGGAGATGAAATGACGAAATATGTTTTGCAATATGCACGTGATGTTTTTAATATCCTTCTTGGTGAACGAATAGCGGAAGAGGTGAAATGTAAAATAGGAAGTTCTATTGATTTTGGAGATGGGTTACGTATGACTATGCGGGGTAGGGACCTTATAACTGGTCTTCCAAAAGAAGTAACTGTACATGACGGTCAAATTCGTGAGGCATTGAGCCGCTCTGTTCATACGATCATTGATAACATTAAAGCGACAATAGAGTTAACACCACCAGAACTTGTTGCTGATATTTATGAGCGTGGAATTACTCTTGTTGGAGGTGGAGGTCTTTTACGAGGGCTTGAACGTTCTATTGCCAAAGAGACGGATATTCCCGTTCATATCGCTGAAGATCCACAAACCGCGGTTGTTCGTGGTTGTGGGATATTGCTTGATGATGACGCTTTATTGAGAGAGGTTGCGCTTCCTACAACAGGCATTGATCGTCACCGATAAAAATTCTTCTATGCCACGTGCGTGGTATTTCACAGAGAAAACAAAAAAAATAGCGCAACGTCTTGCGGTATTTTTCGGAACGCTTGCTGTGCTGTGGTTTTTGTCTACCATCTCTTGGTTTGCGCCAGCTATTCATGCGGTGCGATCAACAGTATATGCGGTCAGTAGTGTGACGGCTCAAACATTTTCAAGAATTTTTGCGAGTGAAGAAAGCATTGCCCGTCAAAGAGATCTATGTTTATCGCAATTAGCTGAACAGTCATCTCGTGCGGCGACTCTTACTGCATCAGCCGATGAGGTTGAGGAATGGCGTCAACTTCTCGGATATGAGAATAGAATCACAAGAGAAGGCATCGCTGCTAGAATTATTTCTAGAGGAACAGCGGCGTCGTCAATAGTTGTTATTGATCGTGGAAGTCATGATGGCGTACAGGTGGGTGCAGCAGTAATAGTAAACAATGGTTTACTTATTGGAAGTATTACAAAAGTAGGTGAATTTCAGTCGACAGTTCGACTTATTGAAGATCGACAAAGCGTAATTCCAGCTGCAATTCTTGGTCAGCAACGAACCATCGGGCTTATTACTGGAAATGAGGGCGCAGTGGTTTCGATGAATTATATTCCTCAGGATGCAGGAATAGTACTTGGAGATAGTGTTGTAACTAGTGGGCTCGGAGGAAAGATTCCGGAAGGATTATTTTTGGGGATTGTTACTGCAGTTACTACTGAACAGAACGCGCCATTTGTTGTCGCTACTGTGACTCCCGTTCATGATTCTCGAGATTTTACTGCCGTTCTCGTGCTTTCATATGCAGAAATAGCACCATTATGAGAATGGCATTTTTTTTGGCATTACTTTTTTCGGGACTTCTTGTTTGTGAAGTTTCTTTTCTTTGGACATGGAATAATTGGATCGCAGCAATTCCACTTCTTACTATTGCAGGAATTTTAGTCATGCAACGTATCGGTATTGTAGAGGGTGCTGCATGGTTCTTCGTACTTGGAATTATTCGACTCGATATTATTAGTATCGTTATTGCCTTTATTGGTCCTGTGCTTTTAGTAAAACTTTTTAGTGCGCGTTCTCTTTATGCGCTTCTTGGTCTTGGGCTTGTTGCTTTTGGTTTTGGAATTGTTACTTTGGGGGTCACTCATGAACTTGTAACGTGGTTAAAAGATTCGACGGTGTGGAAGATGTCTTATTCAACGCTTTTTGTACAGGAGGTGTTGTTAGTTCCCGGTCTTTTTTGTGGATCCAATCTTGTTCGTTGGTTTGAGAGAACTATTTGGTCGCGGATAGCACTAAAGCCCTTGTCATGATTTTTCGTCGTGCCCATAAGAATCGATCAGTTTTTTCTATAACCGATGATGATTCTATCGGGAATTTAGATTCAGGGATGCTTGATGATTCCTTCGACGATGCGTTAGTACATCGATCGGTCTCGGATCTTTCTACGGGTTCGTATCTTGGAAATTTTCCCGCACAGCGGGTAAGAAGAATTGGAGCTATTTTATTGTGTATTGTTTTTGCAATATTTTTTTTACGAATTGGAAATTGGCAGATTCTTAAAGGTGATGAGTATCGTGTTATCGCGGATAATAATCGAACGCGAACAAAGATCGTTATTCCAAATCGTGGAGTAATTTTTGATCGAAATGAACAGATTTTAGCTTGGAATACGCCTGAATTTCATCTTATAGCAACACGATCGGATATTCCGATGGATAGTTCGGAGCGTTTTACATATTTCGAAAATATTGCAGCAACATTTCATATTGATGGAAATACTTTTGAGGAGCGCTACAGCGAGGCGGCGGAAGACGCAACGATTCTTCTTGCTGAAGACGTCCCATATATGGAGGCATTAGCATATATGTCAGAGCATGGCACTGACTCTAGTCTTATGATCGAATTAGCTTCCACTCGTTCTTATATCACAAACAATATTCCAACACTTTCGCATGTTCTTGGTTTTACCGGTCCTATTGCGAAAGACGATGTTGAATCATTAAGAGGGAAGGGCTACCGACGTTTTGATAGCATAGGAAAACAGGGCATTGAAGCGGTTTACGAGTCTACACTTCGTGGAATTCCTGGTGTTGAAGTCATGGAAGTGGATGCGCAGGGGAGGACTATTCGCACATTGCAAAAAACAGATGCAATGAATGGAGAAAATCTGGTCCTTTCAATAGATGCCGGTTTGACGGCGGCAATTGAGAGTGTGCTCAGTGTTCATCTTGCTAAGGCCGAAGTTAAGCGTGCTGCGGTTGTTGTATCAGATCCAAAAACCGGAGAAATTCTCTCGCTAGTTTCGTATCCTGCTTTTGATGCCAACCTTTTCGCACGAGGCATTACTCAGGAAGAATATAGCGCGCTTCTTAATGATCCGAACGCTCCATTGTTTCCTCGAGCAACACAAGGGGAATATCCATCAGGGTCCACAATCAAGCCTGTTTATGCTGCAGCTGCACTTATGGAAGGCGTGATTACGCCGTCAACAAGCTTCCTCTCTACTGGTGGAATTTGGCTTGGAGGTCGACTTTTTCCGGATTGGCGTAAAGCCGGCCACGGTGTCACAAACGTTTATAAGGCGATTGCCGATTCGGTGAACACATTTTTTTATATCATCGGAGGCGGTAACGGATCTTTTGAGGGGCTTGGGATTGATCGGCTTATGTCTTATGCGAAGGTGTTTGGGTTTGGTTCTCCTTCAGGAATAGACCTTCCGAATGAAGCTTCCGGATTTCTTCCATCAAAGGAGTGGAAAGAGCAGGTCAAGAATGAGCCTTGGTACATTGGAGACACATATAATGTTTCCATTGGACAGGGAGATTTTTTGGTGACGCCGTTGCAGATGAATCGATCAACGGCAACATTTGCAAATGGTGGCATGCTTATGAAATTACATATGGTAAAGGATGCCATTCCAGAGGGTGTTCGTATTGTTCCAGAGGATGTTGCTGCTATTATTCGAGATGCGATGCGAGAGACTGTGACGTGGGGAAGCGCAACTACGCTCTTAGAACTTTCAGAACCTGTTGCCGGTAAAACTGGTACTGCACAATGGGCGACTGGGCGTGATGAACATACATGGTTTACTGGTTTTGGACCGTTTGATGACCCGAAGATTGCCGTGACTGTTATTGTTGAGCAGGGTGGCGGCAACTACTACGCCACACCTATTGCGAAGGATATTTTTTCTTGGTGGTTTATGAATCGAATGAATCAGTAAAGAAAAGAACATGAAAAAAGTATTTGCAGAAATCGGAATTGGAAATGAGTCAATATGCTCGACTGAATTTGAGGAAGTCGGAGGAATCGGTGGTGAATTTCGTGTCTCTCGTTTTATTCTTCCAGAACATATTACGGAAATTTATTTACGGTTCTGGATTGGGCATCGAGTTTTCGTCTTATCGACCTTAGATGGATTTAAGGCCAAGAATAAGTCTAAAAAGGCATTAAAAATACTCTTTGGAATAGGAGGAACTGGCAATATACCTTTGGCTTGACCCCCATTTCCGGCCATGGGATACTCATTTTACAAACCGCCGAGCTTCGGCGGGATTGTTTTTTCGAAGATGTTATAGTGAGAAATATATGGAAAATTTTGTAACATATACCTCCGCGATTGGCTTACAGAACATGAAGGAAGAGCTGGAAAATCGCGTGAAAATTCAGCGTTCAGAAATTGCACAAAAAATTCATGATGCAAAAGAAATGGGAGACCTTTCTGAGAATTTTGCGTACCATGAGGCCAAAGAACAGCAGGCGCAAAATGAAACACGAATTGCGAATCTTCAAGAGATGATTGCTAATGCTGTTGTTGTTGAAGAGAGACGCGGAGGAAAGATTGGTCTTGGTTCAACATTTATTGCTGAAATAAATAATATAAAAAAGACATTTGAGATAGTTGGAGAGAACGAGGCCAGCCCTATGGAAGGGAAGATAAGCAACAATTCTCCTTTAGGAAATGCATTTCTGGGTGCGAAAGAAGGGGAATCGGTCGACGTTACTGTGCCTTCTGGAGTGATCTCATATAGAATTATTGAAGTGAAATAATATCAACGTATGAATATAACGGCAGAAGAACAGGTTCGACGGGATCGACTTGCACATCTGTCCGCGCAGGGTACTGATGCGTATCCAGCAGGAAGCAATAGAACAGTCATGATTGCGAAATTTCTAACTGGATTCGATGAACATTTGTCCGAGCAAGACGAAGAGATTATTGCGGGCCGAGTTCTTGCAATGAGGAATATTGGCGCTTTAACGTTTTTTCGAATTGTAGATGATTCTGGTGCGATGCAAGCTGTTGTTCGGAAAGAGGATCTCGGAGACATCTATGAAACCGTTATCAACTCATTGGATGTTGGTGACATTGTCGAAGGAGTTGGAACGGCATATGTCACAAAGACTGGAGAAAAATCCGTTCTTGCTCATTCAATTCGCATTCTTGCTAAGGCATTGAAACCTTTGCCTGAAAAGTGGAATGGTCTTCAAGATGTTGAGATTCGCTATCGCCAGCGCGAGCTTGATCTCATTACAAATGCCGAGTCACGGAACCGTCTCATTGTTCGCTCAAAGCTCATTGGAGCTCTTCGTCGTTTTCTTGATGAAGCGGGATTTTTAGAAGTAGAGACGCCTATTCTTCAATCTATTCCCGGTGGTGCAAGCGCACGCCCATTTTCTACACATCACAATGCACTTGATGCGGACTTTTATCTTCGCATTGCACCTGAGCTTTATTTAAAGCGTCTTGTGGTTGGTGGAATGGAAAAGATTTATGAAATTGGTCGTTGTTTCAGGAATGAAGGAATCGACTACGCCCATAATCCAGAATTCACCATGCTTGAACTTTATCAAGCATATGCAAAGAAGGAAGAATTCATCACATTCAATGAGTCAATGTTACGAGAGGCGATTCGCGGAGGTCTTGGAACAACAACTATTACCATCGAAAATATCGTTGTCGACTTTGCTCAGCCATTTGCACGAAAAACTTTCCGGGAGACAATTCTTGAATCATGCGGGATTGATATTGATACTTTGAAGTTTGCCGACGATGTTATTCGTGCAACAAAATTGGCGAATCTTGTTATTGACTTTAAGGGATGTTTCAGTTTTGGCGACTATCTCGACGCGCTTTATAAGAAAACAGGACGTTCGGCAATTGTCGCCCCAACATGGGTCTTTGATTATCCAGCAGATCTTAAGCCGCTCGCTCGACAAAATCCGCAAGACCCATCAAAGAGCTCTTGTGCTCAATTAGTAATGCTTGGTGCAGAAATTGTGAACTTGTATTACCACGAGCTTAATAATCCGCTTGAACAGCGTGAACGATTTGAGGAACAGGAAGGGCTGCGAGAGCGGGGAAGTCAGGAAGCGCAATTTCTTGATGAAGAGTTTCTTTCTGCTCTTGAACACGGCATGCCACCAACGAGTGGCGTTGGAATAGGGATCGATCGTTTGGTTGCATTCATAACTGGAGCGCCAAACTTGAAAGAAGTTATCGCGTTTCCAACATTAAAGCCAAAAGTCGAACAAGGCGGCGCAACAGATGAGTCGCGATAATATGAAAACAGGATTAGTATTTGGGACGTTTGATGGCCTGCATGAGGGACATCGAGCAATGTTCAAACAGGCTCGAGACATTGTCGATCAAGTCGTTGTTGCATTGCCGAGTGATGAAGCGGTTCTATCCCTAAAGGGAAAGGCCCCAAAATACACATGGAAGGATCGTTCTTCGGCCCTTGCTGAATCTCGACTTGTCGACGAGATTATTTCCGGAGACGAAGAGATCGGCGCGTACAAAGTTATTGCTCAAATCAATCCAGAAGTTGTCTTTGTTGGATACGACCAAACTGTTCTTCAAAAAGATTTGGAAGAATTTTTTCATCATCAAACACATTCTCCCGAAATCATCACACTTAATGCTTACTATCCAGAACGTTATAAATCTTCCTTGTTGAACTCTCTATGATTGACATAAAAATTCTTCGTGAACATGGTGACCTCGTGAAACGTGCATGCGAACAAAAAAATGTCGTTCTTGATATAGACGCGATTTTCGAACTTGATCAGCGCGAACGCTTGCTGACGACAGAGCTTGACGAGATGAATCGTCAACGGAATGAAGCGGCAAAAGCAAAAGATATTGAGGCTGGAAAAAAGCTCAAGGCCGAAGGCGCGATCTTGGAAAATGAGCTCGCAATGATCCGAGCAGAACTCGATCCGCTCTTGTTGAAAGTTCCAAATCTTCCAACTAGTGATACCCCGGTAGGGAAAAGCGAAGATGAGAATGTGGTTTTACGCCAGGTTGGTATAAAGCCATCGTTCTCATTTACCCCAAAAGAACATTCAGAAATTGGTGAAGCGCTTGGCATTATTGACACAAGACGCGGCACCGATGTTGCGGGTACACGGTTTGCGTATCTCATGGGCGATCTTGTGCTACTGCAGAACGCTATGTACCAATTTGCGCTCTCAATTCTTACGAATGAGGCAACGCTCTCTAGCATTATTGCGCATGCGAATCTCACTGTGTCGGCAAAGGCTTTTGTTCCTGTTGCACCACCGCTATTCATTCGTCCTGATGTATTTCAGAAAATGGCAAGAATTGAGCCACGCGATGAGCGATATCACATTGTTTCAGATGATCTATATCTCATCGGAAGCGCTGAACATACATTAGGACCATTGCACATGAATGAGATCGTAAAAGAAGCAGACTTGCCGATGCGCTATTGCGCTTTTACCTCTGCATTTCGTCGTGAGGCTGGAAGTTATGGAAAGGATATGAAGGGGATCATTCGTCTGCACCAATTCGATAAAATGGAAATGGAATCATTTACAGTTGCCGAGGACGGTTTAGCGGAGCAGAACTTTTTGGTCGCAATTCAGGAATACATTACCGCACAGCTCGGTCTTGCATATCAGGTGGTGTTTTGTTGTACGGGTGATCAAGGAGATCCAGACGCGCGGCACATTGATATTGAGACATGGATGCCGGGCCAAGATAAGTATCGTGAAACGCACTCTGCAGACTATATGACGGATTATCAAGCGCGTCGTCTGGATACTAAAGTGAAGCGTGAAAGTGGGAAGAATGAACTCGTTCACACGAATGATGCAACCGCTTTTGCTGGCCGTACACTTGTTGCAGTGCTTGAGAATTATCAGAACGAAGACGGAAGCGTGACTATTCCAGAGGTCCTTTGTCCATTCATGAACGGAAAAGATCGAATTATTGCCAGGTAACATGACGCTCAAAGGTTCAAAAACTTGGGTAGAAATTTCCCGTGCGGCGGTGGAACAGAACATCGCCGCACTTCGGTTATTTCTTAACCCTGGTGTTGAATTTTGTGCGACAGTAAAGGCAAACGCCTATGGCCATGGTCAGAAAGAGATGACCTCTATTCTTCTTGATTGTGGAGTAACTCATTTTGCAGTTGACTCGATTGATGAAGCTATTGTTCTTCGCGATCAGGCGCCGTGTGCGGCGATTTTTATACTTGGTTACACCGTAATGGAACGACTGGTTGACGTAGCGCGAATTCATGCAATTCAAACAGTTTACGACGAAGTCTCCATTATCGAATTGAGTAAATATGGGACTTTGGAGAATCCAGTCATGGTGTCGATAAAAGTCGAAACAGGTCTCTACAGACAAGGTATTGGTCCGCGTGGCCTTCTTAATTTGCTTGATGCGGTCATGATGGCTGGAGGCCGAATCGCTCTTGTAAGTGTTGCATCGCATTTTGCAAGTTCAGAAGAGCCAGAAGATGCAATGAATGCGTATCAGCTTCAAAACTTCACTCGTGCAATAGAAACAATCAAAGCAGCGGGCTTTGATCCAAAGTACAAACATATAGCATGTTCTGCTGCAACAATGACAAACTCACTGGCGCAAGGGACGATGGCGAGATATGGGATTGTTATGTATGGGTTATGGGCAAGCAAAAGTCACAAGCGTCACGTTGTACTTGGAAGACAGAATATTGAGCTCATTCCTGTGCTTCAGTGGAAAACACGAATAGCACAAATTAAAGACGTTCCTTCCGGTAGTGCAATTGGCTATGGAGGAACACATATTACGAATCGACCAATTCGTCTTGCGATTCTTCCGGTTGGATATGCCGACGGTCTAGACCGATCACTTTCGAATAGGGGAGAGGTGCTGATACACGGTAGACGATGCCCAATTCTTGGAAATGTTTGCATGAATATATGCATGGTTGATGTGTCTACAGTCCCCGCCGTTGCCGTGAATGACGAAGTGCTTTTAATTGGAAGGGACGGAATGCATGCAACAACAGCTGACGACATGGCTGCAACGATTGGTACAATACATTACGAAGTTGTAACACGAATCAGCTCATTGCTTCCTAGAGTGATATGTTAAAGAAACAACGGGACTTTCTTCGTCTTAGGCATGCGAAAGATCATGACGATGGAACGTTAAAAAATCCACTTTTTCTTAAGGTATGTAAGCCGCGCTGGATGATTATCATTAGTGTGGTTCTTTTATTTTTTTCTGCAATGGCGATTTGTATTGGGGCGACGTATATTCCTTGGTTTCAGATTGAGTCAGTGACTGTCCAGGGTGTATCAACCATTAACGTAGAATCTGTCGATAAGACGGTGCGGCAGGCTCTTGCAGATGCGGCGTTTCCGATGTGCAGTAGTGCAAATATCTATTCTACAAGCACTTCGAATATAGAGAGCCTTATTGTTCAGTTATTTGCTGTCGAATCTGCCAAAGTTGTTAGATCTGGTCAATCGTTTTCAGTCGATATTCAAGAAAAAATCACTACCATAGCATTAAGGACAAAAGAAAAAACTGCCATGCTTGATACTCGGGGTTTCTTCGTGAGAGACGCGACCCTGGAAGAATCACGCGCGATCGATGTTCGCATTGGTGTCGCGGCACAGAATCCAGAAGAGACGCTGCTGATATTACAGGGAGACATGCCAATTGTTATAAATACTGAAAACGAATCCATTACAGAGCTTCCGGAAAATTCCGCAAAAACAATTCTTACCATTTCAATGAAGCTTCCAACAAACGGAATACATGCGGTTGCGTACGAGATTAATGGAACACAGTCTCCCTATGTTCGCGTAGATACTACATTGCCATACGACCTTTATTTCAGTCTCTCGGAAGACGTAGACGAACAGTTGAGGGCGTTACGAGCGGTTATTACTGCGAATAATTTTGTATCACCAAAAGAATACATAGATCTTAGATTTGGAGCTTACGTATATAAAAAATAATGTTCGATTCGATAGGGGATGGGGCGTGTTCTTTTATAAAGCAGGTGATTATGGATACTAGAGATTTGGACTAGAGAACGGAAGGTTCTCGGTAATTTTTCAAATACATGATGAGTAAAAAATGAAACGAAGTTTTTAGCTCAGAAGTATTTCGGACTATAAAGAGGAGAGGGGAATAAAAGAAATTAATTTCTCTCTTCTTTTCCTGTTTTCCGAGTTCGATGCAATGTGTCGTACAATATATCATTTACGAAGCTAGTGATGTATACCTATAGATAAAACATCTTGAACGAAGTTTTATGAAGCCGCAAAAACCATCCAAATCTTTTACTCTGCATGCCTCTATTCTCGATTGTCTTTATTTCTAATTTAAGCAACCTCTCCAATTAAGAATAAAATTCGATAGCAAATTCTTTCATCAAATAGAGTCGAATGCGCTTTGCTCTTATTTATTCAAGATACGTTTCGTGTGACGCATTTAAACGCGCTGTATTAAAATAGAGCTACCTCAGTGGCTCTATTTTAATCTGATGCAATACAAGGATTTGAGTATCTAACTAAAGCTGATTGATATCAAGATAAGCAAGCGGATTTACCGGAATGCCATTTAGCCGGACTTCGAAGTGCGTATGAGGCCCGGTTGAAAATCCAGCTCCAACAGTACCTGGTTTTCCGCCAGATAATCCAATGACTTGGCCACGCCCTACGTATTGGTCTAGCTCAACGTCAATCCGTGACATATGCGCATACAAAGTCGCCAGTCCATTCGCATGGATTATTAAAACGTAATATCCGTAATCTTGTCCTTTATAAACTCTAGCGACAAATCCTGGCGCGGCAGATTCTATGGCGGTTCCTTGTGGAACAGCAATATCAAGACCTGAATGTTCAAATAAGTGACGGAAGGGATACGTAGGGTCGTGAAATAATGCCGTTATCGTTCCATGGATGGGCCATGAAATCGTTGTTTCTAGTCCTTCAATACCACCATCAATACCCTGAAGTTTGCTCTGAATACTGTCTTGCAAAGAAACAACTTCGTTCGCGATAGCCTGTTGCTCAGATCGAATCTCGCTCATGAGCGTTCGATACTGATTTTCTGAATCTGAAGTTGCTTGCATTAAGATCTCTTTTGCGTTTTTTTGCATTGACAATGTCTGAGACTTCTTTTCAAGATCAGTCTGCGACTCCAAAAGACTTATTTTCTTTTCTTCATGATTTATCTGTCGATCTGCAAGGTCTTGTCTTGTAAGCTTCGTGGCCTCTAGTGCTGTCTTCATGGTGCTGTTTACGCTCGTCAATTGTTGCGCTGCATCAAATACGTCATTAATGGAACCGATGTTCAGAACAACATCTAAAATTCCTTGAGAATCTGATTTATTCACTGCAAACAAAATATCTGACAGCATCGCACGTCGATCCGCTAACTCACGTTCAATGTCACGAATCTGTCCATCAATTATGCGAAGCTCAAGAGTTTCTTGATCGAGCGAATTTTGAGTTGCTGCGATGTCAAGTTCAGACATCGCAATCTCATTTTCAAGTAATGCAACATCATTTTGCAAAGAAATGCTTTTTCCAGAAAGCTCCCGAATTTTTATTCGATATTGTTCCAGCTGCGCATCAAGCACGCCAATTGCCGCCTTTTTTTCTGTAATTGTCTGCTGAAGTTGTTCAACTTCGTTCGAGGCGAAAACAGAAGAATGCAATCCTAAAAATACAACTACGCCTAGAATTATCGCGGAAAACCTTCGCACTCCCCTTCCCTCCATAGGTTGATGATTATTTCAGATAATTGATTGCTAGACTAATTCTGCGTAACGATTCTTCTTTTCCCAATGCCCACAAAAGCTCAAACGGAGTTGCGGATTTTTCTAGGCCGGATAGTGAAACACGCAATGGCCAAAGTACATTTCCGTTCTGCAAACTGTTACTTGCAATATACTCTTTTATTGCTGTCTCGAGGAGACTGACATTGTCAAAAGTCTCATGAGAAATATTTTCCAATACCAATTGAATACGAGAAAGTTGTGCCATTCCATCCATGGCGTCAGCCTTTTTCCAAATCAAAATTGCATGATCATATTCTGGCAACGTTAAATATGCAGCAATCGCATTATCAAATTCGGTCAAACGAGAAACACGCGATCGCTCAACAAATAGCGCTCTTCGTACTCGAATTTCACCAAGATCTGCATGAACAAATCCTTCTGCTCGATTTGCGAGCTCGTCTTCTGTTAGCTGCATTAAATAATGTCGATTCATCCAATCGAGCTTTTCCATATTCAATACAGCTCCTGCGCTGTTAACCTTATTAAGATCAAACAAGGTTACGAGCTCATCTAGTGAAAAGATTTCCCGATCTGCCGATGGATTAAATCCCAGTGTTCCGATGAAATTAATTAATGCCTCTGGAAGATATCCATGTTTAAAATATTCTTCAACCGCGGTGTCTCCCGTACGCTTGGAAAGCTTTTTCTTATCTGGTCCAAGAAGAAGTGGAACGTGTGCGAATATCGGAGCATCCCAACCAAACATTGCAAACAAAATCAATGACTTTGGTGTTGAAGAAATCCATTCCTCGCCTCGCAAAACATGAGAAATCTTCATGAGATGATCGTCGACTGTACATGCCAAGTAATACGAAGGATAGCCGTCAGACTTCATCAAAATACAGTCATCGACTTCATTATTATCAAAAATGATTTCGCCGCGGATTGCATCAATGAATTCTGTTCTTCCCTCTGGAACCTTCAAACGAATAACGTACGTCTGGCCGTTTGATTCATATTCCCTCATCTTTGCCTCAGCTTCCGCCGCCGTAAGCGCCAAGCATTTTCGATCGTATTTTGTTGTTTGTTTTATAGCAGACTGTGATTTACGCATTTCATCCAATCGTTCGACTGTACAAAAACACGGATAAGCACATCCTTTCTGGATAAGCTCTTCCGCATATCTCTTATAGATATCAAGCCGTGCCGACTGCACATATGGTCCAAAATCTCCCGTTTCTACTATCGATCCATTAGACTGCAAAACTGGCCCTTCGTCATAATCAATATGAAAGGCTTTAAACATTTCTAATAAATTTTCTAAAGCACCAGGAACTAGTCGCTCTCGATCTGTATCCTCAATTCGCAATAAAAATTGCCCATTATTTTGTCGTGCTAAAAAGTAATCAAATAATGCGGTTCGGAATGTCCCAATATGCATTTTCCCTGTCGGTGAGGGAGCTAAACGAGTTCGAACGTTCATACTGTTTTTCTAAAGAAATGGCTATAAAGATCAATGGCCACGGAAGAACATGCCTGAAAAAAACGTTTCTGTCGCAGTGTATCTTGCACGATAAAGATTGGAAAGATAATTACTGCGCGAAATACTCGTTTAAACCGCCAAGGATCCCGAAATACACGCCATGCCCATTCAAATCCGAGTTGTCGAAGAGTTCCTGGACCACGAGATACTCTCTCAGTGATAACATCCACAGCTCCTCCAACACCAATAGCAAGACGAACATTTTGAGCGGTTCGTAAAATTTCCAACCCAATTCTTTCTTGTTTCCCCTGGAGCCTCCCCTTCCCTTGACCAAGAGCAATAGCTACGATGCACGACCCCATTAAACGTATGTTATTGATAATTTTCTCATCAATTCTTGCATCATCTCCAATCATTCCGGGATCGATGCAAGAAACACGAAGTGTGGGATTTGTGATTCTAAACTTTTCAATAAGCACAGCATGATCTTTTGCATATCCACCAAGAAAAATTAGTGCTTCATGCTTTTCTTCCGCAATCGATGCGATCATTGGAATAAGATCAACTCCTGGATAACGTTGCAAGCCGATATGATCATAAAGTGCCGCAACTGCAAATTGAGTCGCGATTCCATCTGGAATTGCAAGAATCGACTGACTTAAGACATTTCGATACGAATCGTCGTTACGTGCAGCAAGGAGGATTTCCGGATTTGGAGTAATCACTAAACCTCTAAGACCGAAAAGACGAGCAAAAAGCTCGTCTTTTGCCATGTCATGCAACGTTACAGAAAAAATATCAAATGATTGCATAATTTACTTACGGCTTCGCCACAGCATCCAAGCTGTTACCCCCCCTACGAAATCATTAAAGAGGTCATCCATCGTGTCTGCAAGACTTATCTGCGCCACGCCAAAATTCTCTACAAAAAATCCAACAAACTGGTCAAATAAAAATTCATACCATTCCCACGCCACGCCGACAGTCATAACAAAACCAACCACAAATACAAACTCAATAATCATTGGCGTAAAAATTGAAAGTTTTTGCATTGATTTTGACTTTATTTCCACAAAATTCTGTAGCCATCCATAACACGCCAAACCAAGAAGAGCGATTACGTACCCTCCAAAAAAATGCATCGGTACGTCAAACCAAGGCATTTGACTGTAAACACCTGCAACAAGGACAAAAATATGCGTCACCATCACAAGAACAATGAGAAAAAAAGCTAAACGAAATCGAATCATATAAAGCTAACCTTAGCATATTTATGCGCTCCTGTGAATAACGATTCCGTTGACGTTTCAGGCTTAGCACTCTATCATTGTGAGTGCTAAAATACTCAAAATCCGGCTATGATTCCTAACAATTTTACAAGCAAATCACAAGAAGCCATTCAAAACGCTCAAGCGTTTTCTCAGGAAAATGGCCAACATGGCGTTGAACCAATCCATCTCCTTGCAGCCCTTGCACGCCAAGAAGGCGGCTTTGTTGTAACAATCTTTCAAAAAATGGCTACAAGCCTTCCTGCGCTTCTTGGTGATATCGACAGAATGTGCGACAGCCTTCCAAAACAAAACCATCATGAAAGTGGCGGCATCGGACAAATCATCCTAACGCCTGCTCTTGCACACGTTCTGGAATCTGCCGCAAAAATTGCAAAACAGTTTGGAGATGAGTACATCTCCACAGAACACCTTCTCCTCGGCCTTCTCATTGATCGACCAATCGCGGCCATGCTTGCCGTACATCAAGTCACTGAGCAATCAATCCTTCAGGCGCTTAAAGATCTTCGCGGAAGTCAACGTGTCGATTCCCAAGATCCAGAAGCAAAATACCAAGCAATCGAAAAATACAGCCTCAATCTTACTGAGCGCGCTCGGCATGGAAAACTCGACCCTGTCATTGGTCGAGGCGAAGAAATTCGACGCGTAATGCAAGTTCTTTCTCGTCGAACAAAAAACAATCCAGTGCTTATCGGTGAAGCTGGCGTAGGGAAAACTGCAATAGTCGAAGGACTCGCTCTACGAATTATTGCCGGTGATGTTCCTGAGACGCTCAAAAACAAAGAAGTCGTTTCACTTGATCTTGGTTCCCTCATCGCTGGAACGAAGTTTCGTGGCGAGTTTGAAGAACGGCTCAAGGCAGTCATGAAAGAAGTCACTCAGTCAGAAGGAAAATATATTCTCTTTATCGACGAACTTCACATGCTTGTCGGCGCTGGAAAAGGCGACGAATCTCCGATGGATGCAAGCAATTTGCTGAAGCCAGCGCTTGCTCGAGGTGAACTTCGCGTAGTCGGAGCAACAACCACAAAGGAATACCAACGACATATTGAGAAAGACCAGGCGCTCGAACGTCGTTTCCAGCCAATCATGGTTGAAGAACCGTCAGTTGATGATACGATTGCAATTCTTCGAGGCATTAAAGAGCGTTACGAAATTCATCACGGTGTTCGAATTTCTGACAACGCTATCGTTGCAGCGGCGACACTTTCTGCGCGTTATATTTCAGATCGTCAACTTCCAGACAAAGCAATAGACCTTATTGACGAGGCCGCTGCGGGTCTTCGCTTGCAGATTGACTCCATGCCAGAAGACCTTGATCGAATGACTCGGGAAGAGATGCGCCTGCAGATTGAACGGCAAGCTTTACTGAAAGAAGAAGACAAAGCATCAAAGGAGCGATTGAAGGAGATCGAAAAGCTGATTGCAGATAGTAAAGAGCGTTCATCAGAAGTATCGCTAAGATGGACAAATGAGAAGAATCTTATCGCGACCATTCGAGAACTAAAAGGCGCAATCGATAAGCTCACAAATGAAGCGGAATATGAAGAACGACGCGGTAACCTTGAACGCGTAGCTGAAATTCGTTACGCAGAACTTCCAGCAAAACGCGAAGAACTTACAGAAAAGGAAGAGGAACTGAAAAAATTTCAAGCCGAACGAGGACTTTTGAAGGAGGTTATTACCGAAGAAGACATTGCCACGGTTGTTGGACGATGGACACACATTCCCGTTTCAAAAATGCTCGAAAGCGACATGGTAAAACTCGCACGAATGGAGGAAGAATTGCGAAAGCATGTTGTTGGGCAAGACGAAGCTATCACTGCAGTGAGTAACGCGCTCCGCAGATCACGCGCAGGGCTTTCCGAAGAGCGACATCCGATTGGCTCATTCATTTTTCTTGGGCCAACAGGCGTTGGAAAAACAGAGCTCGCCCGAGCACTTGCAACCTTCATGTTCAATGACGAAAAAGCGCTCATTCGCTTAGATATGAGCGAGTACATGGAAAAGCACAGTGTGAGCAAGATGATCGGTTCGCCGCCTGGATACATTGGATACGAAGAAGGCGGACAACTCGCAGAAAAGATTCGTAAACACCCCTACTCTGTTGTTCTCTTGGATGAAATTGAAAAGGCGCACCCAGACGTCTTCAACATTCTTTTACAGATTCTTGACGATGGACGGCTTACTGACGCGAAGGGCCGAGCAGTAAACTTCAAGAACACAATCATCATCATGACATCCAACATTGGAAGCGAAGTCATTCTTAACAGCGGAAGAAAGATTGGATTCGTAGAAGACGCTGGCGCAAAAACTGACGCAACAAAACAAAAGGTTCTCGACATGCTCCGCGATCACTTCCGCCCAGAGTTCTTGAACCGTATCGACGAGGCCATAGTCTTCCATGCACTCAACAAAGAACATATCGCCGCAATCGTTAATCTTCAGCTCACATTAGTGGAAGCACGATTGAAAGAAGCTCGTGGAATCACCGTTCTCTTCACTGATCGGGCAAGAAAAACTATCGCAGAACAAGGTTTTGATCCACTTTATGGCGCTCGCCCATTAAAACGTGCTATCCAATCAAAAATTCTTGATCCTCTCGCGCTTGAAATCGTAAAAGGAACCATTGCTCCGGATACATCAATTACTATCGATGCGAAAAAGGGAGAGATCGTGTTCATATAATCTCTACAAAACAAAACGACGCCTCCAATGAAGCGTCGTTTTGTTTTTACTTATTTTCTCTACGCCTTTGCCCTTGCTATACCATCGGCAATGACTTTCTTCGCTGCTGCAGCGTCGAGCCAACCATCAATTTTTGTCATTTTCTTTTCTAAAATCTTGTAACTCTCAAAAAAGAAAGCGATCTCATTACGGATGTGCTCAGGAACATCTGCAAGATCATTGATGTGCTTGAACCGTGGGTCATCTTTTGCAACGGCGAGAATCTTCTCGTCTTGTCCCTTATCGTCACTCATCATGAGCACGCCAACTGGGCGGACATCAACTGCGACGCCTGGGAACAATGGGTTCGTCACCATGACCAAAACATCGAGTGGGTCACCATCGCCACCAAGCGTTTCTGGAAAGAATCCATAATCGCACGGATAGAACATTGGTGAGAATAGAACGCGATCAAGTTTCACAATCCCCTGCTCTTTATCAAACTCGTACTTATTTTGACTGCCCTTTGGAACCTCAATGATCGCCTGACAAACTTCTGGAGCTTTTGAGCCGATAGAAAGCATCATAATGAAGAGAAAAGAGTAAGAACAGGGTCATGATGCTTCCCCAGGGAGAGCGTGTCAACGCACCCTGTGTTCGCTATACTGAATGCGTATGAAAATCTATAAAATTCTCTTTTCTCTCTTTGGTGCCATTGTTTTTTTCTCTCTTCCAACAAGTGCGCTTGCCTTTAATCCGAATTACATCCTTTCCGACGCAGAGCTTACCGACTCACAGGCAATGGACCGCAATCAAATTCAAGCTTTTCTTAGCCGAGGAACACTCGCAGAATATAAAACTGCAGATTGGGAGGGAAAGACTCGTTACGCCGCAGATATTATCTGGCGAGCAGCACAAGACAACGGAATCAATCCTCGTTTTCTTCTTGTTCTTTTGCAAAAAGAACAAAGTCTTATTGAAGATCCAGATCCAACAACAAAACAATATGACTGGGCAACTGGCTATGGAGTCTGTGATGATTGTTCAATGAATGATGCCGGGCTTTCACGTTGGCAAGGATTTGGAAAGCAAGTAAATTCTGCAGCGCTTCAATTTATAGAAGGATATCTTGCTGACATAAAAAATTATGGAGTTACAGCAGGAAAGTATGGAGTCAATGTTCCTGTCATCATCGATAACGTTACGGTAACGCCATTCAACGCCGCTACAGCAGCGATGTATGCATACACCCCGCATCTTCATGGCAATGAGAATTTTGTAACTATTTGGGATAAATGGTTTGGAAAGGAATATCCAACAGGATCGCTTCTTCAAGCTGCGGGAGAAGACGGAGTCTGGCGGATTGAAAACGGTTATCGTCGACCAATTACAAGTCAAAGCGCGCTCATCTCTCGATACAATACAAAGCTCATTATTACAGTCGCTTCGAGCGTGCTTGAACAGTATCCAACCGGCACAGAAATTGCTCTACCGAATTACTCACTTGTTAAAGATGAAGATGGGCGCATTTATCTCCTTGTTGATGATGCTATGCGTCACGTTGAATCCATGGAGGCTTTTCGTGCAACTGGATTCTCAGAAGATGAGCTTGTGGACATCACAGCAAAGGAAGTTGAAACCTACGCAGAAGGCACACCGATCACCACTACAACTCAAGACCCTTCTGGTCGAATAGTGAAACTCGCAAACGGCGCACTCTTCCTCCTCAAGGATGGAGCTCGACAAGCAATTCTTGATCCAGCAATTTTAACGGCAAATTTTCCAAGCTCGACAGTTGAATCAGCGCTCCAAAATGAAATCGAACAATACAAAGAGGGCAAATTTCTGAAGCTCCCAGACGGCACACTCGTTCGATCGCACGAAAATCCAACGGTCTACGTTATTGCGAATGGCGAACGACACGCCATAGACAACGAGCAAACATTCAATGACTATGGATACGACTGGTCAAATATCATCTTCGTAAGTGACGATGTTCTTAATTTGCACAAACTCGGCGCCAGCCTTGGCGCAGATGAATAACCCATCATATGATCGTCTTTGCTGGTATTGTTCCATGTTCGCCACTTCTTCTACCCTCAATCAATCCTGAACATATTCATAAAATTGAAAAAACCCGAGAAGCATTAAAAAATCTTTCAGAAGAGCTTTTTGCGGCAAAACCAGACACGATCGTTATTTTCTGTGAACACACGAACACACCAGACGATGCATTCACGATAAATGTTTCAGATCCGTATCATGCTGGACTTACACAATTCGGAGACCTTGGATACAACAAAACCTATGGCACAGACTTCATGCTTGCCGATGGCGCACAACGAAACATACGCCACACTGGCTATAGCGTTACATTAGAAACCGAAAAAGAGCTTCCTTTTACCGCAACGATTCCCCTCTCTTTTCTAACTGAGCACCTTCCAAATGTTCGAATTCTTCCCATTGCTCCTTCTAAAAAAACTCCAAAGGAACACTTTGACTTTGGAACAGCCCTGCGCGAATCTCTTCTTAATAGTCCGAAACGAATTGCCGTTATTGCTGCTGGCGATGGATCACATACGAGAAGCACCGAGGCACCCGGAGGATTCCATGAAGACGGAAAAAAGCTTGATGAACTTCTTTCAACACTCATCAAACAGAAAAATACTGCAGGACTATTACAAATCAATCCAGAAATGCTAAAGAACGCTCAGGATGCTCTTTATAGACAGGTTCTTATGCTCTTTGGCGTTCTTGAATCTATGCCCGTTACATGCGAGATTCTTTCAGAAGAAGCGCCGTTCGGAGTTGGAGAACTTGTTGCAGAACTTCGCTTTTAACACCCTCTGTGTTCGCAAAAGTCTTTCCGATCTTGAAGCTTCCTCGACGATTCGAGGCATTTGACTACCGTCTTCCAGACGATAGTCATTTTGCGATTGGCGATATTATCTCCATTCCCTTTCGTCATCGATCCGTGCTTGGAGTAATCGACGTGATTCAAAAAACTACCAATGAAAAACGAACAATCGAAGTCTCGAATGCATCTCCAGTCTTCAATATCTCTCCAAGTCATCTCTCATATCTCAAAACAATTGCCACAAATCTTGGACAATCTGTTTCATCAATTCTTTCCATTGCATTTGAAGGAATCAGCGATCGAACAGGAGTCGGATCAAACGTAGCACTGAAAAATCTTGCTTCATCGTTTTCCGTTGATCCGCACACGATCGATGTTGTGAAATCAATGCTCTCGATAATACAAAAAGATCGAGAGTCCTCCTTCGCAATCGACGACGAAACATCCGCAGTCCTCGCTCATGCACTTTGCAAAACTCCAGAAGGGCAAGCACTCATTCTTGTTCCACGAGAACGTGACGCGCAATTCTTCAAACAATTGCTCAATCCTTTCAGTCCTGCTGTATTAACAGGAAAAACAACATCATTCGAACGAAATTCCATTATCCGCTCGTGGAAGCTCGGCAAACATCGACTTCTCATCGGCACACGTCAGACTACCCTCATCGAACCACAGAATCTAAGTTCTGTTCTTGTCTTTCAATCTGCCTGCGAAGACCATAAAAGTCTTTTTCGAAATCCACACATCAACGCTATTTTTGCAGCACAAACCCTTGCCGAACTTTATAATGCGCGGCTCATCATGACCGATCCACTTCCACCGATCTCGACCATAGCCTTGAAACAACTTCCCGAAAAGTCAGCAATCGAACTCACCGATTCAACCCCTGTAATTATCGACACAACAATTCGCGGAGAAAATTCCGCCTATCCCTTGCTTTCTCAAACACTCCTCGAAGCTATAAAATTGGCTTTACATAGCCAAAAAAAGGTGTTACTCTGCCTGAATCGGAAAGGAGTTGCCAAGCGGATGGAATGTAAGGCGTGTGGTCATGTTCCGTTCTGCGGTACCTGCGGAAATCTTCCGATCGTTCGGCTTGATGATCTTTTGTGCGGAGGCTGTGGTGCAGAAATGTGGAAGCCGACGTCTTGTCCGGCATGTGGGTCGCCAAAGATTGGACCACGAAGTATTGGTGGAGCTCGAATCGTCGACGACCTTAAAAAGGCTTTTCCCGATGTGACGATCGGTCATATCGAGAAAGGACGAATCGACAACAAGGCAAACATTATTGTTGCGACTGAGTATTTCTGGAGCAGCGTGATTGTTCCTTTTCAAAAATACGGATTCGGACTTGTTGCCGAGCTTCTTGCAGACGTCGGATTTATTCCTGGTGACTTTTGCGGCGTAGAAAAAACTGCAAGAAAAATCTGTCGTCTTCAAAATCTTGCACAACGTGAACACGTCAAATGCATCATTCAAACTGTAGCACGCGACCGGCTTCTCTCACTTCTTGGAACTTCACACGTCTATAATCACGAACGATCAATTCGAGAACAATACACATTGCCACCGTTTGGAGTCATCATAACTTTCGAAAACGCGATCCTCGAGGAACTTCCCGAAAATTTCCGCTCACTCGTCACGAATCGACACGGTGTACTTACCGCCAAAGTCGATCATCCAACATTCGACACCTGGAAAGAACAGTTCTCAAATATTCCTGATCACATCAATATTCGTATTGACCGCTAAGTATGTCTAGACCAGTACTCTGTGAACCAAATCCTGAGCTTCGCAAAAAAAGCGAGATCATTTCTGATGATCGCCTTACTTCACCAGAAATGAAACTTCTCATTCGGGAACTCAAGGAAACAATGACAAAAGAAAACGGCGTCGGTATTGCGGCACCGCAAATTGGCGTGCACGACCGCGTTATCATCGCCGAAACAGATGGCGCGGCATTGGCGTACATGAATCCGGAAATAACGGAACGGTCATTTCGGATGATCGAGAGCGAAGAAGGTTGTCTTTCTGTGCCAGGATGCTGGGGCATGGTAAAGCGCAATCGTTCAGTAACGGTAAAGGCGACTCTAGAAGATGGAACCAAAACTATCATCAAAGCCAAAGGCCTTCTTTCCGTAATCTTTCAGCATGAAATCGACCATCTTGATGGAATTCTCTTTATTGATCGTGCAGAAAAAATAAAGAGGAGTTCGAATCTTTAGTCTATGCGCATCATCTTCTTCGGAACACCACAATTTTCTGCAGACATTCTTTCCGCAATCCTTTCTGATAGTGAAATCACCGTTACTGCCGTGGTGTGCCAACAAGATGAGCCTGTTGGACGGAAAAAGATTCTCACACCGCCTCCCACCAAACAGCTCGCGCTTTCAAAAAATATTCCCGTTTTTCAGCCAACAAGACTTAAAGACGAAGCCTTTCTCTCCGCCATCGATGAGCTGAAAGCCGACGTTGCAGTTATAGTCGCATACGGCAGAATCTTGCCAAAAGTTCTTATTGATCGTATTCCAAAGGGCTTCGTCAACCTTCACCCTTCCCTTCTCCCAAAGTATCGTGGACCGTCGCCAATGCAAGCCGCTATCGCTGCCGGCGATTCACAAACAGGCGTATCTATCATGACTATAGACGAAGGCATGGACACTGGTCCGCTTCTCGCTCAACAATCCATCGAACTCACTAAAGACGAAACCACCACATCGCTTACTCAAAAAGTCGTCGCACTTGGCGCACCAATGCTCATCGCTGCTCTCAAGGGCTACATGGATGGATCAATTACTCCAAAGCCGCAACCATCCGAAGGAGTCTCGATCTGTAAACTTCTCTCCCGAGAAAACGGCAAAATAAACTGGACCGAATCTGCCGCCACAATCGAACAAAAAATCCGCGCTTACACCCCCTGGCCAGGAACCTGGACCACATGGACCCTAAATGGGACCGAAACCATCGTAAAGATCCTCCAAGCCGTCCCTGCTCCAAATGCACCGAAGACTACGGACATCGGTACGCCATTCGAATTTGAAGGCAAACTTTTCTGTACTGCATTGAACATCCCCCTCGAAATCACCAAACTCCAACCTGCCGGAGGAAAGCCGATGGATGGGAGTGATTTTGCTCGAGGATACTTAAAAAACTAGCAAAAGGTTTACAAAACCTGAATTTTCGTGTATCGTGTCTGGTTACTGACAGAAAAACCTAGCGGCTCAAAAGCCGCGCATCCGCAGGAGAAACGTCATGATGCCACCGCAAAGGTTCGACTACCGTTTCAAAGTATCGATCCCAGAGAAAGAGAACCTGGTCAAAGAAACCTTCAAATCCAAAGTCCCAGGCTACCTCCTTTTTCACCTAGGAGAAATTTGGGACCTTTCTCAAGAAGAACAAGCCAAAATCATGAGCATCTTCTTTGATGATGGAAAAAACGGAAATGCAGAGCTTCACTACAGCGACCAGCGCTCTGGTTCGCGTCTCGCATCTCCGCCGAGAAATCTTCAACGGTTCACGGTCCTCCGAATTCGTGATGCGAGCAAAATGGTCTACGCGTTCGGACTTCGCGGATTCGAGTGCCACCTCATCCAAGTTGAAGACGGTAGCGAACATGTCTCGATCAACTTCATGCAGTTGTGGGGGCCAAGCCCTCTCGACGCCATAAAAGACGAGGAAGACATTCGACCAGAACAGCGGGAGCAAGGAGAGCTACCGCCTCCGCCAACCGTATCGGATCCTCCTCCAGAAGAAGTCCTAACGCCAAAACGGTTCTGCCTTCATCCCTTGATGGGTTCTCGACTGTGGGACGCCGTATTCGGAAGGCGCAACTAGAAACGCCGCGCATCCAAGCGCGATTCGCTCAGACGTTCTGTCTGCAAAAGCGCATCGCCAGTGGATGCGCTTTTGTTTTGGGAAATTGATGATGATGTTCCCTATTCTCGAACCGTCACGGCTTTTCGTACGGGAGGAAGAGCGACTTTTTCGGCGACGTGGAGAACGTTGGCCATGCTGGGGATTGGTTTCTTTTGCCAGGAGAAGAATGGGAGAACCATGATCATGAAGCCTAGACCTATTGGGTGATTGAGATAGGGGGAGAAGGCGTGAGAGGCAAAGAGGGCGATGATGCCGGCGCAAAGAGAAACGGTAAGCCAGCGAGTCTCTTCTTTTTCTCGAATCGATCGAATAGTTGCCTTGAGAATTGTGAAGAAGAACCAACCGAAGGCGAGCAAGCCAGGAATGCCCATTTTGATCCAGATATCGTGGAATCCCCATTCGAAACGATACGTTGTCCATTCGCCATTTGGATTTATTTCGCGAAGTCGAGGATCGTCTGAAATGAATGTTACCGACGTTCCGAATCCACTTCCCCATACTGGCGACTGTTCGATTTGATCCATCATTGGCCCAAGCAAATTCCAGCGGCTTGAAACAGCAAGCTCGCGAGTGTCGTCATCTTGGCCACGATAATATTTTGTGTTTGTTAAGTCTGGTCGTTGTGGAATTGGAATCACTACCGCAACCCAGATCGCAAGTAGCGCAATAAGCGACGCAGTCGATCCGACAATTTTCATTCGAAGAATTTCGCGGAAAGAAATTCGTTCATAAAGCACCACCATCGAAAGTGCCAATCCACCAACAAACAAACCGATCCAGAAACTTCGAGATTGGCTGCTGATGTCGACAGCGAACATGAGCACAAGCGGAATTGCAATCATTACTCGAGACCTCCATGTTTTTGTTATAAAACACATCATGCTACAAAGCACTAAAGTGAAAAACATTACGAACGCTTGTGCGGGTTCGAATACACGAAAGAACCATGGGCCATTTGGAAGCATTGCCACGAGCCATGCTGGCCCAGAAAGAAGTGTGACTTCTGCTAGTCGTGCATCGCGAACAAAATGATAAAGCGCCCAAATGCCGTCAACGGAAAGATGAGAGAAGAGATAAAGAAGGGCAACGGAAGAAATGGCTATCCAAGTTGCGCCAAGTGCAAATGTCCAAAGAATAATTCTTTTCGCTTCGTTGGTCCAAACAATCATGGCGACTGGAAGAAGATAGCCGAGAGTAACAAAAGCGTTTGCGTCGTCGAATGCGTCACCGAACGGATTACGGAATATGCCGATGATGAAGCCGATAATGACAGCAATAAGAATCGCGATGATTGGCATGTCACGTTCAAACACAAACGTTGGTCGAACTTTCTTGAAGAAAATGTGATACGCCACGCCGAGCATAACAGCGCAGAACATCCCAAGTCGCAAACCAATCGTTGCTCCGCCAAGTGAGACGTCGATCAAATGTCCATGACCACCAATGATGATCTCTAGCATGACAAGAGCAAATCCCCAGACTAGCGATCGTTTTGTAACAAAGAAGGTTCCAATAATGAGGATTGCAAAAGGAATCGCGCTCCAGATTGTGTGTTGGGTTATCCAGGCAATACCGTGAACAATAAGAAGACTGAGAAGTCCATACAGTGTGCTGCGATCAAACCACTGTTTTATTGTTGACATCATAATGGGAGATTATGTTTGTTTGCTATTACCGATCGAGCCTCGTAATACTTCCGAACCCGCTTTGGAATCCACCCAAGAATCGGCCAGTGCAATGAATAAACGAATGAAGGTAGCCAAGAAGATCCTGTACGCGATTCACCATCAATCACCACAGAGAACAGAATTCCAGGAACAAGAACGCCGGTCTTTCCTTGCTCGAGCATCGTCAACCAAACATCCCAATCTTGAAGACGCCGCAATGAAGCATCGAACCCAGGGAAATCCGCCTTGCGAACAAGCGAAGTGGTCATGATGTAATTTATCTTTCGAAGTTTTTCACCATCGAAAGGAACGCCGTGAAATCGTTTCCATCCGAAACGAAATCCACTGTACGCATAGCTCGACTTCGGATTCGATTGAAGCGTTGCAAACATCAGATCTATCATGTCTGGCCGCATCACAATGTCTGCGTCGACAAAAATAACGTACTCCCCTTTCGAAATCGTAAGTCCACGATTTCGCGCCGCATTACCACCTTTGTTTTCTTGATGAAGAACCGTTATTTTTTTCCCAAACGTTCGAAGAACCTCTTGTGTATTGTCCGTCGATCCATCGTCAACAACAATAATTTCAATGTTTGGATATGTTTGACGAAGCGCAGAATCAATACATGCTCTTAACGGTCTTGCATGCTGATACGTCGGAATCACAATAGAAATATGCGGCATTTTTGATGCCGAATTCGACAGGGCGTCCAAAGAGAGTGATGCATATGTTTTTTCTGCAGTGAAATTCTTGAGAACTCTCTCTCTGCCAGATCGTCCAAGCCGTGATCGAAGTTCCGAATCTGTTGTTAATCGCTTTAGCGCATCAACAAGCGCCTCGTGAGTGTCCTCTATGAGTATTCCAGTTTCACCATCAACAACCGCTTCATCGACTCCTGGAAGCTTTGTGGCGACAACTGGAAGGCCAAATACTCCAGCCTCGAGATAGACAATCCCAAATCCTTCGCGGTCGATTTTTGTTCTAGTTGTAGGCATCACAAAGATGTCGTGTGATGCATAAAGTTCAGCAAGCTTTCCGTCTGGAACGTGTTGTAAAAATGTTACTCGATCTTTAACGCCATAACGTTCCGCGGCATCTTCGAGCAATTTCTTCATCGGACCGTCGCCAACGATCGTGTATGTAACATCTGGCAATTCCTTCATCGCTTTGAGCACCTTTTCATGCCCTTTTCGTTCCACCAGTCGAGCAACTGTGAGAAGTCTCGTTCCAATGCCGGATCGTTCTCCAATAAGACCAGCAGCTTCGATAAGCTCATTCGCGACGCATGGATAAAGCACTTCGCAAGATCGAAAAGAAAAGGATTCGAGTTCATTCGCTAGCGCTTTTGAATTCGCGAAAACTCGGCGAGCGAGTCGCAGAACAAACCACAAAATAACCGCCTTTCTTTTTTTCGATCGAGCAAGATCAAAGTCCATTCCATGGAGCAAGACGTCGTATGACGTTCCAGTAAACAACCTGTACATCATCGCAGCAGTACCAATAGGAAGAACATGACTGACAAACAACACATCAAAAATCCGTCTACGATCCCAGAACATTTGGAGCATTGATCGATATGAAGCAGTTTCAGAAAGAACAAGTGGGCGCATATTCGAAACATACGCAACAATTGTTGACAGCATTCGTGCAACACCGCCGCGCTTTGGTGGAAAATCACTCGTTGACAACAGGTATCGCTCCATAGGTTTGTTTGCGGAAATATGATCGAACTTTTCGAAAGTGTTCAAGAGTTAAGGCCTTTGTAGCAACGGAAACTATTCCGAATATGCATGCACCGAATGGAATAAGTGCAAGCCAGATGTATCTGGATGCTCCATCGTCGCCGATAGGAATGAACTGCTTCAGTAAAAGAATTGATGTCGACATAACAGCACCGGCTAATAAAAATCCTCCTGTTGCACGAATCCAATCACGTACAGTAATCGCGATCTCTTTTTTTATCGCTACTGCCCCAAGGCCAAACATAACAACAAAACTTATACATGCAGCAATCGATGCGCCAACAATTCCGTATGAACGAATGAATGTCATGTTCGCAATAAAATTCACCACCATGGTGACTCCCATAATCGCAGTTTTTGTTTTCTGTCTTCCAGTTGCATTCAGCAACGAACCGATTGGGAAATCGAAAAATATCGGAATGAGCACAAAAATCAGCACAGAAAGCGGGAGCACAGAATCTCCGTAATCACTTCCGTATGCAAGTCGAATAATCTCTGGAGCAAGAGCGAATATTCCAAAAACTATTGGTGAAACAAGAAATGCTAAATACCATTGTGATTCTAAAAACACCTTTTTCAAATCATCAGGCTTACCAACAAGTGACGCCATTTTTGGATACAGCGCACCAATGAATGCAAGCGGTAAAAATTGAAAAGCGTACGTTAGCTTATACGCAACGCTATACAGTCCAACCGCGGAAGCTCCGATGACCATTTGAAGTGTGAACGAATCAACAAATGAGTAAATCTTTACGAATACCGCGGCAAGAAAAAATGGAAATGCGGCGAACAGCATATCTCGAGCCCCATCGAATCGAGGAATGAACGAACGGAAACCAATTCGTCGGCCAACATGATACGCGGAAAATGCCGCATTCCACGCGCTACCAATGAGGAGTGCGATAACAAGAAAGGATAGAGAAACATTCCCCTTAAGAAGTGCTACTACGCCAACAATCGTTGTGAGTGATTGGCCGATAAAAATTCCCAGAGACTCATATCGAAGCTCTTGAGCGCCACGTAATGCGCCGTACATTGTTAGCGACAAAGAATCTGCAATCATGATTGGAATTGCGAGTCGAACAAGAAAAGAAGTATCTGCATCGTAGCCAAGAATCGTTGGAAGAAAAGTCGCCAAGACAATGGCAAGAAGCGCTGCAATAAGCTTGATTCCCAAGGCTCTTTGAAGAAATCCCTTCGTGTGCTCTTGGGAACGCGCACTGTCTCGAATGAGCACGGAATTTACTCCAACGTCAGTAAAAACCCCCACCGTTGTTACCAGTGCCAAGGCCAAAAAATATGACCCGGTATCTGAAGTGCCGATGGTTCGAGCGATGGCGGCAAAGTAAATAAAAGCAACTGCTTTTTGCAAAATAGACGCTCCAGTGAGGAGAAAAGTGTTTTTTACCAAAGAAGCCATGAGTGTATTTTACGGGAATTCTTTGCTTGTAACAAGGAAGGAACACGCCGAGAAAATTTGATTTTTTCGCTAATTTCTGCTATATTTCTTCGTTAAACTTTCTTATGAATGACCGAAAGAAAACTATCTTTGGCTGGCTACTCATCACCGTTCCAGTGCCGCTCATTGTGGCAACACTGGCATGTTATGCGATCTACGCGTTTTCTGCTGCCGCATCGATAAACGACGCAGAGCCTTCGACGATTACGCTTTCCATCCAAATTCTCATGGGAGCCTTAGGAATTATTGGAATTCTTGGAGTCTTTATTGGAATTCCAGTCGGCATTTTTCTTCTTATTTCTAGAGCTCCTCTTGATCTCGACGCTTCTGAAATCTCATCTCCAATGACACAGGAATATCGATCTGCCGCAGCGCTCGCAAAGGTTACGGTTGGAAGCTTGATCGCTTTTTCTCTTGCGGCAAGTATTGACGTATTTCGCCAGGGCGCAATCCTTGGATATCTTAGAACACTGAATCTCCAATCGGCACTTCCTGAATTTTCATCGACATTTCGTTTAGACATCATTGAACCGATTGTTCTTGTTCTCTTCCTTATCAGTGCCATTTCGTTACTCCGCTGGAAGTATCTTGCGTATAGAAATGCGACAATCAATACCCCATCTATACGGTATTCGCATCATTGGGCAGTCGCCGGATATTTTGTGCCGATTGCAAACTTCGTAATGCCGTATAAAACAATGAAAGAATTAGCAACTGTACATAGGGCTAATACGGCTTCTCGTTTTCTTCTCTTTTGGTGGGCATCGTTTCTCATGGCACAAATCGTAGTTGCGATAGTTCCGAATCAAAGAGTCAATGAAGTTGTTATTCTCGAGCTATGGCGAATTAGTTTTCAACTTGTATGGAATATAAGCCTTATTCTTTCCGCAGCCGCCCTTATCTTCATTGTTCTAGACATTACATCCAAACAAGAACACGCATTCCGTGACTATCGTCCGTAAAAAAAATCCCTAGATAGCTAGGGATTTTTTTACTTTTTCTAATGTCTGTCCGTATATTGCCCTGATCGCAGAATCTAGCTCCTGATCCTTGACCATCTGTTGTGTTCGCTGAAAAAGTCCATCGGCAACTTCTTGCGCTACACCAACATCAAGATACCACTGACGATAGCTCTCATGAGACGGAATATTTTCGTAAAGTTTTCTTGTAACAGAAAAGTGATAATAAATTCGTTCTAAAGATTCTCCTAAAGGTGCCCGGTCTATGGCCAGACGCTGGAGATGATCAAGAACATTCGGGACAAGATTTACCGACTGTATGTCTTCCACGGCTTTCATTGAAGTAAATTCTATAAAAGACTTCCTTTCTCTTATTGTTCGATCAAATTCTTCAGAAAGAAGTTTTCTCAACTCATCTCCGGCAATTTCGTCATACAAAAGATGTGCCGCCCATCCTTTTTGAAAATCACTAAATCCTTCCGCAGAAGGATCGTGCGGACATCGAGGCCCGTGTGTCATTTCTCTGGGAAGTCCTGTCGCGATTCTTGTATCTGGATAAACCGCCCCGGCACAATAGGACTCAATATCTGAAACGTGAAGACATGGCAACAAGTCCAGCGCGAACCGCACATGCGTTGCTTCAAGCGCCATAAAGGAGGGTTATTTTTGTATTATATATTCTTTCTCCAAGTGTCGCAAAACGCTCTTTATCTAGATGTGTCAAAAGCCGGTTTGATACCCTATACTTTCTCAATATGAAAAGAAAAACATTTGGTCTTATTCTCCTCATAACTCCGATTCCTTTAATCTTTGCTACTCTTTCTCTTTATGGAATCTCGAGTTTCGTGATTTCGAGCATGATTAGCGCTTCCGCTGAGGCTTCTGCACCTTTCACGATAACTGGAGGGATCATTCAAACACTTCTTGGGCTTTTAGGAATCATCGGAGTCATAGGCGTGCTGATTGGTATGCCAATAGGAATCTATCTTCTGACTTCATCGGACAAGAAATAAGGTGAAGAAAAAAACCATCCAGTCTGGATGGTTTTTTTAATCGATTAACGCTTACGCCACTGTGGGCTCCGACGAGCTCCACGCTTTCCGAACTTTTTACGTTCTTTCTTTCGAGGATCTCTTGTCATCAATCCACAAGTCTTCAAAACAGTCTTGAGTGCCGCTTCCATTTCCACTAATGCTCGAGCAATTCCCAAACGTGACGCTTCTGCTTGCCCAACAACTCCACCACCGACAGTTTTAATACTTACATCAAATTGATCAGTCTTTCCAACTTCTTTCAAAGGACGAACAACGACTCCCTGGAGTTCTTCTGTAGTAAAGAATGCCTTTAATGGCTTTCCGTTTACAACGATTTTTCCAGAACCTTCTGAAAGACGGACCTGAGCAGTTGCAGTCTTTCTGCGACCAATAGCTTGAAAATACTTGTTTGCCATATTACGAAATAGTGAGACGAAGCATCCGAGCAGTTCGATGCTTATTCTTTGGAAGCATTCGCGAAACTGCTGCGCGCAAAACATCTGATGGTTTCTTTTCCCACATTGTGCGCATGGTCTTTGTTTTTAATCCTCCTGGATGACCTGAATGAGAATAGTACTTCTTTTCTTCGAACTTACCACCTGTCACCTTGATCTTTATCACATTCGTTACAACAACAGCATCACCGGCATCGACATTTGGCTGAAAAGCCGCACTAGTCTTGCCCATAAGGTGCATCGCAATATCCGTCGCTAAACGACCAAGGATTTTCCCCGACGCATCAACGGTATAAGTTTTTCTTTCAAATGTTGCCATATTAGACAAATTCAATCATCGCAGTCTCAGCAGCGTCACCCTGACGCGTGCCAAGCTTTGTCATTCGTGTATAACCACCATTCCGATCCTTAAACCGAGGAGCGATTACATCTATAAGCTTATTCACGGGCTGCTCTGTTGTGAAATATGCAAGAAGTTGACGTCGCGATGCGAGCGTATTCTTTTTTGCAATCGTTATCATCTTTTCAACAACTGGACGTGCAACTCTTGCTTTCCCGGCTGTCACTTCAATTCGTTCATATGTCACCATTGCGGTGACTAAATCACGAATAAGCGCCTTACGAGGAGCAGCTTTGCGGCCTAATGTTTTTTTGGTATTTCTATGACGCATACATTACGCAGTTGGCTCGGCGTCCTCCGATGCACGGGCAATCTGTTCTGTCAGACTTGCATGGTTCAACTGTCCTTGAATCCATGAAAAGTGATTGAGTAAAATTTTTGTTGATTGTTCAACTGCCTCTTGCGGGGCAACCGTACCATCTGTTGTGATATTCATGATGAGCTTGTCGTAGTTCGTGATTTCACCGACTCGAGTATTCTCAACCCTGAAACCGACATTTCGTACTGGACTAAACATCGCGTCAATTGCAATGACTCCAATTTCCGTAGGAGCACTGTCACGCTCTTCTGTTGGAACATATCCGCGGCCCCTAGATACCGTGATCTCCATATCCAAAGTTGTTTTTGGATCTGTAATCGTTGCAATCTCAAGATCTAAATTCGCGATCTCTACATCTGCATTCTTCTCAAATAAAGAAGCAGTTACTACCCCCTCTTTGTTTACAAGAAGTTTGAGAAGTACAGGCTCTTCTGTATGAACCTTCATGCGCAGTTTCTTTAGGTTCAACATGATGTCAAGCACGTCTTCTTTTACTCCAGCAACTGTTGAAAACTCATGCTGAACACCCTTTATTTTCATTGCAGTCACCGCTGCCCCTGGCAAAGAAGAAAGCATGACGCGACGGAGCGCGTTCCCTACTGTCGTTCCATATCCATGATGGAGCGGCTCTATTGTGAGAATGCTTTCATGCTCTATTGCACCAGGTGCAAAATGCATTTTTGACGGAAGGAAGATGGTCTCCATAGTGAGAAGTTATGGGACTAAGCGTTTAGCGCATCGAGTAGAACTCGATAATGAGCTTTGGATCGTATGCTTCCTTCAAATCATCCCCCATTGGAAGACTCACAACTTTACCTACCTGATCTTCAAGATTTAACCAGCTTGGAACTCGATGTGTCTTTAAGCGATCAGTAAGATCTGAAAATACCTTTTTATCCTTCTTATTTGTCTTGATCTCAATCGTGTCATTTACATGAACACAATATGATGGAATATTCACTTTTTCTCCATTCACAAGGAACATGCAATGACTGACCATCTGGCGCGCCTGAGGGCGAGTCTTTGCAAAACCAAGACGAAACACCGCATTGTCCAAACGCATTTCAAGTAAACGACCAAGATTTTCCCCAGTGTTGCCTTCCATACCTGTAGCTTTTGTAAAGTAATTACGGAACTGACGCTCCATAATTCCATACAAACGCTTCGTTTTTTGCTTCTCGCGAAGCTGTGTACCAAAAACTGATACCTTCGCTGGTCGCATGCCGGCTTTTCCGTGCACACCAGGAATATATGGACGTTTCTGCATGACCTTGAGCGTTGATGTTGATGTTGACAATGCAACACCTTCACGACGACTCATTTTGCCCATTGGGCTCAAATTCTTTCCCATAGGTTAATTACATGCGACGAGCACGACGTGGGCGGCAACCATTGTGTGGTACCGGTGTCGTGTCCTTAATGGACAGAACATTGAAACCTGACGTATTTAAGGCTCGAACTGCAGCATCGCGACCATTGCCAATCCCCGTAACGAACACGTAAAGATCTTTTAAACCATAAGGTTCTGCCTTATCTGTGATCTTCTTTACAATCATGCTCGCTGCATATGGCGTTGCTTTCTTTGGGCCCTTAAAGCCACAATTTCCAGCACTCGACCATGCAATAACGTTACCATTCGCGTCGGTCAACGATACGATTGTATTGTTGAAACTCGCGTGAACATACGCTCGACCTTGTGGAATCTGACGAACAGTCTTTTTCTTTCCTTTTGCAGCCTGTTTCTTTGCATTGCTCACCTCTGCAGCAGTTAATTCTACCGCAGGAGTCGAGATAATTTCTTCTTCAGTCATAGCTTAGGTCTTTGCAAGAACTCGACGACCGCTACCTGCAGTCTTTCGAACGTTCCCACGTACTGTGCGAGAATTAGACTTTGTTCGCTGCCCTCGTACTGGCAACCCTCGCACATGACGGACACCCCGATATGCAACAATGTCTTTCAAGCGCTTAATATTTGAGAGCACATCACGACGAAGTTCACCCTCGACACGATATTCTTTTTCTACTACAGCGCGCACTGCATTCTCCTGGTCTGGAGAAAGATCTTTTACGCGGATGTCACCGCTGACCTTTGAACGTTCTAAAATATCTGCAGCGCGGTTCTCACCAACGCCGTAAATATACTGCAGAGCGATGACGAGGCGCTTCTGTGATGGAAGTGTTACACCAGCAATACGTGCCATAGATTAGCCTTGTCGCTGTTTATGCTTAGGAGTCTTACAAATGACGCGTACCCGACCATCGCGACGAATGACCTGGCAACCGCGGCACATCTTTTTAACGGAAGCGCGAACTTTCATAAAGAAAGTGATGAATTAGCAAACGGAAAGGAATAAGACAAAATCATCCAAATAAATAAGGGATGATTGTGGTCCAGGCTCGAGATACCGCCGGTCTAAAACCGGAACGTGATTCGTGCCTTTGTGAGATCATACGGGCTGATCTCCACTTTGACGTCATCGCCTGGCAGGACACGGATGCGATTTTTTCGCAACTTCCCAGCCAAATGACCAATGACTTCGCGGTCGTTTTCGAGTTTCACTCGGAAGCTACCCGAAGGCAGACTTTCAAGAATCTCACCGCGCATTTCAATAAAGTCTTTTTCCGCCATAACTTGCGATGATCGTACCACATCTGCTCGCGCAAACGCGCACGAACCGCTGAGTAAAGCGACGAAAGTGTAACAAATGCACAATGCCTGTCAAGAAAGTACCCCCACATTAATATACAAAATTGCTTTTTTGTCTTAAATATGCTAATCTCCCAACGTTTCGTCGAATCACGACGAGACGAAGGGCGGTATATTCCGTTACTCCAATTTGGAGTTCTCCATCAATGTCACGCAAAGCCTCCCGACAAGCGGGCGCACGATTCCTCGTGCGAGAATCTGGCGAATCCTCCCAGGATCGCAACAGCAGTACCCCCGCTTCCCGACCCGCGGCTCCTCGCCGCAAACACCGTTCTCGCTGGCTCCCTCTTGGGGACGACATTCCTGAATTCAAAACTGTGATCTGCGGAGGCCGAGTTACGGCAATGTGCAGAACAGACAGCAACGTCCCCCGTTAGAAAGCCGTGTCGAGCAAAGCGCCACGAACAGAGGAATCCAGAAGCACGGGAAATCGCTAGCAACGTGCTAGCTTTCCAAAAACGAACTGGCCGACCGTCTTCCTCAGACGGTCGGCCGATTGTTTTCTATTCTCTATTTCTCAAAATCGCCTTTATTCTACGAACTCCTGCGGAAACTGCCTCCTCCTTAACAATCGTGATTGCGCCCAACTCCCCTGTGTGCTCAACATGCGGACCCCCACAAATCTCCTTACTAAAATCACCAACAGAATACATCTTGATCTTATCGCCAATCTTCGCATACTTATCTTCAAACAATCCTATCGATCCACGCACCTTTGCCTCATCAACAGTCAACATGTCAAATGTAACTGGAAGATCTTTCCTAATCTGTTCATTCACAATTCGTTCCACTTCTTCAATCTGCTCTGCTGTCATCTTTTCCCCATGACAAAAATCAAAGCGCAATCGTTCTGCAGTTATATTGCTTCCCTTTTGGGCAACATGATCACCAAGTACTTTTCGAAGTGCGGCATGAAGAAGATGTGTTGCCGTATGAAGCTTTGTTGTTTCAACAGAATGGTCCGCGAGCCCTCCAGCAAACTTCTGCTCGCTCCCAGCACGCGACAAATCCTGATGCTTTTTAAACTCTAAACGAAACTGTTCACTATCTATAATAATCCCATGCGACTGCTGCAATTCTTCAGCGGTCAATTCCAAAGGGAATCCATACGACTGATAAAGATTAAACGCATCTGTTCCCGTAACACCGTTTCCAATATCTACAATCTTTTTCAACTCTCGAAGTCCTTGCTCGATCGTCTTCGCGAATTTCGCCTCTTCACCTTCTATTGCGCCCAAAATCTGATCTCGCTTCTCTGCAAGATTTGAATATGCACTTGAATACATATCAATGTAGGTTTCTGCGACAGTTCGAACAAGCGCATTTGCAACACCTAGCTTTCTCGCAAACCGCACAGCACGACGAATCAATCTGCGCACGAAATATCCTTGATCTTTATTTCCCGGTAGCACACCATCGCCAATAAGAAATGTTGCAGCACGAATATGGTCAAGAATAACTCTAAAAGCAAACGTCATCTCAGCTGACGATCCATAGCGAACCCCCGTTGCAGACTCCAACGCTAATCGAGCCGGAGTAAATGCATCAATAAGGAACATGTCTGGATTGTTATTTACTGCAGAAGCAATCCGTTCCAAGCCTCCCCCAAAATCAACGTTCCTTTGTGGCAATTCCGCAAATCCATCTGCAGTTTTCACATACTGCATAAATACATTATTTCCAATCTCCACAAACCGGCCACAATCACAATTCACATGACAAGGAAGGTCTTTCCAAATCGACGCTTTATGCAACCCTTGTTCAATACCAAAATCGTAAAACATCTCCGTATCTGGTCCACCAGGTTCTCCAACTGGCATATTCGAAGGTATGCCAGCACGACTCCACCAATTCTTCTTTTCTGGATACGAAAAAATGCGACCATCTTGCATTCCAACTTCTTCCGAATTCTCTACAAGCGTCGCGTCGATTCCCGCCTCTGCAAAACATTTTGTCCAAAGCGCAATTGCCTCATCATCTCTCTCAACCCCAATCTCTGGACTCCCCCGAAAAACAGTCACATACAAATTCTTTGGGTCAAGCCCAATCTCTTTTGTTAAAAACTCATACATCCACGGTATCTGCTCTTTCTTAAAATAGTCTCCAAGACTCCAATTTCCTAACATTTCAAAAAATGTTGTGTGACGATTGTCACCGACCTCTTCAATATCTCCAGTTCTAAAACACTTTTGACTATCTACAATGCGCGTTCCTACAGGATGCGTTGCTCCAAGCAAATATGAGATCATCGGTTGCATTCCAGATCCGGTAAACAATGTCGTTGGATCATTCACTGGTACGAGCGAAGATGAAGGAACGACTATATGCCCATGTCTCGAAAAAAAATCAAAATACTTTTGTCGAATTTCGTTTGTAGACAACATAGAAAAAGAAAAATGAAAATCAACCAAGGTCTCTATTCGTACCGCAAGGCTTCGATAGGATCGAGCTTCGCTGCACGCCTTGCAGGATAGATTCCAAACACTAATCCGACAATAGACGAAACTGCAAACGCAAGAAATACCGCAGATGGTGGAATGACAACCGCCCAACCGTCTACAACCCTTGTAAGAATCTCTCCAATAATCAGCGAACTACCTACTCCAATAACAACGCCGAGAATACCGCCACCGATTGTCAACATGATCGCCTCGGCCAAAAACTGATTCAAAATATCTTTTTCTGTTGCACCTATCGCTTTCCGCAATCCAATCTCTCGCGTTCGTTCTGTTACAGAAACAAGCATGATATTCATGATACCTATTCCTCCAACAACCAACGAAATCGCTGCTATAGCCGCAAGAAGAAGCGTGAGCGCAAAGCCAACAGTACTAATTGTCGCAACAGCGTCTCCCTGGGTCGACAAATTGAAATCATCCTTTGCCAAATCACCAGATGGATTGTCCAACCGATGAGCATCTCGCATAATAAATCGAATATCTTCTTTTGCAGTTTCAAGATCTCCTGCAACTTTTACCGTAATAAAATTTACATAATCGACTCCGGCAATCTGACGCTGCACCATAGTAATCGGCGCATACACTCTCGTATCTAAATTTGAAAAAAATCGACTCCCTTGCGGCGCAAGCACACCAATAATTCGAAGACTTACATTCTTCACCGTAATTCGCTCCCCTACTGGATCTTGGTCACCGAATAAGTCTTGCGCGGTTTGCGACCCAAGCACTGCAACATTTGCATATGAATCAACATCGTCATTTGTTACATATCTTCCAGACGTAACCGTTGCTGGAAAAATCGAAAGCTGGTCCTCGTCAACACCAGCAATATCGATAAACTGGCTTTGGTCGCCAGTTGTTACCGATGCGTTCGTAATCAACGTTGCAGAAACAAAGTCAAAATCACCACGTCGACGAAGAATCTTTACATCATCCAAAGTCAAAGTCTGTTCTATGAATGCACTTGGTGGACCTTCTGCTTTATCTGAAGATCCTGCAGAAATAAAAATCTGATCGCTCCCAAGACCTGCAACTTGATTCAAAACATATCCTTGCGCCCCCTGTCCTATGGAAAGCATAAGAATGACTGCGGCAATACCAATAACAATCCCAAGCACCGTCAATAATGACCGAGTGGTATTTCGACGAATAGAATCAACAGATGCAGTAATAAGGTCCTGTAATTTCATACACTAGGCTACAACGCCATCCTTCATTCGGATAATTCTTGACGCATATGCAGCAGCGTCAACTTCATGCGTTACCATAACAATCGTTCGACCAGCTTTATTCAAATCTCGAAGAATATTCAGCACCTGATCACTCGACTTTGAATCTAAATTTCCCGTTGGTTCATCTGCAAAAATCACCGCAGGATCTGTAATCAATGATCGCGCGATTGCCACACGTTGCTTCTGTCCTCCAGAAAGTTGATTCGGAAGATAATCAAGTCGCTCAGAAAGCCCAACGCCTTCAAGCGCTTTTTCTGCACGCTCTTTTCGCTCCTTTGCTGGCACGCCCATATACACCAACGGAAGCATAATGTTCTCAATTACCGACAAACGAGGCAACAAGTGAAACGCTTGAAATACAAATCCCACTTCACCACGTCGCATCATGGCAAGCTCATTAGAAGAAAGTCGACTAACATCTCGACCCTGAAATTTGTACGTCCCTTCTTCTGGTTGATCCAGAAAACCCATGATATGCATAAGTGTTGACTTCCCAGAACCGGACGGTCCCATAAGCGCAACAAACTCTCCGCTCATCACATCTAAATCAACACCACGCAACACTGGAGTTTCAATATCATCATTGTGATACGTCTTTGCAATTCCTCGCATCTCAATCACAACATCAGCAGACATACTTATTGTGTCTTAACCGTAACAATAACAGTCTGACCTTCCGTAACTCCGGTAAGAACTTCCGTCATACCGTCATCCGCCTTCAGACCCATGGTAACTGCCACTTCATCAAATTCTTGACTGTTCTTTGGTACACGAATATAAGGAAGGCCATTTCGTTCAAGAATTGTTCGAGTTGGAACATAAAGCACGTCTTCCCTTTGATTCGTACGGATTATGACGTTTGCGGACATTCCTGGCTTCAACATCGAAACATCCTGTTCTGTATTTAACAATACTTTTGCTTCATAAAAAACAATATCTGAAATAACCTTTTCTCCCGGATTTAATGAATATACGCTCCCGGAAAAATTCACTCGGTCGCCAAAGGCATCGAAGGTGATATCAGCAGTCTGTCCAACGGCCAATTTCGAAATATCTGCTTCTGGAACATCGAGCGTAATTTCATAAGTATCATTGCCAGCAATCTCTGTAATCATCTGCGTACCAACGCTAACCTGTTCTCCAACATCAAAAACAATGTTTGTAACAATTCCATCGATCGGCGCAATAATCTGTGCCTTTCGTAAACGAGCGAGTGCCGCATCATAATCTGCCTGTGCACGAGCAATAGATGCTTTCAATCCTGCAACATCAATATCGCGAGGATCGGCAAGAACCTTGTTCAACAACGCCTGTGCCTTTGAAAGACTTGCTGTCTGCACTGCAAGAGAAGCTTCTGCCTTTAAGACTGCGGAAGATCGTGACGCCTCTCCTGCATCTTGTTGTGCCTGTGCAAGTGCCAACGCATTCGTTGCGTCTGTTATACGATCTGTCGACTGTCGTAGCGCAGTGTCATAAAGCTGCTTCGAAGAAATAAGAGAGGAAATTGCAGAAGAAACCGTTGATCGTTCTGCAGCGATTGTTGAACGTAGTGCAACTAAATCTGCATTTGAGAATGTTCCGCTATCACTAACACTCGCATCAAGAACACGACTTGTATAAAGAAGCGTATTCGATACAAAAGACAGCGCTGTATACACTCGAGAATATGCAACAAGAACCTCCGCTTCTGTCGATGATGTTGTAAGAGCTAATACCGCGTCTTCGGCACTATCTCGTGCAGCCATTGCTTCCTCAAAAGCATCATGAGCATTGGAGATGGTTGTAATATCAAGAATTCCAACATACGGCTCGTATTCAATGTTCAACAATCCATTTTCCACTCCAAGAATCTGATCCGCGGCTTCAAGTCCAGATCGAACAGTAATAAGACCAGCAATCAGTGCTGTATCAAGATCTTCAGCTGCCTGCGAAATTGTTTCGTCATTCTGTGCCGCAACCTGATCGTAATCTGACTGTGATGAAGCCACTGTTGCAGCATCTTGAGCATTGCCAGCAGTTTCTGCGATAACAGCCGAGCGAAGATCGATTGATGCTGCGTCAAACTGAGCTTGAGCCAGTGCAAGACTCGCCCGCTCTGATGCTTCCTCTTCTGAAGAAATCCCCTCAAGTTTCAAATCTAAATCCGCTTGTGCTGCAACAACACCTTGACGTGCCTGTTCCGCAGCTGCGCCAAGTTCACTCGTATTCAACTCTGCGAGCACATCGCCAGCCTTCACCACATCTCCAATATTTGTGAATATGGAAGTCAACGTTCCAGATGTCTCAAAAGACAACGAAAGATCCGAAACACTCTTTAATTCCCCTGTTACTTCAACAGTCTGAATCAATAACCCGCGCTTCACCGTATCCGTTACAAATGTTTGCGCTGTTACTGGACGGGTAAAAAACCATATTCCTCCAAGAATAAGGGCAACAGTTACGGCCAAAAGACCGATGCGAAATCTCGTTAATTTCATAGGAAAAAAGAAAAACACTGAGGCATGACCTTAGGCGCTTCGCAAAAAACAGTCAAGAAAACTCTACGGAAGAATCACCATCTAATCCCATGTCGCTCGACCGTCGCCCGTACTATCAATCGGAACCCCGAGATATGTTGGTGACACATTGAAAACAACACTTAAAACCGCTTTTACATCTGCGAATATTTCTCGAAACTGATATCGAATCGCGCCAAGATACCTTTGGCGATCTGCGATAACTCCATACGCATCAATGCCTTCCGTACGTCCCAAAAAAAGCGCACGAGCCAGATGATATTTTTGCGTCACAATAATCGCTGACGATATTCCGAAAACTTCTCGAGCTCGAACCATACTGTCATACGTATCAAATCCAGCATGATCTAAAAAAATATCTTCAGCCGGAACGTTTTGCGCTAAAACAAATATACGCATCGCATTCACTTCATCATATTCAATCTGTCCGTTGTCACCAGAAAGCAAAAGCTTGTCTACTACGCCCCGGTGATAAAGATCAACCGCAGTCAAGAGTCGATCTCGAAGCATGTCCGACGGGTCTCCACTTTCCTTCACTCCTGCTCCAAGAACTATCGCGATTGGAGCGTGCGCTACCTCATCTTCAGAAACAATGAAACGTGCCGCATTCCGTACCACTGCAACAGATATAAAAATAATCCCAACACCAATCGCACAAACAATAAGCACCATTCGAACAATCAACTTCCGTTTCATATGTCTTGACTCACTACCTCTTGTGGCTTTACCTGCTGCAAAACTCTTCGATGTAAGGCTGAGGTAAATGATCGAACCTCTTCATTTTGTAAAAGAAAACCAACGCCGAAATACACAAGCATCCCTATGCCACCAGCCACCAAAGTCTGCACAAAAACACCAACGAATGTATCAAGGGAAATATATCGAACAACAACAAATTTCATTCCTTGTGTTGCAAGACCAGCAAGAGATCCAGCAACAGTAAGCAGTGCAGCGGTTCTTAAAATCCTTCCCTCATCAAGCGCGCCAATACGATGTCGCAATACCGCCCAGAGAATTGCCACCTGAAGAATTGCGGAAAAAGAAAACGCCATGCCAAGCCCAGCTACTCCATACATCGGTGCTAAGGTATACCCAAGAGCAATATTCACAACCGCAGCAAATGCACCAGCAAAGAATGGCGTCTTCGTATCTTCAATAGCAAAAAAAGCTCGAACGATAATATAAACAAATGATTGCGCAGCAAAACTTAATGCAAAAAATGCCAATGTATCTGCGGTCATAATTGTTGCAGCCCAATCAAACTTTCCTCGGCCAAAAGCCAACCGAACAAGCTGAGCCCGAAGTAAAAGGAACATGACTGTTGCAGGAACAATCCAAAGAAGCACCTGACGAATTGCATGACTAAATGCCGTAACAAATCCTTTCATGTCCTTTGCGACTCGACGCTCACAGAGCACAGGAAAAGAAGCTACCGCATATGCCATTGCAATAATTCCGATTGGAAAAGAATTTAGGTTATATGCAAACCTAAGCACCGTTGCAGATCCAGAAACTGACAATGAAGCAATTGCACTCATCGCGACAAAATTCACCTGATTCACTGCAAGACCAAGAACACGAGGAATCATTTGAATACTCGTCGTCTTCAAATCAGGATCATTCCACGGAATACGAAAGGTGTGTCGGTATCCAAGTGCATAAACACCAGCCCCCTGCAAAGCTGCATGCATTGTTGCCCCAAGAACCGCTCCCCATGCAAGACCAATCGGCCCCAAAAATGGAACAAAAAATATTGCGCCAAGAATAATCCCGATATTATTAACGATCGGCGCAAGCGCATAAAGAAAAAATCGCTTCGTCCCCTGAAGCACAGATCCAAAAACCATCGATGCTGCAAAAAATAGTTCACCAAGAAAAATTACCCGACTCATCGACACCGTTACTGCAAGCTTTTCTGCGCCATATCCAGGAGCAACCAACGTCGTCATCCAAGGAGCAAAAATAATGGCCAGGATTGCAATACCTGCAAATCCCAAACCAAAAACATTCAGCATCGTGCTCGTATATTTCCAAGCCTGATCGTCATTCTTTCCGTAATACTTTGAAAATATTGGAATGAAGCTTGCAGAAAGCGCACCAAGAATCAACAGTTGTAACAACATGTCTGGAATAAGAAACGCGCTGGTATAGGCATCAAGAACATCTCCAGCACCAAACATGCTCGAAAGAATATTATCTCGCCATACGCCAACAAAACGTGACAACATCGAAAAACCTCCAATGATGATAGCCGCGCTCGTTACACCGCTTGTTTTACTTGTAAAGAGTTTTTTTATCATAAAGCGATCGAAGTTTCATGAAAGCAAATCCAAAAAGGAACAAAATAATGAATAATAGAACGATCAATCCAATAACTTGCGGGTTACCAAGATGAAAGAATGTAACGTCAAATGTTTGTGCATCAGAAAGAACCTTTCCCGTCTCATCGAGAATTGTAAGTGTTACGGCATAAGATCCAGGACCGGAAAACGCATGAGTTATTTGCGGCTGTACACTCGTTGCCCCGTCACCAAAGTCCCAACTGAATTGCACACTTTCCTCCGGCTGTTGCGCAAGAATAAACTCATACGTCCTCCAATCAATTCGTTTCCAAGAAAATCGCGCAAGAGGCGACGTCGTAAGTAACGACACTGCAGATGTGGAAGATATTTCAATCTCCTCTTCTATCCCCTCAATCGGTAAAACTGTCTGTGAATCTGTTGCTACGAATTCCGTATCAACAGAAGAGGCCACATCTTCTGTACTCGGCATTGATGCTGCTGGAGCTACAATAGTCGCAACAATAGGATCTGCAGATTTTGATGAATCAAGAGGATACTGATCACTCGAATCAGAAACACCGTCTCCGTCGTCATCTTCGTCACACACGTCCCCGATATCATCATGATCAGTATCGAGCTGATCAGCGTTTGCATCATTCACGCAGTTATCTTCTTCATCCATGCTGCCGTCACGATCCGCATCAACGATCGGATAGAAAAGCGCAGTCTGAGTCGCATCATTCACAGGATTCATGTCTTGCGGTAACGATCCTTGAAGGACTGCACGAATATTGAATGTTCCATTTGGCACCGTAAAATCAACATATACATCGTCTGGATTTCCATTTGCCCGTAAAGAAACTGCCTGCGACTGACCAATAATCATGCCTCCTTGATAAAACATCACCGATGCTACGGCGTCAGTATCACCAACATTTCTTACACGAGCATAAATACGAATCTTCTCACCAGCATATAACGCGGATTCCGAAAATGAGATTGCATTCCCCTCCAAAGAAAGATCGACATTTGATGCATGGGCAATACAGGGAAACAAGAAAAGGCTCACTATTGCAAGACGATAAAAAAAATTTCGCATACATTAATGTTGAAGATCGCGAATACGAACATGCGCCCCTCCACTCAGCCATAAATCACGCGCATCATCTGCATGTAAATGCAATCGCGCTCGATACGTTGGATGAACGCGAACGACAACGTCATCAATCACTCGAGCTCCGTCACCAATCACGTCAACACGCACAACGGATCCATGCTCAAGACGAAGCGTTCGTGCTTCACTATCAGAAAGATGAATGTGCATTCTTGGAATAATGACCGATTTTGGAGCAACGACTTCTCCATGTTCTGTTTTCAATGTGCAATCTATAGCAAGATCAAAATCACCAGAAAGAGCTTCTTGTGCGTGTAATGCCAAAAGTTCAGCCTCTCCCTTTGTCAATTCAACTTGTGTTGACTTCCGCGACGGCCCAAGGACTCTCAATGTCAAAACTTTTCCATTAGAACCAACCACATCAACGGTTTCTTCATACGCAAACTGCCCTGACTGGCTCATCTCTTGTCGAACGGTTCCAGAATTTCGTTCCCCAAAAAGAATTTTTCTCTGTCCTTCTGAAAGATGAACGTGGGAATACATAACCTCGATCGGAATTGGATGCGACATACAATCGCATTGTAACACGCCTATTCTTTGGACTTTTTTACATCATATCCAAATCCGTACTTGAATTTATCATGTCGGATTGGTCCAAGAAAAATGATGTGGAATTCAGCAAGAATATATTTTATCGTCATCGACAATCTTCCGTCTCGTTCCTGTCTGCGCGTTGTTACAAGAATCTCTACAGAATCAAGAATGCCAAATTTACCCTTCTTTGCAGATCGAATCGCATAATCGCAATCTTCACAAAACAACACCGACTCATCAAATCCTCCAATGGCTTCATGTAAAGATCGACGAACAAGAATGCAAAAACCGGGAAGATGCGGAAGAAATGATTGTATAAGTCGAATGTATCCATTGTAAAAAGCATGTGTAAATCTATCGAAAGCTTTTGCGTCGACAACGCCAATGCGCGGAGCTGCGACATCAAATGTTTTCCTTTCGAACTCTTCGACGGCATGCACAAGAAAATTCTTATCTCGAAGAATGACGTCGGCATCAAAAAAATAGATCAAGTCCCCTGTCGCGACTTCAGCTCCGCGGTTTCTTCCTGCCGATGGCAAGCCGCCATCAACAACTTTCGCACCAAACTTTTCCGCAATGGCACGAGTAGCGTCTGTAGAATTCGCATCAGAAACAATCACTTCGATTGGTTGTAATGACTGCTCACGAAGCTCAGCAAGAATCGACGGAAGATATTGCTCTTCGTTCTTTGTTGGAATGACGACAGACAATGTTAACGGCATAGAAAAAAGTTAAATCTCAAACTTTCTTTTTGTCATAACCAAATTCATATTTAAATTTATCATGTCTAATTGGACCAATAAACAATATATGAAGCTCGGCCAGAAGATATTTCATGATCAAGAAGAATCTCCTATCACGCTCTTGACGACGAGTGCTCGTGAATACTTTTACTGAATCAAGCACGCCGAATACCCCGCATTTCGAAGCTCGCAAAGCATAATCATGGTCTTCGGCTAAAACGATCGTCTCATCAAATCCACCGATTGCTTCATGTAACGATCGACGGATAAGGATGCAACATCCTGGCGCATGAGGCCTCACTGAATTTATCAATCGAAAATACTCATTTATACATCCATGAGAAAATTCATCGAATAACGTTCCGCCTATAACACCAAGAAAAGCCGAAGCGATGTCATATGTTTTCCTTTCGAACTCTTCGACGGCATGCGCGAGAAAATCCTTATCTTGAAGAATGACGTCGGCATCAAAAAAATAGATCAGATCACCACTCGCAACAGCTGCTCCACGATTTCTCCCAATCGCCGGAAGGCCGCCGTCAACAACTCGAGCACCAAACTTTTCCGCGATCACACGAGTAGCGTCTGTGGAATTCGCATCAGAAACAATCACTTCGATTGGTCGTAATGACTGCTCACGAAGCTCAGCAAGAATCGATGGGAGATATTGCTCTTCGTTCTTTGTTGGAATGACGACGGAAAGTGTTAGAGACATAAAACGCTTCGACAAGTGTGGATCTGCTTAATTTTGATCAGTTTTGGTGCGCGTCGAGCAAAGTTCGAGAAACGTACTTCTTGGTACGTTGAACGAATTTGCGAAGACGCAAGCCAAAAATGAACGAAATTAAGCAGATTCACTGGTGCACCTGGCGCGATTCGAACGCACGATCTCCTCCTTCGGAGGGAGGCGCTTTATCCAGCTAAGCTACAGGTGCAAATTTTTAAGAGCGTACATTGCAATACCGCTTGCCACAGAAACATTCAACGATCGCTTTTTCTCCATGGGAATCTCTATGATTCCATTCAGCATAGCACGCGTTTCCACGTCGATTCCTTCAGTTTCGCTTCCCAAAACAAGAGCCATTCGATGAATTCTTGAGCCTTCAAAATCAGCGATATCGATCGCTCCTTCGCCAGTTTCAAGTCCCCAAATTTCATACGCTTTCAATCGAAGCCCTTCGATGACGACTCCAATGTCACCGGTCTCCCAAGAAACCAAATCTTCAGCGCCGAGAGAAACTTTCGCAATTTCCTTTCTTGGAGGTACGCCGGTGATTCCAGTTAAAAATACCTTTTCCGCTCCAAAAGCAGCGGCATTTCGCAAGATTGCCCCAACGTTATGAAGGCTCCGAATATTGTGCGCAATGATAATCATGCGGCAAGAGCATGCCAGAAATTGCGAAAATCAGCAAAAAAACATACACTCGGCCGCAATATGACCAACATTTCACCTTGCCCAGCACCAGACGTTTGCGGTTCATGCGGATGGAGCCACATTCCATACGAAAAACAGCTTCAACAAAAGCTCTCCGAAATCAACGGATCGTTTGCCATCAAAAAGCTTGATCTTCAAGTAAAAGACATTTTTCCAGCACCGAAAACTGAGCATTATCGAAATCGCATGGATTTCGTGATCAATTTCAAAGGAGAAATGGGACTTCGAGAAAAGGGAAAGTGGTGGAAAGTCATAGACAATCACACCTGTTTTCTTGGCGACGAAAAAATCGAGGCCCTATTCCCTATTGTTCGAACCTGGGTAAAAGAATCTGGTCTTTCGTTCTTTGACCGCAAAACCAACATTGGCACACTCCGCTATGCAGTTATTCGTGCAACATCCACTGGAGAAACCATGATCATCATTGTTACCAGTGCACCAAATGGCGAGCAACAGCTTGGCGAAGGCAATCTCGGGGCCACTGTCACAACGAACGATGACGCAAGCGCTGTCGAAACTGCACTCCATGATCTTGCTTCCAAAACAAATGCAACAACTGTTGTCTGGTCCATCAACCACACAATCTCCGATCTCTCATTCGGAGATGAAATTCGTGTGATCGATGGTCCTGGTGTAATTAAGGAAACTATTGAAGGCAGTCGCTTCTGCATTTCACCAAACGCTTTCTTCCAAACAAATTCCTACGCCGCACCAATGCTCCTCTCAACAGTCCGCGAATTCGCCGGTGACCTTACTGATAAAACACTGCTCGATCTCTATTGCGGCACCGGCTTCTTCGGAATCGCCCTTGCAAACGGAGCAAAGAAAACAATCGGCGTCGAACTTGTTCCAGACGCAATTCGTGATGCTCGAATAAACGCAGAACTTAACAATGTCTCTATCGACTTCTTCGACGCAAAGACTGAGGACTTTGATTGGATGAAGCTTGGCGCCGATGTGGTGATTCTCGATCCTCCTCGCTCTGGTATGCATGACAAAGCGCTTGCCGACATTATTAAAGTGAAACCCTCCCGCATTGTCTATATTTCCTGCAACTTCAAAAACTTTGCCCGCGAGATGGTCGAACTTTCAAAGCACTACAACGTCGAAGCCATCCGTGCCGTCGACATGTTCCCCCACACGCCGCACGTTGAGCTCGTAACGGCGCTGGTACGAAAGGACAGAAATGGCAATGAACTAAGTTAGTCACTAACTTAGTTCATTGATGACTTCATAATTTGATCAAAAAGTCCCCGAAATTCATCGGGGACTTTTTCAAAACTCGCCGCATGCCGTGGTTGGCTTTGCGGCTGACGGATGGCCGTGCTGTACCCAAATTCCTTCATCACAAAGCCAAATGTCTTCTTGTGATGAAAAACGAAGGATTGCGATTACGACGATAAGAACAAAAACGATGAGGAGAATAATTTTTGTGTTTTTCATAGTTGGTTTTATATACATCATTAATGATCGATAGCCTCATTATCCCATCCCGAACGTATGTGAAGGATTCGTAGCGTGGTGAAAATGAAAAGAAGTCTTTAGAGGGAAGGAGAATTGAGGTTTCTAGCGACTGTTCATTTTGTTTTTTAGAATGGCTGGAGCGTGGTGGTTGTTTTTTGCGGATCTCACGATGTAAAGTCAACTTTACATCCGACCTGCGAAAACATTGGGCTTTTTGAAGTTTCAATGTAAAGTCGACTTTACATTGCGGAATCGGCAAAAACGATATGCTGTGCTAGTCGAAACCACAAACTCCAACCTTCTCAAACTCTCATGTCTGCCTTCATATTCACCCACCGACCACTTCAAAAACTCTCCTCACTTTCACGTCCTCCATTCCCAGCCCACTAAAAGACTCTCTTCAGTAACTACCCACTTCGACTCCCCCTTGTTACATGGGAGGGTTCGAATTGACCAAAATCAATTTTTCCGCTAACATCCGCGCATTATTCATTTGTTCTCGGTTATCGCTCCTCGGACATTCTCTGTCATTGCAAAGCTGTAATCAGCTGAAGCAATCTACACGGAAAGATTGCTTCGTCAGGATTACCCTCCTCGCAATGACGAAAAGGAGCAAATCGAGAGATCACCTACTCACTATGCCAAAGTCTGGAATTGTTGCAATCGTTGGAAGAAGCAACGTTGGAAAGTCGACACTCATTAATACGCTCGTTGGAACCAAAGTCGCCATTACCACACCAAAACCGCAAACCACTCGTCGACCTGTTCAAGGAATTATTACGCGAGAAGAAGGACAGGTTGTTTTTGTAGACACTCCAGGAATCATGCAGAAGTCACGAGATACGTTAACGAAAAAACTGAACAGCTACGCAAAGGATTCGCTTCGAGATGTTCAGGCGGTCATGTACATTGCAGACCCGACACGAAGCATTGGAGATGAGGAAAAGATGGCATTGCGCATGATTGAAAACGTCACGGTTCCAAAGCTCCTTGTTATTAACAAAATCGACGACAAGGCGAGCAAACATTTCATCGACTATTACCGTGATCTTGGATCAAAGTTCTCGAACTACGTCGAAGTTTCTGCGCTCACCAGCAAGAATACCGACCTCATTGAAAAATGGATTTGGGAGCAAATGCCAGAAGGCGAGTTCCTGTATCCAAAATTCCAGATGACAAACATGGGAAATAATGAATGGCTTGCCGAGCTTATTCGCGAAAAACTTTTTCTTCGTCTTCGAGAAGAAGTCCCCTACTCAACCCACGTTGAAGTGAACGACATCCGTGAGCAAAGCAATGGAACCGTATTCGTTGATGCAACAATCTTTACGCATTCCGAACGTTATAAGCCAATGATCATCGGAGCACGCGGCCAGGGCATTAAAGAGATTGGCCAGTCGACTCGTCGGGAGCTAGAGGCTGTGACTGGGAAGAAGTATTTTCTTCAGTTACAGGTTGCGGTTGATCCTCGGTGGGTTGAGCGGATGGAGTAACAGTCGTATCGACAGTTTCAGTATTGAGAATGTCATAGACCGCCTTTGCCTTGCCGTATGTTTGCTGCACATTTGAAACTACTAATTGCAGTTCTGCAATCTTCTGCTGAATAATCGCAATTGCCGAACTTGCTTGCGACTGAAGAAATTGCGTCGTCGATGAAACGGATTCACAACCAGCACCAGCGAATACAACTATCGAAAGAAGAACCAAAAGCCCCAATCGGGGCTTTTGTGTTTGATTGCATTTCGTTGAACGCATAGGACCGATAGGGCTAATAGGACCTATAGTCCCCCTCCAATTCCTTCTCCAGCCTCTCCCTTGGCCCATCGCATCAGCGTCTGTTCGTCACTCGACCCGCAAATGAATGTTTTCTTCTCTTCGTTATAAAAAAATGGAACGCCGCCGCACAATTCATCGTCAATTGCCTCGAGCTTTTTTGCATTCGCGTCGTTGTTCCATACTTCGAGCTTTTGAATAGCTACTCCTAAATTCTTCTCAACGTTCTCAACCATTGGCTTCATTTCAACACAATGCGGACAAGTTTCACCGAAAAATTCGATCAATGCCATAAATAATTTTAGTTCAGACTTCTTTTTACTTATCACCCGCTAAGAATACCGTATTTCGATAGCGTTCTACGATGCCTTCGTTCATAACCCCTTGAAGAAGCGTCGCAAAACGCTCGTCATCAATCCTTGAAAAAAGAACATTCGTTCGCATTCCCTTCATTGTCATTGCGCCTTCTCGCAAAAGATCAACGATCCTTCCTCGATAATATCGATCTGTATCTTCAAATCGCTTGTGCGGGGCATGGGAGCCCCGCCTATTTTCAAGAAGAGTGTTTTTTAGCCTAGAACGATTTCGCATTCTCTTCTCAACATCACCGTGAAGCTCTCCGAGGACACAAAGCCCGGAAACATGCCCCCGCGCTGTGCACTCCAGTGCGCCAATGTCCATAAGCGCATGATTCCAAGTCCAAACATCTTCTGGCCGAATACTGTACGCGAGCCGTTCAATTGATTGACGATCTTTTGTTTGGCGCGGAAATACACGCTTCAGAATTCGAACAATATTCGTATCAACTGGCGCAGCCTCGACATTTCGAAATGCGAATGCGGCGATCGCGTTCGCTGTGTATTCACCGATTCCAGGTAATTTCTTCATGGCCGCAATGTCGTTCGGCAATTCCCCTCTTTCGCCTTGCGCCTCGCCACTTGCCACCACCGCTTTCGCCAACCGATGAAGCATCACTGCGCGCCGATTGTATCCAAGCCCCTTCCACATACGGAGCACATCCGATGTTCGTGCAGATGCCAATGCGCTCCATGTTGGAAACGCACCCAAAAACGCATGCCACTTTGGAATGACGCGATCGACTTGCGTCTGCTGAAGCATGATTTCTGAAAGAGCAATCGCGTAAGGATCAGTTGTCTTGCGCCATGGAAGATTCCTGCCATTTTTTTGAAACCATGAAAAAACAAGATTATGAAACTTAATGACTTTCAACCCACGAATAGAATGCCGCCGCACTGGATTCTTTGTAATTCGCGTTGATCGTTTCCGAATCGTCATATGGAACGAGGGTATCAAATCGTACTGCAGTTCCAGAAGAAACAATTGCTGATGTACCTAAAACGTCTCCCTCAATAGCAAAAACATCCAATCGATTCAACCAGCTATAGTTCACAAACGTTCCTTTATTGGAAATCGCAAATGTTAAATCACGAACGTGAAGCGTGACTGGTCCGTTCACAACAATTCGCCCACCGTAGAATGTGAGAGTCTCGATTCCTTCTCTGCTATCTGCAACTACAAGTGACGTATTTTCATCCATCCAAATTGTCGATGTTCCAAAAGTAACCTTCTTATATTCCTGCGAACACGTCAAAATGTTCTCCCGCGTTGGGTCAATAATTGGACATGATGCATCGACTGCTTTTTCATCAATAACAGTCTCCACCGCAACTCGCGCTCGATATCCAACTCCCCCAGCCCAAGACGCATCAAAGTGCCTACCGAATACAAGCGCGGTCGATCCCACGCAAACAATCCCAACAAAGACCCTCAAAAGATTCTTTTTCAAGATCATTCTAGACTTCATACACCTGTTCAACTCTCGGAATCTCTACGGATACTCCAAGCGTAGTCCGAAGATGCTCAGCAAAAATATCTTTCGTTTCAGATTCTCCGTGAACAAGAAAAACAGTTTTGGGAAATGTTCCATCGCCGCGCACAAACCTTGTGAGCTTCTCCTGATCACCATGCGCAGAAAATGCATCGATCGTTTCAACTGTCGCATGAACTTGAAGTTTCTCACCGAAAATAGAAATCTCTTTTGCACCGCTCTGAATAGTCTTTCCAAGCGTATATTTCGCCTGATAACCAACAATCAAAATTCCCGTATTCTCTTTTTCAATATATCTCGCAAGATGATGCATGATTCGTCCGCCAGTCATCATGCCATTACCCGCGATAATAATTTTTGGTCTATGGTCGTTATTAATGACTTTCGACGCATCGACGCTTGGAGTTTCTGTTAATGAAGGAAAACGAAACCAGTCCTCATCTTTGCCTGCAAGCGCCGGATGATTGAAAGACAAATATTCCGTGTAGTGTCTATAAAGCGTCGTCGCCTTAATCGCGAGTGGGCTATCAAGATAAATGGGAATCTCTGGGATTTCTTTGCGCTGAAGAAGCTGATCAAATGCAAACAGAATTTCTTGGGTTCGCTCAACGGAAAATGCTGGGAGCAATACTGTTCCACCACGCCGAATAATCTGTTTTACAAATTCTGAAAGCTTTGACTCCCGCATTGCCGTTGGTTCGTGTGTTCCTCCCCCATACGTCGATTCGCAAATCAATACATCTGCAAATGGACGGCTCTCCGTATCTGGAAGAATAGGCACGTCATCATTCCCAATGTCACCGCTAAACACAAATGTCTTCTTCTCTTCCCCGTCAATGGCAACAACGCGAATAAATGAAGATCCAAGAATATGACCGGCATCGAAAAACTCAATCGATACTCCATCAAACATTTCTGAAACATGATGATAAGGAACAGTCACCACGTTCTCTAACATCGCTGTCAAATCTTTCGCTTCATATGGCACAGGGTCACCACACTTTCGCGCATTCTCTGCCATGATATGCACGGAATCCTCCAAAATGATCTGAGTGAGCGCTTTTGTTGGAGGCGTCATGAAGATTTTTCCTTCATAACCCTGCTTTACCAAATCCGGAAGACGACCGGTGTGATCAAAATGCGCGTGAGTCACTACAACTGCAGAAATGTGTGCTGGATTGAATCCAAACGGTTCAAGATTCTTTTTTGAGCACATGCGTTCACCCTGCAGCATTCCACAGTCAATGAGCAGTTTTCCCTTTGACGTTTCCAAAAGAAAACAGGAACCTGTTACGTCCTCAACTCCGCCGTGAAACGTCAGACGCATAAGCTAATCAACTAAACGTGCTTGGTATTCAGAAAAACGCGTCTTCAAATGTTCAGCGTGCCCCTCAAGATTTTGGTCAGAACCGAGTTCAGATTCTCTACGAAGATCTTCGATAATTTCATCGACAAGATCGAAGTAAGCTGGCTCGTCTACGATTCCTTGAATACGCCCTTCATCGCAGATCGTTTCAAACAACTCTTCTTCCGAGAACTCGATATTTTGCATCATATGCGGGATTGTATCATGATGGTCTTTGCAATATGGACCCCCTAAATTGGGCTACTGAATCCCAACCTATTCTTGCGCTCTCTCCCATGGCAGACATGACGGATAGCGCATTTTGTCGTGTCATAAAAGAAGTCAACGAACATGAGCGATACCCAATAATCTTTCGAGAAATGGTTTCAAGTGAAGCTGTGGTTCGCGAAAATACAAAAACGCTAAGCATGGCCACTATTCATCCAGATGAACGGCCTCTTGTTCAGCAGCTCTTTGGTAGTGATCCTGCCACAATGGCAGAAGCAGCACGCATGATTTATGAAAAAGAACATCCCGATGGTTTTGACATAAACATGGGCTGCCCTGTTTACAAAATTGTCAGCAATTTTAATGGCGCTGCACTCATGAAAGAACCAGAACGAGCAGCGGCGTTAGTAAAGGCGGTAAAAAAAGCCGTCAATGTTCCTCTTTCTGTAAAAATTCGTCTCGGATGGAGCGAGCCAACTGAAGCATTAACATTCGCAAAAATTATTGAAGATGCTGGCGCTGATCTTTTAATTGTTCATGGCAGAACAAAGGCACAGGGCTATTCTGGTACATCGGATTGGAACATGGTTGGACAAGTGAAGAAGTCAGTTTCAATTCCAGTGCTATGCAACGGCGACATTCACCACTCATCGCTCATTAAAAAAGCACTGGAAATTTCTGGCTGTGATGGCGTCTGTATAGCGCGTGGAGCACTTGGCAATCCATGGATTTTTAGAGACTTCTTGTCCATCGAAAAAGGAGAGACTCCAGAACCTGTCACTCTGGAAGATCGAATTCGTGTTGTGCGCAGGCATCTCGAGCTTCATTTGGAACAATATGGTCCGCGAGCAACCTTGACGTTCAGAAAACATTTAGGCTGGTATTTTAAGGGAATTTCAAACATCAAACCCTTACGCGAAAAAATGATGACTGCAAAAACAGTAGAAGAGCTCAACAAAATCCTTGACGCAGTTACTGCACGCACATAAACTTTCGTCCTCTTATTATTTTTTAGACGGTATGCGTCTTGGCATTCTTAGCTTCGTGGTTGGAAAAGAACAGATCGCTGTAGGGACTGCAAGTATTGCTGCAGAAGCCAAGGCTCGCGGACATTATGTCAAAATCCTGTACGCAAAAAATGTCAGCCTCGTGTTCGGAAATGGAAAGACTCTCACATATAAAGGCGAGGTTCTCAATCCAGAAGATTTTGATGCTATCCTTGTTCGTCCTGGCTTTACCACAGATCCGAGTGTCAATGCTTCAATAATTAAACAATTCCAACTTGCTGGTTTTTACGTCATCAATACATACATTGGAGTTTTTCGTGCGAAGAACAAAATCCGCACATTACAAATGCTCAACCATTTCAATATTCCAGTTCCAAGAACGCATGTGGTTGGTGACGCATCAATGCTAGAAACTGCAGTAAAAGAATTCACTTTTCCTGTCATCATCAAAAGCATTTATGGAACACATGGAACCGGTGTGTTCATCGCAGAGTCCATGCGATCGCTTGCCCCAATTGTTGATTACCTTACAAAAAAGGAGCGCGGATTTGTGAAAGTTCAGGAATACATTGAAGAGGCACATGGAAAAGATATTCGTGTCTTCGTTGCTGGAAAAAAAATTCTTGCAAGTATGGAGCGATGTGCAAAACCGGGAGAGTTTCGCGCAAACTTTCATAAAGGCGGAAGCGTTGGCACAGTCGAACTTTCTAGCGAAGAAAAAAAGCTTGCCATCAAAGCGGCTCTCATCCTCGGCCTCGACGTTGCTGGAGTCGATATGCTTCGTACCAAAACCGGACCAAAAATCATCGAAGTAAACAGCAATCCTGGGCTTGAGGGCATAAGTAAAGCAACTGGCATAAACGTCGCAGCAAAACTCGTGAATTTTCTTGAACGACGAGTCGAAACTCATGGACATAAAAATGTAGTACTGAAAAAGAAAGCAATGAAGGAATAAGTGAAGGCGCCCAAGAATTTCTTGGGTGCTTTTTTATGGATGTGCTAAAGTTTTCTCATATGAAAATCATAAAGCAATGCATTTCGGTTCTTTTCGCACTTTTAGTCATGTTTGGCACCCAAGCTCCTTTTGCTCAAGCCAGTGATCTTATCCTCGGCGGACAGACCCATGAATACAAAGTGATTTTTCGTGGCGACGGACGAGCCATTGTCATCGGAAAGCTTATCGTCCCGAATTCTGGAACTGAAACTCTTTCAAACGTAGAAATCGGTCTCTCTGTCAACGATGCATCACAAATGAGTGCATATCAGCTTATAGTCGACCAAGCATGTTCAAAACATGGAGGAACGAATGAACAACCTACCTGCGAAAAATACAAAGACATCTCAAGCGGCGACCTTCAATCTGCAACATACGAAAAAATTTCTATCATCGAATCCGACTCAGGGAACTACGTACTGAGTCTCCCATCTCCAATAGCTCCAAACATGAGCACTGCCATTCTCTTTGCGTACACTTCACAGCAATACACCACAGATTGGCTCGGTGCTTTCTCTTATGAATTCTCAACTCCCACGGTTCAAGAACCTATAGAGTCCCTGAGCGTTACCGTACAAACAGATAGCGATCTAGCGTTAGTTGGAAAAGAAACAACTATTGAATACGATCAAGACTTTCCAGACACCATAAGCGGAACTGCCTCACTCGATGCAGAATCGGCAATGACGGTAATGACAAGCCAACGGGGAAATGTTGTTCGCGAATCTGCAACGAATCTTTTTCCTGGAGAGTCATACACGGTAACTGGAAAATATAGTGAACACGCATGGCGACTTTCACTCGGAAAAATTCTCATCGGACTTCTCGTTCTCGGAGTAATCATCGGACTAAGCATCTGGAAACATCGCACAATGAAGAAATCAGAAGGATCTTCTTTTCATCAAAACCTAAAAGCCTCACTCATAACAAACCCAATAATCAACGGGTTTATTACTGCCCTTCTCATAAGTATATGGACAACAATTGTTATAAACCTTTTTGAAAGCAAGATACTTCGAAATATAAAGAGTGAAATTGCGGAAATACTTGTCATTCTCGTCATAGGAATGGTTTTCATCCTTATTGGAGTCGGCCCAGCAATTCTTGCTGGAGAAAAGAAGGGATGGAAAGCTGGAGTCATGGTGTTTATTACAACAATCATCTGGCTCATCATCGGTGTATTTTTTCTTAGCGCCATGACAAGCGAATCCTTCATTTATTGATGCAATCAAATTAAAACTAAATACTCATAAAAAATATCCGCAGAAATTGCGGATATTTTCTTCTCTTGACTCCATACTATTCTTGCAATAGCATAAAGTCATATGCAATTCTCAACAGTTCTCATGAAAGGAATGGCAGACCTCATTATTCTGAGGATTCTCGATAAGCACGGAGAATCTTATGGTTATCAACTCATTGAACGCATCACCGAAGAGAGCAAAGATCTTTTCGCATTTCGCGAAGGAACGCTCTATCCCCTGTTATACAAGATGGAACGTGACGGACTTGTTACCAGCAATCGAAAAATGGGGCTCAACGGCAAAGAACGACGATACTACCGAATTACCGATTCTGGAAAAACATATCTCGCGTCTCAGAGCAAGGAATACAAAGGATTCTTACAAGGTTTGAATTCTGTTTTTGACTGGGCGATTGTATGAGACTGGAAGAATGAACCTCCGCGCAGCAAGCTGACGCGGTATCAGTGGCTAAAATCGAAGAGCTTGAGTTGTGAAGCGTTCCGTGGTTTTCCTTGGTTTTTGACATACGACTGAATCACGTCTTTGTTCCCT
>JBAYHK010000002.1:0-140923 GCA_041666145.1 Patescibacteria group bacterium | reverse complement strand
CTTCGTCAGCTTATGAATCAAGACACTCGAGTAGTCGTAACTGATGGCATGTTGAAGTTTCATGAGAATGATCGTCGGCAGGCAGTGAGCGACGCGTGGCGTGCAGAATGTCAAAAGGCGGGAATATGAAAAAAATAATTCATTGGATTTCTTGGGCCGTAGCGGGAATTTTGTTTGTATTGCCTTGGCAGTCCAGATGGATTTTCGGTGCGGTGTCTTTGGCTGGTGAGCATACAGAGTACGGAATAATGAGCATTTTTATTACAGAGTTTCTTGTTTTTACTGCGCTTTTACTCGCAGTGATATTTGCGAGAAAGATTTCAGATCAACATCAGTTCCCTGTGCGACTTGGTGCAATATTCTGCATTGCCATTATTGCTGGCGCAGCATTCGCAGATCGAGAGCTTTTGTCATTCGTTCTTACGCTTCATATTCTTTCCGCATACGGTTTATTCATTTTGTTGATATTGGAACGAGTTTCGATCCGTGTAATTTGTTTGGCTTTTGTTGCCGGTCTTATTCCTTCGATTGTTCTTGGCATGATTCAAGTTTTTTCCGGAGTATCGCCAGAAAGCTCTTGGCTCGGCCTAGCAACTCGAAGTGCTGCACAACTTGGGGATGCGGTGTTTACGGTTGACGGCGAACGCTCTTTGCGTGCGTATGGAACATTCTCGCATCCGAATATTTTTGGAGGATATCTGAGTATTGGAGTTTTTGTTTTGTGGTATGCGCTTGCGCAGTATCGAACGAAGTTCGCGCCAAAGATGTACGTCCTTCTTGGAACTTTTGGAACAGCTGCTCTTCTCTTTGGATTGTTTCTTACCGGGTCGCGCTCTGCGATTCTCGGTTTCTGTGTTGGTTTGGTTGTGATGATATTCGCACGAGTTGTTAAATCACGAATATGGCGGACGGTTGGTATTCTTGGAATTCTTCTTTTCGTAATTATTGGATCTCTCTTTGCCTCGTTTGCGCTTACCGATGTTGTTGCAGGTCTTCGAGGTGGTGGAGTTCATGAAGAGCGATCGTTGACCGAGCGCGTTGCACTTTATGAAGAGTTTGTTCCTTTTATTAAAGCTACGAATATTTTTGTTGGTCATGGGGTAGGTTCGTACGTGCTGTCTTACGCAGACTTTGATCCTGGAAAGCCGGCGTATGACTATCAACCAATTCATAACGGGTTTCTTTTAATGTTCGCAGAGACCGGAATCCTTGGCTTGCTTGCTGCCTTGTGTTTTGCGGGCACAATTGTTTACAAATATCTTGGTCAATTGCCAAATGTTCGTGCGCTTTATGCGCTTGGAATGGGAAGCGTTCTTCTCATCGTGGCCTGTTATGACCATTATCTTTGGTCGTCTTGGGCAGGTTTGGCATTAGTCGCTTTTGTACTTGGCTTCATGGTTCGTTTTGAAGAGGAATAGGGGATTGGCAGTCTCGGAGGTGGAGTGCTAATATGCCAGCACTTAATTCTTTGATTTTTTTATGAAGCTCAAACCATTGGGGAGCAATCTCATTATTGAGTCTGCTCCAGAAGAAACAAAGACCGCTTCTGGGATTCTGCTTCCAGATACGGCAAGTAAAGAGCAGCAAGATCGCGGAACTGTCATTGCGATTGGTCCAGGAAAAGTTTTAGAGAATGGATCTCGTCAAACTATCGATGTTCAGATTGGAAACGTTGTTATTTTCAAGAAATGGGGAAAGGAAGAGATTGAGCTTGAAGATGGCGGAGGAAAGAAGAAGTTTTTGATCGTTTCTGCAGACGAAGTGATGGCAATTATTGAATAATCAGATTTTCTAACTATGTCGAAGATTATTACGTTTAATGACGAGGCACGAAGCAAGATTAAGGCAGGTGTCGACAAGCTTGCGAATGCAGTAAAAATCACCCTTGGTCCAAAGGGCCGAAATGTCATCATCGATCGTGGCTTTGGTTCGCCAATGGTAACGAAGGACGGCGTAACAGTCGCGAAGGAGATTGAACTTGCAGATAAGCTTGAGAATCTTGGCGCGACGTTGGTGAAAGAAGTTGCAAGTAAGACGAATGATGTTGCTGGAGACGGGACGACAACTGCAACTGTTTTAGCTCAGGCGCTTATTTCCGAGGGGCTACGTGTTGTTTCTGCTGGTGCTAATCCGCAGGCATTACGTCGCGGGATCGAACGAGGGGTCGAAGCGATGGTAGGCGAGATTAAGAAAAATCGCATCGAAGTTACTAGTGATGCGATTGAACATGTAGCATCGATTTCTGCTAACGATCCAGAGATTGGAAAGATTATTGCCGAGGCCATGAAGAAGGTTTCGGAAAACGGTGTGATTACTGTAGAGGAAGGGAATTCCTTTGGAGTAGAGGTCGAGGTAGTTGAAGGGATGCAGTTCGACAAAGGTTATGTTTCGCACTATTTGGTAACGAATGCTGAGCGTATGGAGGCCGAATACTCGGATGTTCCTGTTTTAGTTACCGATTCAAAGATTGGATCGATTCAGGAGATTCTTCCGTTGCTTGAGGAGCTTGCGCGATCTGGTAAGAAGGAGCTCGTTATTATCGCGGAAGACGTTGAAGGTGACGCGCTTGCAACATTGATTTTGAACAAGCTTCGAGGAATGTTCAGCGTTCTTGCAATTAAGGCTCCAGCATATGGAGACCGTAGGAAGGCAATGCTCGAAGACATTGCTGTTGTTACTGGCGCGATGCTGGTTACTGCAGAAAAAGGCATGAAGCTTGATGCGACGAAACTTACCGATCTTGGCCGAGCTCGCCGTGTTATTTCGACGAAGGACACCACAACTATCGTCGAAGGCGCTGGTGACAAAACAACGATCGAGGCACGAGTGAACCAGCTCAAGGCACAGCTAGAAATGGTTGATTCAGACTTTGAAAAAGAGAAACTTCGTGAGCGCATGGCAAAGTTGTCTGGTGGTGTTGCGGTCATTAAAGTCGGTGCAGCAAGTGAAGTTGAGATGAAAGAGAAGAAGCATAGAATTGAAGATGCTGTTTCTGCAACAAAGGCCGCAATCGAAGAAGGCATTGTCGCTGGTGGTGGTGTTGCATTAATTCGCGCCGCATCTGTCGTTGATGGTCTCATTGCGGAAAGAACGAAGATTGCGATGCAACAGGTGACAGATGGATCTGGTAATTTACGTCAAAAAGTTCAGATTCAGCAGGATCATGAAGTGGCCGGAATGCAAATTTTACTTCGTGCGATTTCTGCTCCACTTTTTGCGATAGCTGAAAATGCCGGTGAAGTTGGTCAGGTAATCGTAAATGAGGTGACAAAACGATTTGGAAATGAAGGTTGGAATGCATTGACTGGTGAGTTCTGTGACATGGTAGCCGTTGGCATTGTTGATCCTGCAAAAGTCACTCGTTCAGCTTTGCAGAACGCAGCATCGGTTGCAGTGATGATTCTTACTACCGAAGCAGCAATTACAGAGTTGCCTTCGAAGGAAGAGAAGTCTTCTTCCTCACAGGGTGGCGGCATGGACATGTACTAAAAAGTCTTGCCGAAACTACCTCGTAAAAACACCAGGAGAAATCCTGGTGTTTTGATATAACCGCGCCCATAAAGCAAAACGAGCCAGTCTCCCGTAGGAAATCGGCTCGTCGTAGTAGTGGCGCACACTGGCTGCTACTTTTTCGTGGTCGCGACACCGTCCTTGTTGGATGCGGCGCAGGTGGCGGGCTTTTTGAACTCCTGTCCGATCTTGATCGTGTCGATCGCGAGCTTCTCTCCTTTGTAATCGGAGAGGCAGCAGAACCTGCTGGCTCTAGGCGTTTTGCCATCTTCGAGTGTGCACTTTTCCAGGTAGTTCGTCCCGACGCCTTCGCGCGCTTTGCACCACTCGGTGTTCTCACGAACCGTGGACATGTTCATCTCTACGATGAACTGCCAGTCCGAGTCGCACTCGATAGCGATGCTTCTCCAGCTATCGCCTTCTTCGGCGATGTCAGTCACGGTTTCGACCGTGACAGCGGAGGCCATCGTTGTGGCGGTTCGTTCGGAACTGGAGACGGTGATCGCAGGATCGTCGCGCGAAAGGCGCGCGATTCCGATGGCGACTACCGCGCTGAAAATGATCACTATCACGACACTGATGGCCAGGCGTGGGATTGTGCCGAGCCTCTTCGTCCACTTCATGAACCGAACGAAGATGCTCGGTTGAGATCGAGATATGGAATCTTCGGTTCTTTCGTATCCGCTGCGGTGGATAGTTTCGATTTCGGGCGCTTCCTGGTTCCACTCCCTTCCGTCATCATGGGGATCTCCCGGTGCGATTGGGGTGGGGAATCGGATGGTAGATTTTGGGTCGACGGGCATGGCACACTTCCTGTGGTTGGAACACTGTTTGGGCACTGTTGCGAGGAGCAATATAGCAATATAACAGGGATTTGTCAAAAAATTTGGCTAAGGTTGCCCATAAATGGGGGAGCGATTCGTCAGCGGAGGTGCAGTTTGTTATTGTGTAGCCATCTTTAATAAAGATTCTATGGAAAACATGCAGAATAACGGCGTAGTTCAAGACGGGTCGAGTGTTGCAGAAGAGAAAGCTTCAGTCGCGGAAAAGACAGCAATGCAAGACGGAGAGCGCAGGGGAATGGCAGCGATTAGTTATCTTGGAGTGTTTTGTGTAATTCCTTTGTTCTTTGCAAAAGACTCCGCATTTGCGCAGTATCACGCAAAACAAGGAATGATCCTTGCGATTGCTGGAATGTTGCTTCGTGCTTTTTACGGCTTTTTGTGGGATGTACCTTTTGGTGGGGCACTGGTTTCTCTTGTAGGGCTCGCGATTTTCGTGGCTTCTGTTATGGGAATTGTGAAGGCATTACAAGGAGAAAAGTTTGAGATTCCATACGTTTCAGAATGGGCAAAGAAATTTCAGTTCTAAACATGTCTTCGTTACTGGAATCAAAAGTCGCAGAACTTAAAGAGCGCCACGGCCTTGCGGTTGTGGCGCTCGGGCTTGAGGCGTCTCGAGCAAGAATGATCGAGCTTGAAGGAGATATGGGCGACTCAGATTTTTGGAATGATCAAGAGAAAGCACGAAATGTTTCTCAAGAGCTTGCAGATTTGAAACGCGAAGTATTGTCTTGGGACGCGATGGGAAAAGAGATTTCGGAGGTACAAGACGTGGTTGTTATGGCAGAAGGAGAAGGAACTGCAGACGATAAACGTGATACTGAAAAGCTTGTTGCAGATCTTGAGGCGCGGTTTACTGCTATGGAATTTCAGGTGTTGTTTTCTGGGCAATATGACTCTCGCGGTGCAATTTTGTCATTCCATGCAGGTGCTGGCGGAACAGACGCGAATGACTGGGTGGCGATGCTTTTGCGCATGATGTCGCGCTTTGCAGAAAGACAAGGATTTGCCGTTGAAGTTTTGGATGAGTCTCGCGGTGAAGAGGCGGGATATAAGAGCGTCACTATTGCGGTTCATGGACGGTATGCGTATGGGTATCTTCGATCAGAATCTGGGGTTCATCGACTGGTTCGAATCTCTCCATTTGACGGAGAGAAGATGCGACATACCACGTTTGCGCTTATTGAAGTGCTTCCAGAGTTTGCAGATGTTGACGCATCGTCGGTTGATTTGAACATGGACGATGTTCGTATTGATACATTTTTATCGTCTGGCAAGGGCGGTCAGTCGGTGAACACAACATACAGCGCCGTTCGTGTCACTCATATTCCAACGAACATATCGGTTAGCTGTCAGAATGAGCGATCACAGTTACAAAACAAGACCATCGCGCTCAATGTGTTGCGGGCAAAACTTTATCAGCTCATGGTGACGGCTCGTGCAGAAAAGCTTTCAGATATTAAAGGAGAACATAAGACTGCGGCGTGGGGAAACCAGATTCGAAGTTATGTGCTTCATCCGTATAAAATGGTGAAAGATCACAGAACAGACGTGGAAACGTCAGACGTTGAAAGCGTTCTTGATGGTGCACTTGTTCCATTTATTGAAGCGTTTTTGCGGAAAGACGCTGCACAACGCAATACATAAATATGTCTTATCAATCGGCGATCGTGACAGGAGGGTCGGGGTTCATTGGTTCGCATCTTGTTGATGCTTTGGTTGAGCGAGGTATTTCTGTGACTGTTGTCGACCTTGTGCTACCAGCCGATGATGTAAAAAATGCAAAGGCGACGTATAAGGTTGCAGATATTCGGAGCACGAGCATGACTGAGCTTTTTTTGGGAGTCATGCCAGATGTTGTTTTTCACCTTGCGGCTCACATCGACGATCGTGCTTCTGTGCTTGACCCTGTTTTAAATGCTGAGCACAACATTCTTGGAACACTTCATGTTCTAGAAGCGTCACGAAAGGCTGGCGTAAAACGTTTTATTTTTGCCGGAACTGGCGTTTCTTACGGTCGAGCCGACGTTATTCCAACGCCAGAGTCTGCCATGTCAAAGCCGTTAACGCCTTATGCAGTTTCTAAGTTGACATGTGAACGTTATTTGAAGTGTTACGAGGCAATTCATGGACTTTCTTGGATGTCTTTGCGATTTGCGAATGTGTATGGGCCGCGACAGGACGGAAGTAAAGAATGTGGCGCTATTGCGATTTTTACAAAGCGTATTTTGAATGGTGAAACCATTGCAATAAATAACGACGGGAAGACCACTCGCGATTATGTGTATGTTCAAGACGTTGTTCGCGCGTGCCTTGCTGCAGGAGATTCGATTGCAAATGAAGTGATTAATATTGGAACCGCACAACAAACGTCAACATTTGAACTTCTTGAAATGGTTGAATCTGCGATGGGAAAAACTGTTGAACATCAATTGCGTTCGGAGATACAAGATGAAGTAAAGCAATGCGCGCTTGCCATAGATAAGGCACAAAAACTTCTTGATTGGGCGCCGTCCATGCAGTTGAAGGCTGGCATTGCAGAAACTGTGGCATGGTATTTGAACCGTATATGAAAGTTTTGGTGACTGGTGGTGCGGGTTTTGTTGGTTCGCATTTGGTGGATGCGCTCGTGCTTCGCGGTGACGAGGTTGTTGTGATTGACCATTACAAACGAGAAAAACTTCGATTCGAAAATCCGTCGGCAAAAGTTTATAAGACTTCATTTGGGCACGAATCTGTTAAAGATATTTTTTTAGAAGAGCGACCAGATGTTGTGGTGCATTTGGCCGCGCAGATTAGCGTAACGGCTTCAATCACGGACCCAATCGGTGACGCAGAAACGAATATTATTGAATCATTAAGACTTTTACGGACTGCAGAGGCTTCTAGCTGTAAACGTTTTGTATTCATTTCCAGTGGTGGCGCGATTTATGGAGACCATCCTGTTCGTCCAACCCCGCTTTTAGAGGATCCATATCCGCTATCTCCGTATGGCGTTGCAAAATTTTCGTTTGAGCACTATTTGGCCGGATCCAGCTCTCGATCTGTGATGAAGACGATGACCTTGCGATTGGCAAATGTTTACGGACCTCGTCAACAATTGAAATCGACGGGGGAGGGTAACGTGATGGCAGTATTTTTGGCTAGAATGATTAGTGGTGACCCCGTTGTTATTTTTGGAGATGGGTCCGCGACAAGAGATTGTGTTTATGTTCGAGATGTTGTTGATGCAATTTTTGCCGCGATTGATTCTGAGAAAGAAGGAGTAGTGAATATTGGAACAGGAATTGGTACTTCAGTTCGAGAAATCTACAACACGATCATGGAAATCCATGGCGAAGAGCATCCGTTTCTTTGTGAGCCTTTTCGAAAGGGGGAGGTTTTTCATAGCGTTATAGACCCATCAACTGGATCGAATACATTGAGCTGGAAGGCTAATGTGAAGTTTCGAGATGGAATGCAGGAGATGTATGAATGGTTTATGAAAACGTTTAGAGATAGATAAAATATGGTTTTTAAAAGATCGTTTGGGCAGCATTTTTTGCAAGACGAAGAGGTGATTGACCAGATTATTCGCGCATTAGATCCGCAACCAAATGAGCGAATCATTGAAGTCGGGCCAGGCGGTGGGGCGCTAACGAAGCGTTTGGTGGGATTTGAGAATTTGCTTGTGCTCATTGAGGCTGATCGAGATTTGGTTGTAAAGCTTGAACGAAATTTTTCGAAAGCGATTGTTGTGAATGCAGATGCGGCACAGGTCAATTATGACGAGCTTTCCAATGAGGGGCCTTGGATTTTTGTGAGTAATCTTCCGTATAATGCTGGAAATGCAATTCTTGAAAAGGTTTTTCGATCAATAAATCTTCCAGATAGACTAGTAGTTATGGTTCAGAAGGAAGTTGGCGAGCGAATGATGGCAAAGCCGGGAGAGATGAGTGTGCTTTCTGTGGCGACGCAGTTGTATTGCGATATTGAGAAGATTTGCTTGGTTGGCCCTGAGGCTTTTGTTCCAAAGCCAAAAGTTGATTCGGTGGTTTTGAAATTGAAACCGAAAGAGGCCAATCAAGAGAATGAAGGAATTATCGCATTCGCAAAGATTGGATTTGCGCATAGAAGAAAACAGCTTCGGCAAACATTGGCGCAAGCACAGACCGCGGATATAGAAAAAATTGATGCAGTATTCGCGAGTATCGGATTGCCAAAAGCTGTTCGGCCGCAAGAAATTTCTCTTGAAGATTGGATAAAACTTTTTTCTTTATTGCGATCGTAGAATTCAGAAAGTATTCAGTTTGCACACACAATTTATCCCCTGAATTACAGCACGAATACGAAAAGAGCTCATGGGCTATCGTGATATACTTTCTTCACGATTTGCTTATGCTGGAGGACGGTCGTTTATACATTTCGCGAAAGAAAACCATCTTAAATCGGGAGCAGAAAGTAGGATTTTGGATGGTGGCTGGATTTGGGGTTCTTGCCCTCATTTTTGGTACTTTTTATTTGTGGAAGCACGTCGCTTCTCCTTTTGTTCTTTCATATACAGGACCAAAGTTTTTAACTGGTGATCAGCAACAACAAGAAGAGATGGAAAAGCTTCGCAAGGAAGACACTGATGAAGATGGTCTGAACGATTATGACGAACTTTATGTTTATCGAACAAGCCCATATATCGCAGATTCAGATAGTGACGGCGCTGATGACAAGACTGAAATTGCGAATGGAGAAGATCCGAATTGCGCGCCATCCATGCCTTGTGGTGCGGCAAATGACACGGTAAATCCAACGACGCTTAAAGGAACCTTTGTTGATGCTGCAGCCAGTGATACTGCGGCCTCTGTCGCTCAGGGTGCTTCTAGTGCCATTACTTCCGATGTCTCGAGTATTGCCGAAGTTTTAGCGCAGATGACTTCTGATGAGATTCGTCAATTACTGATTGAATCCGGTGGTGACGTGACTGCGGTTAACGCATTGACTGACGATGAGTTGCGAACGGCGTTAGCTGAAGCTTTACAGGCGATTCAGCTTCAACAGGCTGGTACAGATGCGACCGTAGAGACGGGGGTAGATACAACGACTCAAACGACAACGCAATAGCGTATGGTAGTAGCATGGAGAAAAGGAATTGTGAGAGGAATGCTTGCACTTGTAATGTCTATAAGTGTTGTCGGTATTTTCGCGGCGCCGCAACGTGTATATGCAGTTCCTTCCGAAGTTATTGTTGACGCGCCACGTTTTGCCGAGTGGTCATTGAGCGCCCTGAAGACGATCGGTGAGAATGCATTGTTGGCATCGATTTTTACAGCATTGGTGAATACTGTCACGTTCGGTGTTGATCGTTTGGCATATGATGCCGCAGTATTCATTGCATCTGGTGGTGATGGGGAGGATCCACTTTTTGAGAATCGAACAGCCATGGAATATTTGCGTGATTATGGTGCATCTGTTGCTGGTGCGGCGATTGACGCAATAGATAATGAGGGAATTTTGGGTAATTTCAAATTGTGTAATCCAGATTTTAGCGTTACTCTTGCGTTTAAATTCGGTATTCAGGGTGCATTTGACCGTCCGGAGCCAGAATGTAACATTAGTGAGATAAGAGATAACTGGGCTGGTTTTCTTGCTGATATAGAAACAACGCTTGCGTCGCCAACAGAAAAGAATTCAATGATTTTGACCCAGTTGGCAGACATGTACAATCCGAAAGAAAATGATTTTTCTGTAGGTATTTTGTTGTATACAGATGTGCTTACAAAAGCACAGCAAGATGCAGTGCTTGCAACGCAACGTGAGTTATTTGGTGGATTTTTTAAGGATAAGACAGATTTTATTACTGGTCGTGTAGAGACACCGGCAGAAGTGTTGCAAGACAGATTTACAGTTGCGCTCAACGCAACAGATGAAACTCGCCGACAAATTGCCATAGCATCCATGGGGGATAGTAAGGTGCTGATGCAGATCGGCATTCATGCCGGTTCTGTATTCACGAATACGCTTTTATCAAAATTTACTGAGAAGATTTATAACGGATTATTTGGTGATTTAGACCAGACTGATATTAATCCGTTTGATAGTGAAAGTTACAGTCTTGGAACAACAGAAGATGCACGCGAAACATATAGGAGTTTCTTAACTGCTCCGATTCTTTCCGTTCAAGATTACAGTCTTCTTGACGATTTTGGCGCCTGTCCATATGAGGGAAAGAGTTTATACAACTGTGTTGCAGATTCATCTTTTATTTCGGCAATTTCACGTGCAGATGGCGGTACAGGGCTTACGATTAAAGAGGCATTGGACGAAGGATTATTAAATAGTGCATGGCCTTTAATTCCATCGTCAGACAGTGCACGTGACCAGGATCAGTATTGTTATTCGTACGGATATTGTCATGGAAATTTGGTGAAACTTCGAAAGGCTCGGGTGATTTCTGTTGGTTGGGAATTTGCAGCAGAGTCTTCTGATCCATCAAGCCCAATAACATTAGGAGAGGTTGTTGACGGATTTTATCAGTGCAATGCGCAGAATGAACTTGATGAGAATAATCCATGGTGTCATTTAATAGATCCGAATTGGGTGCTGAAGTATCCAGAAACTCAGTGTAAGAATGAGGCGTACGGTCAATTGCTTGAATCGAGTGTTTCAGATCAGCGAAAGACAGAGTGCGTAGACATGCCAAGTTGTATTGATCAAGACGGAGAGGGAAATTGTACTGGAGGTTATGGATATTGCGTGAGAGAAGAGAATGTTTGGAATTTTCGTGGTGAAGAATGTCCTGAATATTATGGTTCTTGTACGACGTATCAGAATCCAGACGGAGAGCAGGAGAATTTCTTATCAAATACAACAAATTCCAGTGGATGTACAGAAGATTCTGCTGGATGTTTGTGGCACAACACAAAGAAAATTGATGAAGGGTCTGGAGTATTTGATTGGCCAGATTATTCAGTTGCTGCAGATTTAGTTTCTGCAGAAGCTGCAGATGATATTTATAATAACCGGATATATTTCACATCAGCAGTGGAGGAATGCTCTTCGGAGGATGGTGGTTGCAGAGAGCTTGCATCTCGAACAAATGGTTTAGCATTAAACATGGTCGCAAATCCATCTTTTGAAAATGACGAAGATGCAAATGGGATCCCTGATAGATGGTTTCTTTATGGATCTGGAACGGCGTATAGCATTAGTGGAGACGCTATGTTGGATGGCACGGACGCGGTAGGTACGGGTAGCGAAGGCGGATTTTATTATCAAGAAGGAATTGTACTAACGCAGGGAGCTGAATACACGATGTCTTTTTATGCTGCACAAAATAGCGGCGTAGCAGCAACGAATGTACAGCTTGCAATGACGAGTAGCAGTGGGGAGTTGGTCGATTTTCGTGGATTTGGATTAAGTGGGGACTGTGCAGTCGCCTTAGATTCGAGTGTTATTGAAATTATCGCAACACCAGCAGAAACAATTTATGAACGGTTAAGTTGTACGTTTACCGTTCCGACGTTGAGCGAAAGCAGCGCGGAAGTAAACGTTACAATTGCGGTAAAGGGTGGTGATCTTTGGTTTGATTCATTGCAATTAGAGCAGGAGTCTGCGGCAAGTACCTATCATGAAGGATATAGTGAGTCGACGTTGGATCTTGCTTATGTGAAGGTTCCGCCAATCTATCTTGGTTGCACTGGTGGCGCCGATGATTCAGCGGATTGTGACAAATATGCAAAGGTGTGTTCTGAAGTTGATGTGGGATGTTCGCTCTATACGCCAACGAATGGTGATCCTTCGGTGTCTGGAATTGTTGGTTCGTTAGATGAGTGTCCAGAGTCTTGTGTTGGATATGACACATTTAAGCAGGAGGAGACGCGATATGAGCCAGATGGCGAATTTCCTGTGTACTTTATTCCAGATTCTGCAGAATCATGTACGGCACAATATGTTGGCTGTGACGAATTTACGAATATCGCAACAGAGGAGCCTTCTTATTTTACATACGTTCGTGCCTGTGTAACGCAAGATCAAGCTGCGGCAAATATTGCATCAGATAATGCCGCGATATTTTATACATGGGAAGGTTCTGATACTTCTGGATATCAGTTGAAAACGTGGAATCTGCTCGAGTCTAATATGGGGCCAGATCCGTATACGTATGCAAGCGATATCGGCATGGATACAGATCCAAATCTCGCGCCTTGTACGAGTTGGTCGACCAGCGACGAGGGCATTTCTTGTCATGATGATTCATCTGGTGTTCTCGACGAAGATACTGATAGTTGTGATGAGCATGACGATACGATTACGAATCCAGATTGTCGTGAATTTTATGATACCGAGGGGAATATTCATTATCGAGAATGGACAAAGACAGTGACAGTGAATGACGCATGTGTGACATATCGAAAGACCGACATTGTGGGTGCGGATGTTGCAACTCAGGAAGCGAATTGTGAGGAATCTGGTGGATACTTTAATAGCATAACTGCAGAATGTAGATATTACGGGTACGCAGATGAGAGTGATTTGTGTTCTGAAGCTGAGGCAGGATGCCGTGAATATACTGGCGGTCGAAGCAATAACAGCCGTCAAGCATTTGAAGAATATTTCGAGGAAGGAAGTTTAAGTAATTGGGATGCAGATAGCGCGACAACGGTAACTCTTTCAAATGAGTCTATTGCTACGGACGGACATTCGCTTCTCTCTGATGGTGAATCTGTGTGGACGTATATCGGAGGAGACGGAACAGTTTGTGCTTCTGAAGATGGATGTACTACAACAGCAGACGGTGTGCTTGGTGGAACGTGTGCGCTATTGAATGGCGAGTCATATTGTGGAACGTTAAGTCAGGAACTTTTCGCTGGAAAGACGTATGTGCTGAGTTTCTGGGCAAAGGGATCCGGAAGTGTCTCTGTTGGATTCGACACGTCGCGTACTTCTGGAACTGCAACGATCGATAGTTCGTTTATTCCAGACTCGGGCGTAATTACGCTTGATACAAACTGGCAACAGTATTCTTACGGTCCAATTTACATGGATCCGAATGATTATCCAGATTTCGGAGACGGTGCATCGGTTTTGGCCTTTGTTCCAGTGAGCGGATCTACTTTCTATATCGACAACGTCATTCTTCGCGAAGGTGAAGACAATATTACGGTCATTAAGAATTCATGGGTGACTCCAGCCGAATGTGATTCGACGGAAGGCGGAACGTCGTCTCCGCAGTACATGCTTGGGTGTCAGGAATATACAGATCAAAATAGTGAGACAGCTTACGTAAAGAGTTTTAGTTCATTGTGTGATGAATCAAAAATTGGTTGCTCTGCGTATTTCATGACTCAGGAATCTGATGCAATTCATGCTTCAGTTTATGGGGCATATTGTTCAAGAGACATTGGAAGATATTCAGTTGTTGGGGCAGTAACAGAGCCAACACCATGTTATTTTGGACAAAATGCGGATCGTGATGGCTTTGATACCACAAGCGAATATTTGTGTACGATTGGTGTCGGAGATGAAGAATGTGAGTTTAATCTTGATTGGTATGTTCCAGTTGGGGATCTTCCTTCGCACTTGTCGTATCAGGCTTCAACAGTTATTTCTCCAGCGGATAAGGACGTTTTCTTGGTTGTTGATGACAGTGTTGAGTGTTCTTCTGATGTTGCGGGATGCATGGAAGTTGGGTTGCCAGTATTTAGTCAAGATCACACCGCAGTAGCAAGTTGGACAACAACGTATTTAATGAACACTCCGGATAATTACGCAGATTCATTGTGCTCGCAGGATGAACTTTTCTGTGAAGCTTGGGTAGATAACAATGGATCGACGTCGTACTTTAAGGATCCACAAGATCAGACGTGTGAATATCGAACTGATGTCACCATCGATTATGTGACGTATCAGGGATGGTTTAAGACAGGAACGGAAGATCCGTGTGACCCCGACTATATTATTGGTGGTGATACAGCGGGCATTTGGCGCAATGGCGACGATAGTTACGCGAACTGGGTTGGTACATGTTTTGCTTCTTACGATACGTGCAGTGAGTTCCAGGATGTTTCAGATCTCACAACAGATGAGCTTTATAGCCTCGCCGATGGAACGAGTTACTACTATTTGAATAATGATTCGCTTGAAGAAAATAGTCTCCCAGACAGTCAAAAGTGTAATGGGGAAGTTAGTCAGACAGACGGCTGTGGAATTTTTAACAACACTTCGATTCCAGCAAAAACAAGTAATGCTTCGGCAACCTATATTGCAAGTGTTCATGCAGATGCATTGTTCGGTGCACGGCAAAATGACTTTGTTGATCCAATAGATTGTGATGGTACTTCTACAATTACAACGCCAAGTGGCACAACCGTGGATTTGTGCGCGAATCGTTGTTGGTACAGTGCGGCAGAATATTACGACATTAATGGATCAACAGATTCATACGTTTACGATGGATCGTGTTATGAAAACAGCGATTGTCGTCCGTTAGCTAGTGAGACTGGTGCTGAAGTGAATGGATTCTGTGCGTCGTCATATGGAGACTATGGATCGGCGCCGCGTTTAGAAAATGATTCAAATTCTGTTTTGAAAGTGAACCGTGATCGAGAATGCAGCGAGTGGCTTAGTTGTTCTGACGCTCAGACCACTTGGGATCCACGAACAAATAGTTATATAACAGTTTGTGGTGGAGTTGATCTTTGCACGCAATATTCGGGAACAAGCGACGCTTCATTCTGTTCCGAATGGAAAGATAACGGCGCTGCAGTCGTTCTTGATCAAAGTACATATTCAAGTCGTGACGTTTCCTGGTATGGCGACGACTATTCTGGTTATGCAATTCCTGGATTGTTGCCCGTTGATCAGCTGACTCAGATAAACATAGCTAATCCGTCTACTACTTGTGATACTGAGGGTTCTGGAAGCTCGTACTTGACGACATTTGATGGCGACCAATGTACTGATGATGCAGATTGTGGCGGTTCCGAAGGTGGGAGTACATATTGCAAGGCGCCAAAAAGTGAATATAGATTGGGATATGTTGCCGGTTCGTGTGAAGTTGATTATGGAGAGTCTTGTTCTGTTGGCTACTGCGAAAATACCGGGTCGCCGTGTATTAGTACTAGCGCCTGTGGTGTTGACGGTGGAAGTTGTTTGATTGGAACCTGTTACGCTCGTTCTACTACGGTTTGTGCATCTAGTGCGGATTGTTCTTCTGGACAGACGTGTCTGGGAACTGTTTGCGCGACAGATGGAGGTGACGCGGCTATTGATAGTTACAATCCATCGTCACCAAATGCGGTATGTGGAAGTGGTCAGATATTGTATCCATCAGTGAATTTCAAAGCTGGAACTTGTATGTATGACCAGTGCGTTCTTACTCCGAATGGAAGCGTATTCGAAATAAATGACTCTGAGGCTTCTGTATGCCGTGCCTATCCAGAGATTAACAGTCCATTTGGAAATGAAATCGTTACTGCATGGCAAGACCCATCGGATAGTTCGCCGCTAACGATTGATGACGCTAATTCGTGGAATGCAGATACCGTTGCTGATGCGCTTCCAGTTTCTTTTGTTCAGAATTTTGAAAATGTTCAGTCGTGTGCGCTTGGTGAAGACTGCTCATGCACGTATAAGAAAATTACGTATGGTGACGGTGGAACAATTCGATATTTCTCGGAAGATACTTCTGTAAATATCAGCAACACGCAAGGAATTTGTAGCGGAGGATCTTTAGACGGATCGTTCTGTGCAGATACATCTTCATGTGGGGACAGCGGAACTTGCGAAAAGCCAACGCAAATTGATGATGTTCTTGGATTGGAAGGATATTGTTTGGAGCGTGATAGCTCGACAAATATTCTTGGTGATCGTGACTTGAACGCTTGTCTCTCCTGGCTTCCTATTGATCAGCTTTCTGGTTCAACTGATTTGTATGCGAAATATACTGAAGCAGGATATTTCGAAGAGACGAATTATTGTTCGTGGCTAGGCGAGTATGCATCCGTGACTACAAGCTGGGGTTGTTTGGAAACGGACGGCACGGAGACTGTGAACAAATATGAATGCATGAATGAAAATACTGCGTGTCCAGTTGGTTTCGTTATGGTGGCTGGTCCAGATAAGGGCGCAGATTCTGGAGGCGAGACAACGTCATTGAATGATGCATGCAGTGATGACGGAGATAATGATTGTCCGTTCATGTGCATTCCGCTTAATAGTAAGGATGCAATTGGAGACGATTGCACAACGACGGTCCTCGAGAGATTTTATGATGAAACACTTGATCGTAACTTTCCATCAGGGTACCCACTTTATGGATATTGGATTAGTACCGCGACAGAATATGAAGCTGCATTTGATGCACTCAGAAACTGTACAACGGATGGTGTTGAATACAACGAATATCTTTCAAATACATATGCTGGAGTTGAATTCTGGAGTACATCTTGGGGATGGATGATGAAGGAACAGGATGAAAGTAGTTGTGGAGCAGCGAGCGGAACTTGCGGCTGGTATGACTACAATGGATTAGATCACTACTCGCCGTATCTTGGATGTAAAGAAATGACCCAAGTTTCTGATGGAGATGGTGAGAGTGGCGCAACGGCATGGACAGATAGAATCTATAATCCGAATAATACAGACTCGCTGATGTCTCTTGGCCTTATCCAGTCGAGCTATCCGTCGTTTGGGTATGTTAAAGAAACAAGTAATGAGCCATTTGGTGCAACGCAAATGGTGGGTGAAATATTAGGGGACGGTGACGCAGCTCCGTCATACATTAACCAATGTCGATTGCATTCTTCTGATGATGATTCTGTAACTTGGACTTTTTACAATGCATCAGGAACTCCGAATGCTACGAATGATGGAATGGTCTGTGCTTCTATTGAAGGTAGTGAGGTGGGTGCCGGCTTAAATGCTTCAGAAGCAGCGACTTACATATCTTTTGACGGATACTACAATTATGCGAATACGAGCGCCACGGATTATGACTCAGATAGCCGCTCATCCTCTTTCGTGAATGTTGGTAGTGGAGGTGGTCCTTCGACGATTCTTGATCACATCTTTGCTCGAAGTCTTAAAGTCATTACATTCGCAGATGGAATCTTCGGTGAAGATGGCTTGCCGTCGGCATCGCCAGGAGATGGAACTGTAAACATGGACCCGACAACGGTCAGTTCAGCTACATGGGACTCTCGTGCAATATATGGCGTCCCTCCAAGTGTGTGGGCCGTGAATACGGATCGTTGCTATAACGATTATTGTGAAGAAGATGCTGCGCATTCTCTTACGGTGAATGATCAAAATGAGGGAGACATTGAATCGAGTATGTTCTACAGAGCGTATCTCAAGTTCTTTGCTGCCGCTTACAAAGAACAGCTTCCAATCCGCCGCGTTATGGTTGATTGGGGAGACGGATCAGATGTTTCCGGATCGTCTTCAGAGAATAACTTCTACAAGAACCACAGAGGACTAGAATCCGGACAAGAAACTTCAATTTGTGAAAAACCGACCTCTGACTCAGATTATGAATGGGGCATGAGCAGCGAAAGCTGTGATCCAAATTACTTTAGTTTCAATCACATCTACACCTGCAACCCATCCCGCATGACCGGCGGAACCTGTGACGACGGTGGAGAGGATGGAATTATAGATAATGCCCCATGTACTCTAGATGGCAATCAGTGCGTCTTTCGTCCGAGTGTTCATGTGAGAGATAACTGGGGATGGTGCACGGGGACGTGTACTACTGGAAATGCTATTGATGAAGACAGTTCTGGAGGATGTTTTGCGGGAACGGATTATGGATTGAGTGATATAGGCGAACCTAGAAGTGAGTGTGCCTATTCGTATTATCCAGATGGTAATTCTGCTCTAGGAGTTGATCCGTGGGTTTACTATGACGGCACGATAATTGTTACGCCATAAATGCAACATCGGAGCCGTCCCGTGGGATGGCTCCGATGCGTTTTTGTGCGTTCTCCTTTCGCACTTATCTCGTGCAAGTTAGGTCCGTGACGTAGTTGAGTATTTCGTCAACGACAGTCATGGAAAACCTGGTGTTATCAATCTGGGACGTGATGAGGTGGGTATTGAAGCCCTCTTCGACGAGTACGAGCTCGAGCTGATCTCCGATGATTCTGAGGTAGTCATCGGCTCCGCCTACTCTGTCCCAGTTTTCGCTCTCGTCCTCCTCGTCCTCGGTGTGAACGACGCCGACTTGGTCCACCCAGACCTGCACAGGTTCGAACTCGCGGTGTTCGCGGTACTCACCTTTCAGGCTTGCGGATGTTCCGTCGTATGCGTAGTCATCGTAGGAGCACGAGTAGTTTCCAGGCTCGAAGAGGTTGAAGAGGATGAACGAGTCGGTGAAGACGTCGTCCTTTTTCACTTCGACTTCTCTGGTCGACGCTGCCCAGTATTCGTCGTTCCCATCCACGTGGACAGGGAAGCCGAACTGGGTCGTGAAGGCGATGTCGCCTACAGTCGCCTGGTACACGTCGGGCGCAACGACGGAGATGTCTTCGCCGGCATCCTCGATGTAGGTCTTCATGGTTCCAGTGAGGTTTACGGTACAAACCTCGGAGGTACCAAGCCGATCTGCCGCGATGTTGACGATGGCACTTCCGAGCGTTACTTCGCCCGTGTCATCCCCGCAGTCTTCACAGGCAGCAGTGCAGTTGTCGCATTCTTCGCCGCCGTTTTCACAGGCGGCCAGACCCAGAAGGGTCATGAACCAGTATTTGCGCATGGTGCGCTCCTTGCTTTTGGCGGTGAAGTTCGAGCTCACATCCCAGAAAATAGGGACGTTTTGCACTTACAATATAGCAAAAAAAGCAAGAAAAGTAAACCCTCCTTCGCTAAAATGGGCTATGGAGGGCAGGGATTGTGGATAAAAGCTTGCGTAAAAACATTGAGAATGTTGAGGAAAATGAGTGAAAGTGATGCGGAAAAAGAGCCGTGATAGAATCGACTTACTCCCCATGAAGATTCTTAATTGTTTTGTGTATGTTGAACAAGCAGGACATAACAACGCTTCGTGGAATGTTTGAGGATGTGCTCGGCGTGTCACTTCGGAAGGAAGTTCCGGCGATTGTTCTCGCGATCATTCAGAATACCGTTCCTCGAATGATTCATGAACAGCTTGAGATAAATAATCACATTTTGAAGAGGGAAATTCGAGATGAAGTGCATTCGCTCATTAAAGCTTCGGAAGCTGGACTGATTCGAAGAATGGAGACTCTTGAAGAAAAATTAACCAAACGCATGGACGAAGGCTTCTCTTCTATCCTCGAGCTTATCGATGAGGGCCTCATTCCTCAGATCCAAGAACATGAGCGCGACATTCAGTTAATCAAACGTGAACTCAAGCTCGCGTAACATAAAAGCGCTCGGATGGTCGGGCGCTTTTATGTTTTCTAGGAGTCGTGTTCTTTGCCAAAGTTGAACCAAATTCTTGCGCTTATTATGTCGCAACAATGAATAAATGCAGCAAGTGGTTGCATGACTCTTTTTGTTGGGTGATAGTCGGCACCTTCGCCATGAACATATTGAAGTGCGTTTTGTTCTTGTTGTGATGGCGTGTAGTTCCATTGCGTCTCAAGCATTGCGAAGAATTTTTGTTGCGCTTCGTCGTGAGTTAATGTCTGAACAATTTTTCCATTTTGTATTGAATGGCGAAAAAGTTTGTCAGTATCATGAAGAAAGAGAGTAAAGAGAGCGTCAGATTCAGAAAATTCAAGTGGACGAAGGCTGTTGAGCGTTTGAAATAATGTTCTGGCGATGTTCATAGTTTCCTCAAGATGAGATATATAACCATCAGGCCAGACTTGATGTTTTGTTGCACTTCCCGATATCTCAAAGAAAGTTTCAGAAAATTCCAGAATAATTGCGTTTGCCGTAAGTTTTTGTCGAGAGTCAAAAAGGGTAAGAAGTTCGTTAAGCGAGAGTTTATTCATATATTTATGATTTCTAGTTTAACAAAAGGTGCCGTGATAGAATCGACTTACTCCCCATGAAGATTCTTTATTGCGTTGCCGTATGACAGACAATCAGCAGAAAGCTTTTCGTGGAATTATGACTGAAGTGCTTCAGGATGTTCTTCCGAAAATGTTTTTGGAACAAGAAAAGAGGCTTGAGAAGAAGTTTGATCAGAAACTCGAAGATTTGCGGTTAGATATTCGAGATGAGATTCATTCAGCAGTGAAAGCTTCTGAAGCTGGTCTGATTCGGAGAATGGATGTGCTTGAAGAAAAGTTGACCAAACGTATGGATGATGGTTTCTCTTCTGTGCTCGAATTGATCGATGACGGCCTCATTCCTCAGATGCAAACACATGATCGAGATATCCAGTTCATTAAACGGCATTTAAAGCTTGCTTAGCCACAAAAAGCCTGCCAGTTGGCAGGTTTTGTGATTTATATACTTTCGGATACACTGGCACTCATATGCAAGCAAGTTTAGAAAAAATCGTGCATTTTTCTGCACAAAAAGGATTTGTTTTTCCTTCGAGCGAAATTTACGGCGGCTTTGCGGCAACGTATGACTTTGGTCCGACCGGGGTGTTGTTGAAAAAGAATTTAGAAGCAGCTTGGCGGTATTGGAATGTTACAAGTCGAACAGACATGGTCGAGATTGAGGGTGCGATCTTTATGCATCCAAAGGTTTGGGAGGCTTCTGGTCATATTGGTGGTTTTTCCGACCTTCTGGTTGAAGATTTGGTTTCACATCGTCGTTTTCGTGCAGATCATCTTATTGAAGATGCTGGAGTTATGGAAAATGCTGGTGCATTAACTCCGGAACAGGTCGATGAGGTTATTGCAGAATATAAGATTAAGAGTCCAGATGGTAACTCGGTGTCAAACGCAAAAAGATTTAATCTTTTGGTAAAGACGCATCTTGGCCCGGTTGAGGATGAATCATCACTCGTTTATCTAAAAGGTGAGAGTTGCCAGAATATTTATTTGGATTACAAAGCTACACAGATGGTGACCCGTCGAAAATTGCCATTTGGCATTGCACAGATTGGAAAAGCATTTCGAAATGAAATCACGGTAAAACAGTTTTTGTTCCGTACACGCGAATTTGAACAGATGGACGTGCAGTATTTTTGTAAGCCAGCAGAGGCCGATGCTCAGTATGAAGCATGGAAAGCAAATCGTTGGGATTTTTATACAAAGTTTCTTGGACTTTCAGAGGGGAATGTTCGATGGCGCCAGCATGCAGAAGATGAGCGAGCATTTTATGCTTCTGATGCTTGGGATATTGAATACAAGTTTGGAGAGATCGGTTTTAAGGAGGTTGAAGGAGTCCATCATCGTGGCAGTTACGATCTTGATCAGCACGGAAAGTTTAGTGGGCAAGACTTGAGTTATTTTGATCCAGAAACGAATGAGCGATACGTTCCATTTGTTGTTGAATGTTCTGGTGGCTTTAATCGATTGTTCCTTTTAACGTTATTTGAGTTTTATCGAGAGGAAGAGGTGGTGACGGCGAAAGGTGAAAAAGAGACTCGCGTTGTTATGTCCTTTCCATATGATCTGGCACCGTACAAGGTGGCAATCTTGCCGCTCATGAAAAAAGATGGACTTGCAGACAAAGCGTGGACAATTTATGAGGAATTACGAAAGCAGGGAGTTTCTGCGGAATACGATGAGAGCGGTTCTATTGGAAAGAGATACCGTCGTCAGGATGAAGTTGGTACGCCGTGGTGTGTAACTATCGACTATGACACGCTTGAGAATGGAACGGTAACATTGCGTCATCGCGATAGTATGGAGCAGGTTGGCGAAAGCGGACGTATATTGATCGGAGATATTGGAATGTATTTGAACAAGGAACGATTTGTAGAAGAATATCCTCATGCGTCATCGGAGACATCCCGATAGAAAGAACACGCTTTAGTTGTAGAAAATGTAAGTTTTGAAAAGTTCGTTGGAAATAGTCCGACGAACTTTTCTTTTGAGTGAGAAAAATCGTTTGTCGATTGCATGTTGCTTTGTCAGGATGATTGCAGGACGTTTCAGGCCGATCGTCCACAAGCAACAGGGAAGAATATCTCGATGACGAACGCATCGAAAACATGCTCATCAGGTGTTTGCAGCGACGTTATGGATTTTGTTCTTCGCGGTCCAGAGCGATTGATTATGGGGAGCAAATTGCTCTGGACCGTTGTCGCAAGATCGTTCGCCCCTCTTTCTGTCTCCATGAAGGAGGGGCACGCGATCATGGTGATTATCGTGCCTCGTCACCGTGAGGAGGTTTCATGTTCAGAAACAAGGTATTGAGTATTTTCGTGATGTGGCGCTTGGTCTTCTGCTTCGCAATTTTTATTGCTGGATGCAGAGTCGGTCTCCCTGTCAGCGAAGTGTCTTTCGTTGACGATTCATCAATTGAGGACGTCGGTATGATCGGTGGCGGAGTCGATCTTCTCACCATCGAACTCCCGTTCTTTACTGGGTATGAGGCGACGTGTCCGCAAGGAGCGAACGGTGGTTACTCGCACACATCCAGTTCGACCAGATACGACGTCGACTTCGATACGCCCAATGACAAAAGAGATCCCGTGTTCGCGCCGGTTGGTGGCGTCGCCTACACGCACACCGAAAGTCGAACCAGAAACTACGGAGAACACATTAATATCGACCAGGGCGACGGCACATACGTCATTCTTGCGCATCTTGATGACATCTTCGTCGACAACGGAGAAGAGGTCGCTGCCGGGCAACTTCTCGGATTCGAGGGTCACACCGGAATGGCGAGTGGTGACCATGTCCACATTGGCCGTCACAGTGGAAGTGCTTTGCTGAAGGGTGAGTACGGAACATCATTGAACGCTCTGGCTTTCAATGCGATCGATGAATCGATCGGTGCTTCGGTGACCAAGATGACCACGGAACTTTCGTGTGATATCTCTACTGGGCATACCTACCAATCCACGCTTCCGACTCCACAGTGGCATCCTTCAGGAAGCTTGCTTAAGCTGCCAGATTCGTCGACCGTGTACTTGCTTGACGGGTTCACGATGCGTCCGTTCCTCAACGAGGGCGCATTTACCAGCTGGAAGTACGACTGGGATGACATCGTTCTCATCTCGAGCGACGAGACTTCGTGTTTCGCGATGGGTGACGCTGTTCGAACAGACGGTATGGTAACTGCAGTGTATGACTCGTCCTCGATCGGTGCCTGGCTCCTTGTTGGTTCTCCTACAGACCCGAATCGTTACAGGCAAAATATCATCTCTGCTGGTGCGACGACGGTATTGGCAACGTGGGGGATTTCGGCGACGAGTCTTTCGAGTCTTCCGTCGTCTTCGTCTGTTGGATTGTCCCTATCGAACTATCCGGCGTTGATGGAACTGGCAACGTTTCGCGACGGAAGTTTAGTCTCTACCGTAGAATATTCCGATGTGTACGTCATGGAAGGCGGAGCAGCGATCCCGGTTGCGAACTGGGACACATTCCTTCTGATGGGGTTTGCGAATCGGACCGTGTATGAACTCTCGGAACGAGACTTCGATGATCTCGTGGACATCGTTGGAAATTGCGAAACGGATTCGTACTGCATCGCGAACAACGACGTGACAACGTGCGGCGGTGACACAGAAGATGTTCCAGGAACGTACCCTGGCGAAGGCGTTGGGGGAGTTGAGAGTGAAGAATGGGTACCAGGGGCAGTGTCTGGTGTTGGCCTCGAAATCTGGTGGCATCTCGAGCAAGAGGCAGACTGGATTACGATTTCTGGCGAGTTCACCAACGAGAACAACTACGGATACGGTTGGACTCAGAACATCACGTGGAGTACTTGGAGCGATGAACTGTACTTCAGTATCGCAGACATGGGATCTCGTGATAGCTTTCGATACTCGTACGCCTTCGCAGTCGACGCTGTCGAAAACTGGAGCTGTCTTGGACCCTTTCCTCCAGGAGAACTTACCGGCACGCCGTTTGCACGTTATAACGGCACCGAGATTGATGTTTCTGTGGTTGAAGATCCTGGAAGCGATGGATGTGGACTTCAAGTAAGCATTCCATAGCTACGAAAACGCAAGCGACGCCGGGGTTTTTACCCTAGCGTCGCCTTACTTTTGAAAAAGATTTTTTTCTTAAGGTATGTATTCTCGGGCGCACTCTAATGTGGTCAGGGTTTCTTCTACTTTTTGATTACAGGACTCGATGAGGTCAGTAGCTCCACTTTCTCCATCGAGGATGTAGTATTCCCATTCGAGTAATCCATCTTCTGAATAGCCTGTTGCTGCAACGATTCTATTTGGGATGTGATCAAAAAAGAGTGATCCGTATCCGCCTTGAGTTAAGAATGGATTGTATGCATTTAAGAAATATTCCCCTTCAGATTCAGTAAAGTGATACGGAATCATTGTTTGAAGGTCTGAAGAAAGAATAAGCCCCCATACGTCCCCGTTATAGTTACAGAGGTCCGTTAAAAGTCCATTATCAATACCCATGATTATTTTGAGTTTTTCAGAAAGTGGAATGGTGATTGATTCTCCAACACGGTCTGAGATGGCTTTTATTATGACGGGATCCAAAAGTTGAGCGACGGTTGTTCCATCTGTTTTTTCATCAAATTTTGAACAATATGCTATTTCATCATCATGAGCTTGAAGATACGTTAATGTCGACAGCTCATTTTCTTCGTATCGAGTGGTATTTGTTTCTACTGATTTGAAAATCTCAACAGAAGATGGAACGGTTGATTGAAAATTTATAAGGTCATTTTCAAGGCCAAGTTTTTCCGTATCTCTATTTTTTGTCATGAAATACGCTCCAACACTTCCAATGATGAGAACCCCTATGATGAGTATCGCAATGATCACTTGAGGATTTTTTGACGGCGTTTGTTTGACGTCTGGCATGGGATACATTCCTGAAGTGTCCATAGAAAGTCATGAAGAATTTGAGTAGAGCATAACATTCGCTTGAGATATTCTCCATTGACATCACTCGAAAACTCATGCAAAATATCCGCGTTACTCAACTATCGCGGGGTAGAGCAGCCAGGCAGCTCGTCGGGCTCATAACCCGAAGGTCGCCGGTTCAAATCCGGCCCCCGCAACCAAAAATCCCTGCTTACTGCGGGGATTTTTGTTTGGTATACTTTTGCCAATCCTATGGCGCATATTGTCTCGATCGTGAACCAAAAAGGTGGTGTAGGAAAGACCACAACGTCAATGAATTTAGCTGCATATCTTTCGCATCTTGGTAAGGCTGTTCTCTTGGTTGATTTAGACCCACAAGGCAATGCAACGAGCGGTTTTGGTCATAATCCTTCTGAGCTTTCTGGAACATATGAGGCGATTGCTGGAACGCATCAGGTGAAAGATTTGATTGTTGGAACTGCGCATCCTGGATTGGCATTATTACCAGGAAGTCCAGATTTGGCAGGATCTTCTGTTGAACTCGTTTCTGAGTTTAATCGTGAGCGAAAGCTTGAGCAGGCATTGGCGTCGGTGCGTAATGATTATGACTATATTTTGATTGACAATGCTCCTTCGCTTGGGCTACTTACAATAAACGGGCTTGTTGCAAGCGACAGCGTGCTTATTCCAGTGCAAGCCGAATACTATGCCCTTGAAGGACTAGGTCAGCTTATGCATACCGTGAATCTTGTTCGTCAGCACATCAAGCCAGAGCTTGGCATCATGGGGGCAGTCATAACAATGTTTGATCCGCGAACAAATTTGTCGAATCAGGTTTTGCAAGAGCTCTACAAACATTTTCCAGGAAAGATTTTTCGTTCAGTTATTCCGCGAAGCGTGCGACTTGCAGAAGCTCCAAGTTTTGGGAAATCTATTCTGCATTACGATCCAGAATCAAAAGCAGCAAAGGCATATGAAAGACTTGCACGAGAATTTCTGGTTCGAGAAGAGTCTGGTGCAGCAACTGTAACCATGTAATATGCAGAAAATACAAGGAGGACTTGGTCGCGGTCTTGGTGCGTTGCTCCCGTCTACGAATCATCAATCAATGAGTGATGTTTCTTTTCCGATCGCAATTCAACCGTCAACATCAGAGGAGGCACATCATGAGTCGTTGCAAACTGTGCATGTACAGCCAATGCCACGTTTAGAGAATACGGCAAATAATGACCGCCTTCTTCAGATTTCGCCGAATGACATTGTCGCAAACCCGCGTCAGCCGCGACAGTATTTTGCAGCTGAAGAACTTTCAGATCTTGTTGCGAGCATAAAGGAGCATGGAATTTTGCAGCCATTGGTTGTTACAGAGCTAGCTACCGGCATTTATGAACTTATTTCAGGCGAACGACGTTTGCGCGCAGCCCGAGCAGTAGGACTCGCAACAGTGCCGGTCATTGTGAGAAAGGCAAATGATCAGCAGAAGCTTGAACTAGCCTTAATTGAGAACATTCAGCGCGCAGACTTGAATGCGGTAGAAGAGGCTCGAGCATACCGGCAGCTCATGGAAGACTTTGGGCTAACGCAAGAAGACGTTGCCGGACGCGTAGGGAAAAGTCGTTCGCAGATTGCGAATGTTGTTCGTCTGCTTGAGTTACCGTCAGACATGCTCGTCGCAGTTATCGATGGACGTATTTCAAAGAGCCATGCACGAACACTTCTTTCAGAATCGAATGAAGAACGTCGTCGTGCATTATTTGCACGGATGTTGAATGGGGGAGTTTCGGTAAGAAATGCAGAGGAGTCGACATCTCGTCGAGCAAAGTCACAAAAAGATCCAAATATTATTGCGCTCGAAGAAACTCTTCGAGAAAAATTAGGAACAAAAGTCACGATTGATGTAAAAGGTGCCGAAGGAACCATTGCGATTCATTGCTACTCGAAAGAAGATCTTGCAGACATGGTTCGTCGTCTGCATGATGCTCTGTAAATTATCTTTTCATTTTTCCCCAGATTGTAGAGAGGAGTCCGCGTTGTGCCGCACTGAGCGCTGCGCGGATTTTGCTTTTTGCATGACGAGTTTTTACGAATTTCAACCAGTCTTTATTCGGTGACTTACGATTTTTGTCGATAATAAGTTCGCAAACGTCTCCGCTTAAAAGTGTTTTGTCTAGCGAGGCAATTTCTCCATTTACTTTTGCTTGTGCAACTTTGTTGCCGATTTCTGTATGAATAGCATATGCCATGTCGATTGGCGTTGAATCTTCTGGAAGGTCGATAACGTCGCCTTTTGGAGTGAATACAAAAATTCTGTCTTGAAACATGTCGAGTTTGAGCTCGTTCAGATGTGTCATGAAATCGGCAGTTGTTAACTCTTTTTGGATTCTAGAAAGTTCTTCCATCCATGCAACATTTCGCTCCTCCTTTGTTGCTCCCTGTTTGTATCTCCAGTGTGCTGCAACTCCATACTCACTTTCTTCATGCATTTCTTGTGTGCGGATTTGAAATTCTAAAATCGATCCAGTTTCATCGAAGACTGTAGTGTGGAGCGACTGGTAGCCGTTTGGTTTTGGTTGGGCAATGTAGTCTTTAATGCGGCCAGGTAATGGGGTATATAGGCCATGAAGTAGGCCGAGAACTGCATAACAATCGGTAATGTCTTTTACAACAATGCGCATGGCAACAATGTCGTAAATCTTACCCATGTCATTTTTATATTTTTGAAGTTTTCGCCATAGACTGTAGCAATGTTTCACTCGTCCGTGGATGTCGATGTGCTGAATGCTATTGCTATGCAATTCAATATTTACTCGACGCATGGCACTTTCTAGCGACGGTCCGAATTTTTTCACTCGTTCTTCAAGAAGATGCTTTGTCCAGCCGTATTCTTTCGGTTCGATGTATTTAAAGGCGTAATCTTCAAATTGCCCGCGGTATTCACCCATGCCAAGCCTATTCGCGATTGGCGCGTAGATTTCTAGAACTTCTTTAGCAATGCGGAGTCGTTTATGTTCCGGAAGCGCGTAAAGCGTTTCCAAATTGTGCATGCGATCTGCGAATTTAATAAAGATAACTCGAACATCTTCTGCCATGGCAACGAACATTTTGCGAAGATTTTGAACGTAGCGTTCTTCACCACGATATTTGACGTGACCAAGTTTCGTGATCGCACTTACCATGTTTGCGATGTCGTCTCCGAATTCGGCACGCAAATCTTCTACCGTTTTTTTTGTATCTTCTGGAACGTCATGCAAGATTCCAGCGGCAATAACTTCACTTGGTAATTTAAGATCTGCTAGTTTCAAGCCTACTGCAAAACAATGAATAAAGTACGGTTCGCCAGTAGCACGAAGCTGCCCTTCATGAGCGGATTGGGCGTAGTCGTATGCTCGTCGAATAACGTCAACATCAGCAGGCTGGTAGTTGGCATCAAGGCGTCGTTTAAGATCTGCGAAGTTTGTGGTGTCCATAAGTACACAGCTATGATACCTGGATGACTTTGGTGTGACGAGCCGTACTTCTGAACATAGTCCCTCAAAGTTCGGAGGTCAAACTGAGATATACTGTGCGCATGAAATCCTCTCAATCCTCAGATATTGCTGCATTGCAGCAAGAGGCTCGGAACCTTGCGACTTTGCTCGCCGAAGCACTTTCAGCTTCTTCTTTGCCAGAAGCGCAAAAGGCGGCATGGGCCGTTCTTATTCCAGAAATGCGGCTTGACCAGCTTTCTCGGTTTGCAGCTGTCCTTGATGGCGCTGTAGAAAAAGCTGCAAAAGCAGAGGTCGCCGACGTTTTACAAAGTATTCGAACCGTTTTGGAAAAATACGCCGCAATTCAAGCTGAAGCAGACAATGAATTTACCCAAGGTATTGCCGGGCTTGTTGAAGATTTACGTAAAGCTGAAAGAGCAAAGAATTAAAGTATGGCTAAGAAAAAAAAACCAGAGGGAATCGATTCTAGAGCTGAGAAGTTACCGAATCCTGTTGAGAGAAGTTTTTTAACTTTTTCTGATGCTGTCTTTGGGAGACTTGATGGTTTGCAGAATTCGAAGGAATTCACGGATAAGAATTTTATTTTTTTAAAAGATGTTGAGACTGAGATTGGATTTTTTAACGAAAATCAAAATGATTTAGGTGAAGAAGCTTTAGCGAGATTTGAAAAGCTTAAAGTTGTATTTGCTGCCGCTGAAGCAGCAGCAATTCATGGAAAGAAGGTTGAATCTTCTGAATCTGAAGAAGATCCATGGCGGGCATGGCGAGAAGTCATTGATGGTGTTGATACGAATCTTGCAGCAGCTGCAAATATAGAAAATACAGTCGGTGAGCGCAGGGCATCATTTGAAAATGCGGCTGACGGCATTGCTGTACTTCGAGAAGGTTTGAACGCGAATACAGAACGATTAGAAACAGAAGGGGTAGAGATTGATGGTGTGCCAGAACTTGTGAACCTTCGTTTGGAGTGCGAGCGTTTAGAGGCGGCACTTGCAGCATACGAAACGAATTTTAATCCTTCGATTGAATCTTCGGAGGTCCAAGAGCCAACAGAAGATTTAATGGATGAGAATGCGCGACGGGAGATTGGTGAGCATTTTTTGGCTGCAATAGAAGCATTAAATGCTCGTATTGAAGATATTCATACAATGCCGGTGGGCTCGGATGACGAGATTGCCGCGGTTCAAAGAGTCATTGATCAGTTTATTTTGGACGTTGGTCTTTATCGTGATGATTGGGAAAAGGTTATACATCCGATACTTGATAGGTTTGGTGATAGTAGGCGGCCAGACGGATGGGCAGATCTTGTAAATGTACATAAGGAGCTTCGGACAAACGTTAACAAGCTTGATGGGGAGTGGCGGTTTTTTTTGAGTCAGAAGGAGGAGGGGAAGAGATCGGAGGTATGGAAGCAAAAGTTTCCTGGTTTTGAGCTTCAGGTAGCTCAGTTAAAGATGAATATTCTTGATGCGCGGCTGAAGGTTGGTGATGAGCGGAAAATTGTAATGGAGGCGCTTTTGAAAGAGGCTAAAGCTCTTGAAATAGATTGGGAGGTGAATATTTGCCCATTTAGTCCAGAAGATCGAACTCATGGAAGAGGAAGCGACGCGAACATTTACACTTCCGTACTGAAGAATGTTGTCGCTGATCTAGAGGGATACATATCGAAATCTTTAGAGATAAGGTCGGTGGGCATGAAGAGAGTTTTCAAAGATTGGTATCGCCAAGTTGCTTGCATGGATTTCTTGTGGAATGAAGGATCTTCGAATGATGTTCATGCCGCTCGTGCTGAGCGTGCTGGATTTTTAGAGCGAATAACTCATGAAGTTATACTGGATGCCGATGAAGAATTCGTTCGGCTTGTTCCGGAAGCACGTCGAGAGGAATTTAAGAGTTTAATCGGAAGTTCGGCGGTATATCGAGAATTATTTACTGCAATTCCCGCACAGGACAATAATGTAGATCCTCTTGTGTCTGGAAAAGAGGAGAATGCAGAAGCAAAAGCAGCTGCTGACCTTGCGTCAGTCGTCAATGCTTCAGCGCCATCGACTTCAGATGATTCGTTGCTGCCGCTTCCACCCACTTCTGATCCTATAGATACTGCCGCTGTAAACGTTTCACCATCAGATTCTCTCGCTCCCGAAGTGTCAGCAGAGACTCCGCCTATTGAAAACTTGCCGGATCTTCGGGCTGAGGCAATAAAGAGTCACGCGGAAGAAGTTCGAAAAATTCTTCGTGATGACATGTTCTGGGAAGAGGAGCGTCCGCAGAGTAAGCGAGGTCAGATGATTGGTACATTGTTGCGTTGGCCAATAGGGGATCGACGGATGTCGGTTATTAAAGGTGTTCGACCGGATCGTGCGGAGGATTTTGTTTATGCCACAGAATTTACAAGTCTTGATGATCTCAAGGCGAGAATCGCGGCATTGAAAGAAAAGTATCGCGCAGAAGAAGCTGTTTCGGCCGTTCCAGCTCCTGTGCCAGAACCTCCGATTGTGAAAGCGCCAGAGCCGGGGCCAGTATTGGAACCAGAGCCGATGCCGACTTCAGAATCGGCACCTGTATTGGTGCCAGAGGTGGCACTCGTAGCTGCGCCATCGCCTGAGCCGATTCCGGAACCAGAACCAGCTCCTGAGCCGATACCAGAGCCAGAACCTATTATTGCACCGGTTTTAGTAGCACCAGTAATTCCAACTCCAGAACTTGTGCCGATTCCGGTTCGTCGTGACGAACTTTTGCATGCGGAAGAACGAGTATCGAGTTGGGCAAAGAATATTCGAGAAAAAGTTGGAGGATGGTTTGGCAAGGGTATTGGTGACTATGTTGCAATGGAAGTTACTGGTGAGCGATCCGAACGAGAGGGGACTGATGAAAAGATGTCTCGGGGCGAAGCAATTGTTCGGGGCACCGCGAGTGTGTTTTCTGTGGTGGGAAAAGTTTTCGGCTTCAAGTCGCTTGTTGATGTGCCGCGATATTTTACGCAATCTTATTGCAACGCGAATGAACGGGCGTATCTTCAGGAGCAGATTTTGAGTGCAATGGAGCATGAGGTTCGTACTCGAGTTCGAGGCGCAGATCCAGAGGTTCAAACTCGTGCGAACATTGAGGCGTCGGACAGACTGCGACGTGCAATAGAAACGTCGCCGAAATCGGAAGAAGATTTTCCTCGAGCACAGCGAGAAGCCATGATTAAGCAGCTTGATGCAATGCGAGGGAAATATCAGGAAAGGAATCGAGAGACTATGGCGGCAAGAAGCAGGGAAGTCGCTGAAATTATTGAAAAGGGCATTGTTCCAAGGGTTTCTGGATGGCAAGCGTCGAAAGAAGTTGCGAACTCGGCTCTACGTGTTCTTTCCCTGTCTGGTATTGGAGTAGGAATCGAAGCTGTTCGTGGAGTGACGTATGGCGTAATGAGTTTCCGTGAAAAGTTTGAAGCTGTGGCAAAGCGAGAGAAGAATACGGGTGTTGTCGCGAACATCGCTACTGTTTTCAGAGAGACTTGGCAAACAACTTGGAAAAAACTTACCGCGACTGCACGGACTTCGACTGAGCGAGTGTTGAATATTGCGGAGGCGTTGTCGACTATTGCAACTGTGGTTGGTATGACTGGCATAACAGTTGGCGGACTTGAAGAGGCGCTTCCGGGACTACGGGCAGCAGGAGTTGCGGCTGAAGGCGGCGTTGGCCAGATGGCAACAGAGGCTAGGTTGGCAATTCAAGAGCATATTGAGAAGATGCTGCCAGCATTAGAACGAATGGCTAAGCGTGGAGCGTAAAAAAAAGAATTTCAATGAAAGAAGAGCCTTGCGGCTCTTCTTTTTCTATTCTTCATCGTCATTCTTCTTCCGTTTCCACGCTTTCTTCGGCGATGCACGTTTCTTTACTAAGAGTTCGATTGCGGCTCCCAGGGTCACAGCTTTCGGATCAATGTCTTTTGGAATAGTTGCATTCGTCTTTCCGTCAGTGACATATGGGCCGTATCTTCCGTCTTTGATGACGATGTTCGCCTTTGTTTCTGGTTCAACGCCGAGTTCTGCGAGTGGAGTCATTGCTTTAATTTTCTTTGCAACGCCTTCCGTGCAGAGCGTAATTGCTTGCTCGAGCGTAATTGTTGCAGGGTGATGTTCTGGAGGCAGCGAAATGTTTATCGCTCCGCACTTGAGATATGGGCCAAAGCGGCCGACGTTCGCGATGATCTCATCTCCGTTTGTGTGCTTGCCAAGAGTGCGGGGGAGTGAGAGGAGTCGAAGCGCTTGTTCGATGGTGAGCGTGTCGATTGTTTGCGTTTTCTCTAGCGACGCTCTCCGCGGCTTTTCTTCTCCTTCTGGTTCTCCAAGCTGCACAAATGGTCCAAAGCGTCCCATGCGAGCGATGATCATTTTTCCCGTTGCAGGATCGATGCCAATTTCTTGAACCTTCATGATGCTTTCTCTGCTCAGCTCCGTTCCTTTTTCAACAATAGTGCTATGGAACGGTCCATAGAATCCTGCCAAAACAAGTTGCCAGTTTTCGTCGCCTTCCGCGATGTCGTCAAGTTTCTTTTCCATGGTTGCCGTAAATTCGTAGTCAACGATTTGTGGGAAGTGCTCCTTGAGTAAGTCGATGACGACGAATGCGATGTCTGAAGGGTAGAGTTTTTTGTTGTCGTCGCGCAAAACGTAGCCTCGTGCTTCTATGGTTGCAAGAGTTGGCGCGTACGTTGACGGTCTACCAATTCCGTATTCTTCCATGATCTTGATCAGTGACGCGTCGCTGTAGCGTGCTGGTGGTTCAGTGAAATGTTGTTCTGGAATGACGCTTATTGCTTTGCCAACGTTGTCTCCTTCTTTCATTTCTGGAAGCACTTTGTCTTCTGCAGCGCGCCAGACCTTCATGTATCCCTCAAAAATAACAATACTGCCATTCCCTCTAAACGTGTGATTGCTTGCAAGAAAGTCGATTGCGGTTCGTTCGATTTTTGCGCTTGGCAGCTGTGATGCAACGGTGCGACGCCAGATGAGATCGTAGAGTTTCCACATACCAGGATCGAGAGCCGCACGAAGTGTTTCTGGTGTTTCAGCGACGTTTGTTGGGCGGATAGCTTCATGCGCTTCTTGCGCGCCTTTCTTATTTGTTTTGTAGTGAACGCCACCATTAATATATTCGTTGCCCCATTCTTTTTTCGCGTAGTGCTGAATCGCTTCGATGAAGTCATCTCCGAGGTTCATGGAATCAGTACGCATGTAGGTAATGCGACCAGTTTCGTAAAGTTTTTGAGCGAGCGTCATGGTTTGCTTGGCGCTCATGCCAAGTCGGTTGTATGCCTCTTGTTGTAATGTTGAAGTTGTAAGTGGAGTTGGAGCTTTGCGTGTTGCTGCTTTCTTCTCAATTGATTTCACTACAAAGTCCGCATCTTTGACGGCACTCACTACAGCTTCAGCTTCGATCTGTGTTTTTATATCGAGCTTGTCGATTTTTCTGTCGCCGATTGCAACAAGTTTTGTAGAAAATTCTGTGTTCGATTTTGAGAGCATCGCCTCGATAGACCAATACTCTTCTTTGATGAACGCAAGACGCTCTCGTTCGCGCTCAACGACAAGTCGAACTGCAACAGACTGCACGCGGCCAGCAGAAAGTCCGCGTTGCACCTTGTTCCATAAAAGCGGGGAGAGCTCATAACCGACTAGCCGATCAAGAATACGACGCGTCTGCTGTGCGTCGACCATTTTCATATCGATGTGTCGTGTATTTTCAAGTGCTTTTTGGATGGCTGGCTTAGTAATCTCGTGGAAAGTAATGCGCTTTGCAGTTTCTGGGTCGAGCTTTAAAACTTCGGCAATGTGCCAAGCTATTGCTTCTCCTTCTCGGTCTTCGTCAGTTGCAAGGTAGACTTCTGCGCCCTTTGCTGCGTCTTTGAGCGCTTTAACTTTATCCTTTTTATCTGCTGGAACTTCGTAGGTTGGCTTGAATCCGTGGTGAATATCAACTCCAGTTGTACGTTTTGGAAGGTCGCGAATATGGCCAAAAGAGGATATGACTTTGTACTCCTTACCAAGGAATTTTGTGATGGTTTTTGCCTTGGTTGGAGACTCTACAATGAGTAATTTGGCCATACTTTGCGAAAAAAATGGGAATATCGTTGCTGACGATACGTTCGTATCTGCCGAACCGTCAAGCGTGGCCATCATATCAGGTGAGATTTTTGGTTCATTCATTTGTTCGCTAGCGACTTCGGGATATTGGACTCTGCTGTGCGCAACTCTCCACGCAGCGACGACTCACTTCGTTCGTCTGCTGCTGGGTCGTAGTGCGCTCGCTTCGTCCAATATCCCTCGTCGCTGCTCGTTTCTCTATATTTCACTATCCTGTTCGTCTCATTTCGTCATCTCATCTTATCCAGTCATCCCCGCGAAAGCGGGGATCCAGTGTGCTTTGATAGAGATGGATCCCCGCCTATGCGGGGATGACCACGATAAGCTTGCCGACCACGCTGATTCAGTTCAGGTATTGCTTTCAGATCCCATCCCGAACGTACGTGAGGGATCCGCAGCCCTGTAATAAAAGTGATTGTGAGTCTTTGGAAAAAGTGGGGGGAGGAGTAAGGAATGAGGAGTGAGGTAAGTCTTTTTTTGCAGGGGTAGTAGTTTTTTGGGGTTTGAAAACAGGGCAATAGAATCATCGGAGATTGGAAAATCTATGTAAAGACGGGTTCCGAATGAATAATGTCCTTTCGGCTTTATCAGCAGTGACTACAGCCACACGTCTGTCATGAACAGATCTGATGCGAGCTCCTTATTGCAACATGGTTGCATTAGCGAAAACCCTGTTTTCAAAACAACACACCCCACTCTCTCTCCTTCTTTTTCATTCCCCCTACCTCTTCAAAGATCACCTCTCTTCACATCCCAACTCATAGGCTTCGGAATTACCAGCATGTATCAGCTTCGGACCACTCACATTTCATTCGATCACATTCTTGTCTTGTCCCATCCCGAACGTACGTGAGGGATCCGTAGCCTTTACGAGACATTGCATTGTTCCTCTTTATATTTTGTTTTTTATCGTCCAACCACGAAATGATTTCCGCCGATGTCGCGAATAATACCGAGGATTTCGAGTTGGGTTGCGGCCGCGCTTGCAGCAGATGGGGAGAGCTGGGCACGTTCTGCGGCGGAGTCGATGTGAAGCGGTTCAGCACTGAGCACGGAAAAGAGCGCCTGTTCATTGGTACTTCTGCCAGGTGGAAGAACTGCGGTTGCGGAAGCGTTTGGTGCAACGTTCATTCCGTAGAGGAGAAAGATGTCTTGCGCCTCGGTAATGCAGTGGGCGCCAGTTTTGACAAGCCAGTTTGTCCCAGCGCTTGTCGGAGACGAGATATTTCCTGGCACCGCACAGACTTCGCGGTTTTCTCTTGTTGCCGCACTTGCGGTGATCATCGATCCAGATGCGAGCGCTGCTTCAACAACGATTGTTGCCTTGCACATGCCAGAGACGATTCGATTGCGAAGAGGAAAGCAGTGTGGTTGCGGTGGGGCAATGAGAGGGAATTCACTGATGATTGTTCCATTCGCGACAAGAATCTTGTTTAAGAGTTCGATGTGTTTGCTGTTGTCAGCGCCGAGAAGGCCAGAAGCGAGGACCGCTATTGTGTGTCCTTTTGCTGTCATAGCTCCTTCATGTGCAGCTTGATCAATCCCGTACGCACCGCCGCTTACAATGCTAAGTCCGCCAGTTGCAAGGTCGTTTGCAAGTTTTTGCGCAGTGTCTCTTCCGTATTTTGTGCAGTGACGAGACCCGACCATTGCGATTGGAGACTTGCTGAGCAGTGACGCTCCGCGAACAAAGAGATACGCAGGAGGGTCAAAAATCTGTGCAAGGAGTGGCGGGTATTCAAGGTCGTCTTTTCCTATGACGCGAATGTGTTCACGGTCGATACTCTCGATGAATGATTCGAGTCGCTGACTGTTTCTCCATGCAATGAACGCGTCGATGCGCTTTGGCTCGATTCCGGTGCTGAGAAGCTCATTACGATTTGCGCGCCATGCATCTTCTGCTGTTGTGAAGGTCGCTAAAAGTTTTGCGTGGCTTACTTGGCCAAACATGGGAACATTTGCAAGGGCAATCGTGAATGGAGACCGCATAATATTGATTCTACCCCATGATATACTTTGCTCACTATGGCGAAGTTTCGTGCGCTTGGACAGCGGTTTATTTCATGGTGTGCACGGCATAAAATATTTACTGCAATTGTTGTTGCTGCACTTATTCTTGTTATTCCAGCGCGGTCTGTTTTTGCAATTGGCTTCATGGATTTTGCGCAAAATCCTCTCGATGCGACGGCGCTTATTCTTGCGGGAATTATTCAGAACATTACTGCAGCTTTGGGGTTGGTTACATTGCGCATCATCGAGCTTATTGTTATTCCGGTGCTTGGTTACAACGGTTTTTACAATAGCAACATTACAAATCTTGGATGGTCTTTGGTGCGTGACGTGGTGAACATGTTTGTTGTTGTTGTGCTTTTGGTGATCGCCATCATGACGATTCTCGGTATTTCTAAAGCGAATTGGGCACAGCAGCTTCCGCGACTTTTTATTGCGATCGTTCTGGTGAATTTTAGTAAGTTGATTTGTGGTTTTTTGATTGATGTTAGTCAAGTAATCATGTTTACATTCGTGAACGCGATTGTTTCTATTGCTGCAGGAAATTTTGCGTCCATGCTTGGACTGTCGACATTTGGTCAATTTGGTTCGGATTTTCTTGAAGAGCAAAATGCGGCAGGAGATGGCGTACAGTCATTTATGTTTTTAGGTGCGGCGTATTTTCAGTTTGTTATTTATCTTGCCATTCTTGCAGTAATGTTTCTTTTGGCTATAGCGTTTATTTGGCGCATTGTTATTTTGTGGATTCTCATCATCATGTCGCCATTGGCGTTTTTCATGATTGGAATTAAAGATATTTTTCCTAAGGCAAATTCTTCATATTCAGAGTGGTGGGGAAAATTTGGAAGCGCGCTCATGTTTGGCCCAATGATGACGTTCTTTTTGTGGCTTGCCCTGGCGGCATCTGCAGGGTCGACTCTTTCTCAAACTGAAGACTTTCCAATGCCTGAAGAATCGAACAGTCTTGATCTGCCGCTTCAGATGTTTTCTTTGGATAACTTTCTCGGAATGTTTCTTGCTCTTGCGATTCTTATTGCTGGTATGCAACAAGCATCTAGTAGCGCAAAAGCCATGGAAGGTTTTGCCTCAAGCATGTTGAGTCCACAAAAAGGAAAAGACATGGCAACCTGGCTTGCAAAGAGTCCATTCAAAGCTGCCGGAGGATTTAAGAAGGAAAGGGCATGGGCGAATGAAAGAGCGCAGAAGGGTGCTGCGGCCGCTGCAGTTGTTGCGCCTGGATTAACAAAGGGGGCTGGAAATGCAATGTCTTGGCTTGGAAGGCAAGGATCGAGGATGCCGTTATTAGGAGGTACTGGGAATGCCTTAGCTGCAGTTGGTGGGAACATCGTAAAAGGTGTTAAAGATACGCGAAAAGCAGAGATTAAGAAGGGTGGAGAGCAATTTAAGGAGCGAACGGATGAGCAATTACAGATGTTGGATGCTGCAGCATCAAGTGGCTCCAATGCATTCACATCGCTTCCTAAAGATGAAAAAGATGCATATCTTCGGAATTTTGGAACCGATCAGAGGCGTCGAGATAAGTTTAAGAGCAATCAAGAGAAGTCATTGCTAAAGACAGGCAGGTACAGTACGGACGAGGCGAAGATTGAGGCGCAAAGGCAGCATGATCTTCTCTTCCAGAGGTCAGATGAATTCTTGAGCAGAGATGGAAAAGATCTCATGGATGATGCGGAGAGCGATCGTTTCCAGGATTCCAGATTCGCAAACATGCACTTGCTAAAGAACGACATAGAACGAGAAAAAGCTTGGGATGCGCAGGAGAAGGCTGGACGGCTAAATCTTGGTCTTATTTCTGCTGGTGCCTTAGCGGCTCCTGCTTCTGGAGCGATAACGACGAGCACTGCTGCCTTTTTGAGAAGCAAGGTTTCTCGTCGCGATGACAAGGGTAGGGATATTACTGCTTTTGACGATATCGTTTCTCATGGAAAGGGAACGTCGCAGCAGCGTGATGCATTGATTGGAACTATTGGAGCTCCAGATGTTTCAAGAGTGGGAACGCCGGATGAAAGGAAGGGTTCTGCTCAGAATGTTGCGGCGTTGGTAAATACAAGCCGTATTCCGAAGATGGGTGCAGGAGATAAGCTGTTGATGGATGCAATGGTAGACAACCTTGGAGCTATCGGCGCTGATCTTTCTCCGGAAATTCAGGGAAAGGCCACGGCTCAGCTTATAGAGAGTGGAGTGTATGGTTCGACGCCAGATGCGGTGAGAAACGTTCTGAAGATTCCTAGTTCTGGGTATACGCCAGATATATTAGAGCGTATTGATAATGTTATTGGATCTGACGCAAGTAATACCGCGCTCTTTGACCACTTAGTTCCGGCGGAATCTAGCCTTCCGAATAATGTTTCAGATCCTGCAGTGGCAAATGAGATTACGAAGCGTGTTGCAGGCGTTAGCACCTCAGACATTGATTCTTTGTACAGGACTGAGCCAGGGGCAAGCCCGAAGACAATTCTTCGAAAGAAGCAGGCGCTTTCTACTATCGATCGTGCAGTTAGCGCGCAATTACATGTTGAAGATCAGAAGACTCAAGCCGCTGAGCGTTTGCGAAAGATACGAGAGGATATAAAAGCGGCCAATACGGCTCTTACTGTGGCTGTTGCAAACCAGACTGCGGCCATTGCGGAAAAGACTGCTGCAGATGCCGCTGTTTTAGGTAAAACTCCCGCGAATGCAGCGCAGCATGCTTCAATTGATCAGCGTGCTGCAACTGCCGCTGCTGAGGCGACAAAAGCAACGGTGTTTACTACGGCTGCTATAGCGGCGCAAACAAAGGTTTCGGCTCCGCTTCCAGCAGCTGAAAAGGAAGTTGTTCGTCTCGGAAAAGAGAATAAACGAGAATTGAAACGCCTTTCTGATCTTCATGCGAGAATTAAGAATACTGCCTCTTTGGGCAATCGATACATTCCAGCAACATAGTTTTGTATGCCTATTGTTGACTTAATTAAAATCCCAACAGTTCAAGCTTTTCTCATGAATGGTTCGGTGATTTCTGTTTTTGAGGCTATTTTGGAAAAGTTTGCCTTGCCAAAGGAACGTGCAATTGAATTACTTGATCTTACTGACGCGGTGCTTGATGGGGCAGTTGATTTGAAAGAAATTGCGCCAATGTTGCAGCAGGCGTTTGGGGTTGAAGAGGAGAGAGCAGTGAGGATGGCGTGCGATGTTGTTGGGTTTCGGTTACTGCCGCTTGAAGAGTTTGTTCCAAATGTTGTTGCGCAATTAACAACGTGGGGAGCAGACATGAGCAAATATCCAAAGTCTCGTGTTGGGAAGGTAAAAATGACTCCAGAAACGCTTGCCGCGCAGATTGAAGATAAACTCGAGTTAGATTTTTCTGAAGTGCTCGTGAAGCGTTGTGGATTTTTGATTGGTGCGTATTGGCGCGGAGAGAAAACTAAAGAGTCGACGCTGACATTTTTTTCTCGTGCGACAACCATCGGTGGACTTGGATTAAGCCCTGAACAGTCGCTCAATGTTTTGAATGCTGTTGATGAGCAGCGCGACATGATTGAGTTGACAGACGGTGGAAGTGATCATGTTGGCGAGCCGATTTTGAACAGTGGAGAGGAGGTTTTGAAAGAGATTGAGGAGGATTCTTCAGATTTTTTGGGAAGAGAAAAAGTTCAAGAAGATTCAGATATAAAAACTCTTGAAATCTCCCCGTCGCATGAAGTTGCCGCGGAAGTTCCGGTGATTAGTGCGCCGGAAAAGGTTGCTGATAGGGATGGGAATTGGCATGCAGAGTTACGGGAAGCAACGAAAAAGGCACAGCAGGTGGCTCGTGTTTCAATGGATGGTGGGGGCGTTGCGCATCAAGAAGATTCTGTTGCAGACCGGGCGGTTGAGAATGCACGGACAATTTTGCAGAAGCTTAGTATTTCCGAACAGGCATTTCGTGAGATTGTTTTGAAGACGATAAAAGGAGTAAGAAATTTGTATCAGACTCGTGATGTTTTGGCGCGTGATTTAAACGTACAGGGTGAAGATCTTGAGAAGATAATTGCAGCAGTCGAAGAAGCGCAGAAGTTGATAGTGTCGCGTGATGAGAATGAATCGATTTCGGGTAGAGAAGAAGACAATGTTCAGATTCCGGATGCTACTCTGGATAAACGTTTCGCCGCATTAGTCAAGGACGCACCACGAACACATGAAGAAGGTGTTCTTCCAGGATCTCGAGTAAGCCTTGCGCGTACTGCAGAAGAAGAACAGACGCAGCAGATTAAGGCTGTTTCAGAAGAAAAGCTCGTTGAGGCCGCAATTGCAAGTCGTCCAACGCCGGTAAAGCCGATGTTGACCGTTGGTTCTGTTGCGCCAGCGCAGCATGATCGTGTGCTTACAGACATTCAACCGGTTAAACGTCTTATTGGCCCAGTTGATGAGCTTCGCGCCATGACTCCGACGGAGTTCCGTCGATTGTCATCAGTTCCTGCAGACGCCGTTCAAAAAATTGAAGACATTCTTTCTACTCTTGAGGCGCAATCTTATGAAGATCGCGTAAAGGGAATTGCGGCTTGGCATAAGAGTCCCATGAATCAATTGTATGCATCTATGACTACTGCAGCATTAATGCGGAGCGTTGCTGTTGCGGAAATTGCTGCGAAGCGTCGTGCTGCAGGTGAGGAGAGTTTAAGCCCTGCAGAGATTCGTGCAGTGAGTAGTTTGAACGAAAAATTGAGATTTTAGCGTGCTACAATACTTTCATGCCCAATCAATTCGTTGTTCCACAATTTTTGGACGTGGAAAGTAAGATCATCGGGCCGGTTACTGCGCGACAATTTTTGATTATGCTCGCGGTGCTCGTTGTAGAGTTTCTCATTTATCGCATTTTTTTAAACATCATCTTTGTTGTTTTATTCGGTGTTCCGGTGCTTGGAATAGGACTCATGTTTGCATTTGCAAAAGTAAATGGACAGCCGTTCCATTTTATTGTGCTGAATTTTATACAAACATTTCAGAAGCCAAAGCTTCGCATTTGGGATAAGACATTGAGTGATGCGGATATAAGAATGTTTTTACAGAAAGTTGATGAAGAAATTATTACGCCTCCAGTACGAAAAGCTCCACTTGAGCGATCGCGACTTAATGAGCTTACATTAGTCGTGAATACGGGTGGCGTTTATGAATCAGATGAAGATGTATAAATATGGCAAATGCACCTCATAAATCTGGCCAACCAACCCAACGATATTTAGATATTGCCGAAATTCGTGAAGATTGCGTGGTCATGAAAGACGGAACACTTCGTGCAGTACTTATGGTTTCGAGTATCAACTTTGCTTTAAAAAGTGAAGATGAACAACAGGCGATCATTCAAGGTTACATGCAATTTTTGAATGGCTTAGACCATCCGCTTCAGATATCGATTCAATCGAGACGCATGAATGTTGACGGGTACATAAATGCACTTAAGAAACAGGAGGATGCTATTCATAATGAGCTTTTACGAACACAGATTCGAGACTATACATCCTTTATTAAGGAATTAGTTGAGATGGGCCAAATCATGCAAAAGCGATTTTTTGTTGTGATTCCGTATGACCCGACCGAGGGAAACGAAAAAGGAAAAGGGTTCATGTCAAAGCTTTCTTCTGCGTTCTCACCAGCAAAAATTGTAAAGTTAAATGAGAAACGTTTTCGTGAACGTCGATACTCGCTTATGCAGCGCACTTCTACAGTAGCCTCTGGCCTGACGAGTATGGGTTTACAAGTTGTCATGCTTGATACACAAGGACTTATTGAACTTTATTATTCGTCGTATAACCCAGATGTGTACGACGCGGAAAAACTTGTTGATGTTGGAAAGCTCCGTGTGGAAACGCATTTCTAGTATGGCTTTTGATCTTGGAAAACAACAGAACATTAATGTTCCAGTAGAACAGAAAAAGCTTTCTGAGGCGCAGCTGCGTTTATTGCAGGAACGCACAACGCTTGAGGAGGAGCGTATCTATCGTCGTGGAACTGTAAGTGTTCGAGATTTGATCTCACCTTCAAGTTTTGAAGTGGACTCCGCATTTCTTCATCTAGGTGACATGTACGTGCGGACGGTATTCGTTACGACATATCCGCGATATGTTGGCATTGGTTGGGGCGCACCAATTATTAATTACAACAGCACGCTTGATATTTCGATGTATTTTTATCCCATCAAGCCAGAAGTCATTTTGAAGCAGCTTCGAAATAAGGTGGGTGTTTTAGAGTCGCAAGTTGTTTCGGATAGTGACAGTGGGAAGCCTAGAGATCCAGTTCGCGAAACTGCATTGCGCGATGTTGAGCAGCTTCGTGATGATCTCACGCAGGGAATTGAACACTTTTTTCAATTCGCGTTTTACGTGACGATTTACGCAAAGGACAAAGAAGAACTCGATCGTCGAACAGAAGAGATAGAGGCAATATTTGGTCAAAAACTTATTTACTCAAAGCGCGGATTCTATCAAACTGAGCAAGGATTCAATGCAACGCTTCCGCTTGCGAATGATGAGCTGATGATTACGTTTAACATGAATACGTCGCCGATTGCGTCGTCGTATCCTTTTATCTCTTCAGATGTTACAAGTGATAATGGAATTTTATACGGAATAAATCGTCACAACAATTCGTTGATTTTATTCGATCGTTTTAGTTTACAGAATGCGAATGCAGTTGTTTTTGCAACATCTGGTGCTGGAAAGTCTTATGCGGTGAAACTTGAGATTTTACGATCAATGATGATGGGGATCGATGTTATTGTCATTGACCCTGAAATGGAATATCGGCAGCTTTCTGATGCAGTTGGTGGAACGTACATTAATGTTTCTCTGGCATCTGACAGTAAGGTCAATCCGTTCGATCTTCCTCGAGCAAAAGGGGACGAGACATCGGTTGATGACATTTTGCGAAGTGCAGTTATTACATTAAAGGGGCTTCTTCGCATCATGATTGGTAAGCCGATGGGCGAGAAGGGCACTCTTGGATTCACACCAGAAGAGGATTCTTTGCTGGACAGAGCGCTTTTGGAATCTTATGCAAAACGAGACATTACGCCGGATTTGTCGTCGTTGGCTGGAGTTCTTGATTACCCAATTCTTGAGGATTTGCTTCAGGTGTTGGAGGGAATGGAGGGTGGCGCAAACTTAGTTGCGCGTTTACAAAAGTTTACGAGTGGAACGTTCTCTGGACTTTTGAATTCTCCAACAACGGTTGAGATGCGCAATCAGCTGGTGGTTTTTTCAGTTCGAGATTTGGAAGATGAGCTTCGAGCAATGGGAATTTATACCATTGTGAACTATATCTGGAACGTGGTTCGTTCAGAGCGAAAGAAGCGAATTCTTGTTATCGACGAGGCGTGGTGGCTCATGCAAAATGAAGATTCTGCGAAATTTATTTTTGCACTTGTAAAGCGCGCTCGAAAATATTTCTTAGGGGTGACTACGATTACGCAAGACGTGAATGATTTTTTGACTTCAACATACGGTCAAGCGATCGTGACGAATTCGTCATTACAGCTTTTGCTTAAACAATCTCCAGCTGGTGTTGATCGCATTTCAGAAACATTTAATCTTACACAAAGTGAAAAGTATCTGCTTCTTGAATCTGCGGTTGGAGAAGGAATTTTCTTTGCTGGCCAAAAGCATGCAGCAATCAAGATTGTTGCGTCATATACAGAAGATCAGCTTGTTACAACGAATCCGCAACAACTTCTCGAAATTGAACAGGAGAAAAAGCGACTTGCGCAAGAACAAATAGAACAATCATAATGTATGGAACGAAAAACAAAAATTGAAATTGCCGTTGCAGTCGGAATTATTCTCATCTTTTTAGGATTTATTGTGTGGTGGAAATGGCCAGTTGCTCAAATACAGGATTCGGTTGTTCCTTCAACTTCGAATATTCCAGCGTCAACGAGTAAAACAACGGATTCGAATGCAGTTTCCGATGTTGTTGAGCCGCCCGTTGTAAAAGAGACGTCGGCGTCAACTGTTGCGCGAACTTTTGTTGAGCGTTTCGGAAGCTATTCATCAGAAGCAGATGCCGCAAACATCGAGGACGTTCTTTCTATGGCAACGCCGTCATTTCAAAAACAGCTTGAGAAACTCGTGAAGGATGTTCGAGCGGCTTCCGATGGAGCGTATTACGGCATTTCAACTGTTGTGATTACTACACCAAAAATTATAAGCGCAAGTTCGACACAGACGGTGCTTTCTATGACAACGCAGCGCGAAGAGACGATTGATGCACCAGGGAATACTTTAGTGAAATATCAGTCGATCACCGTAACGCTAATAAAGTCTGGAACAACGTGGTTGGTTGATGGATATGTATGGACGGATGGCGTGTAGTTTTTCGTGCCTGTTTTCCGAGATATTGCGTACACTGCGAACAAGAAGGGGCGTTATTGTGCTTGCAATGTTTGGCGGATCTTTCTTTTGATGGTCCGCCTTTTGCGTATGCGAACCCTGTGATTCGCAGACTGATTTGTGCCTGGAAATATGACGGAGATGGGGCCGGACTCTTCGCACTTTCGCGTTTACTTGTGCCTCGTTTGATGCCTTTGCGATTGCAGATTCGTGCAGCGAATATTCATGCGATTGTTCCAGTTCCACTATCAGGTTGGAAGGAGCGATGGCGCGGATTCCATCAAGTAAGAGATCTTTCGCGTGTTGTTGGAAGCATGCTGGATCTGCCAGTTATGGATGTTCTTGAACGTCGTTATGGAGTAAAAGCGCAGGCGAATTTAACGCATGAAATGAGAGGAAAGTCTTTGAAAAAGAATCCGATGAGGGTGAGAAGGGGATGTGAAATGCCAAGGCGTATATTGCTTATTGATGATGTTGAGACGACTGGAGCAACGATGGATGCAGCTGAGGAGGTGTTGAAAGACGCGGGGGTCGAGTGTGTTGTTCGGTGGAGTTTGGCAAAGGGATAGGTGTGAAAGTGAGTCTTTTGAAGGGGTTAGAAAATAGGATTTGAATGGAAGTGAACGGAGAGGCGAGAGCGAGGTATGTGTTTTTGAAAACCGGGTTCTTGTTAATGCAACAATGTTGCATTAACATTCTCTTGTATGGAATCAAACAATCCCTTGGCTCATAGCGTCATCGTAGAGTTGAAAGATGAAGGAATTCGAATCACAAAGCTTCGACGAACGATTATCGAGATCCTGGCAGAGAATAAGAGGCCATTTTCAAAGGTCGAAATCGAGAGATCCTTAAAAAAAAGGAAGGTCCTCCCACACAGAACATCACTTTATCGTGAGCTCGAATATCTCTCTTCTGTCGACGTTATCACCCCTATTCTTTTCAATGACAGTAGTCTTCACTACGAGCTGACTGATCATGGTCACCACCATCATGTTATTTGCACAAATTGTCATGAGGTTGCAGATGTTGACCTTGTTCGAGAACTTCATAACGAAGAGCGACGCATCGAAGCTGCGACGCATTTCACTGTCACTCATCATTCTCTAGAATTCTTTGGTCTATGCAACGCATGCTCTTCCGCTGCTCACTTATCTTAATCGCGCTTTGCATTGGCGCCTTTACACTCATTCTTTTTTCTAAAGATCAGATTTCTGATTCTTTAAACGATGATAAAAAGATTTCTATCGTTGCCACCATCTATCCGCTTGCATATTTTGCAATGGGATTAGATCCAGCGGCAGAAGTGATTACTATTGTTGGTCCTGGCATGGAGCCTCATGACTTCGAACCAACAATGGGAGACATGAAGGCAATCCAAGATGCCGATCTTTTATTAGTGAATCGTGTTGTTGATGAGTGGGCAGTAGATGTGATTGATGAGAGAGACAGCCTAACGGTCTCCGCTCTTGACTCGCTGAATCTTTCGCTTGAAGATCCTCACGTATGGCTTGATCCGATTTATGCCCAGAGCATTGTTCGAAATATCGGAAGTCAACTTGAGCGTATCGATCCAAGTCGTGCCGAAATTATTCATGCAAATGTAGAAAGGAAAGTCGCAGAAATTGCTGCAATTGATGCTGCATATCGAAAGACTCTTTCTTCGTGCGAGGTTCGAGAAGTTGTTTCTGCTCATGAGGCATTTAACTTTTTAGCAGATCGATATGATTTTACAATTTACGGCGTTTCTGGAATAAATCCCGAAGAGGAGCCTTCTGCTGCGGCCATCGCGCAGATCATGGACACTGTTCGTTCGCATCACATCACTACCGTCTTCTTTGAATCACTTTCTAGTGATGCGCTGTCAAAAACAATTGCTCAAGAGACGAATGTTCAGAGTGAAGTTCTTGATCCAATCGAGAGTTTGACTGCGGGATTTGAGGAATCGACAGGGTATACTGACATTATGATGTTGAATCTTGAAAAGCTCTCAACTGCAATGATATGTCGTTAGCGAAACCGTTGTTTTCTTTAGAGCACGTTTCATATTCCATTGGAGAAAAAAATATTCTTTCCGGTTTGACGTTCGAGATTCGTCGCGGTGAATATATTGGAATTATTGGTCCAAATGGGGGAGGGAAGACTACGTTGTTACGATTGCTTCTTGGGTTAGCGCAACCCACCCATGGTTCAATTATTTCGCAAATAGATAAAACAAAAATTGGTTACGTTCCGCAGCGTTCAAGCTCTGGCGATGTTATTTTTCCCGCAACAGTTGAAGAGATTATTGCGAGTGGGATTATTATCCGAGTTTCAAATCATCATCGCAAACGATCGATTGCGAAGGCAATGAAAACAACTGGAGTCTCTCATCTTCGACGTCAAAGAATAGGAACGCTTTCTGGAGGCGAACGCCAACGGGTCATGATTGCTCGAGCTTTGGCAGGCGAGCCAGATGTGTTATTTCTCGATGAGCCGACTTCTGCAATAGATCCTGAAAGTCAGGAGGAGTTTTATTCATTTCTCCGTGAGCTTCATCGAAAGGGGCTTTCGATTGTGATCGTATCTCATGATACGGACGTTATCGCGAATGAAGTTGAGCGAATATTGTGCTTAAATCGTCATCTTGTTTGTCATGGAGATCCTACAGACGTTATGCATAAAGTAAGAACCGAACACTATGGACACTAGTATGTTTGCCGACTTTTTTGCATACGATTTTCTCACTCGAGCGCTTGTTAGCGGTATTTTGGTGGCGATTGTTGCTCCAGTTTTGGGAATATTTTTAACGGTTCGTCGATATTCGCTCATTGCAGATACGCTTTCTCATGCTTCACTTGCCGGTGTCGCGATTGGCGTTCTTCTTGGATGGAATCCAGTAGCCTCTGCGTTGATCGTTGCAGTTATTGTTGCGATCGGCATTGAACGGCTTCGTTTTTCTGGAAAATTTAGTGGAGAATCTATTCTCGCACTTTTTCTTTCTGGAAGTTTAGCTTTTGCTGTTGTCGCGATGAGTGCAGTAAAGGCGTTTAATGGTGGAATACTCGCATATCTTTTTGGAAGTATTACAACGGTGAGCGTTCAAGATTTGTGGATTATTGGTGGGCTTGTTGTAGTGACTTTGTGTATTGTGGCATTCCGATATTCAAAGTTCTTTCTTCTTTCATTCGATGAGGACATTGCCAGAGCGAATGGATTGCCGGTTACTATGGATAGTTTGCTCCTTGCGATTCTTACTGCGGCAACAGTTGCGGTTTCTATGCGCGTTGTTGGAATCCTTCTCATTGGAGCGCTTATGGTTATTCCTGTTCTTGCAGCAACGCAATTTCAGCGTGGATTTAAGGAGACGATGGCCATTGCCGTTCTTCTGTCAATTCTAAGCGTTTTCGTTGGCCTTGGAGTCTCTTACGCCTTTGATCTTGCAACTGGAGGAACAATTGTTCTATGTCTTATTGTCATATTCGTGGTAAGTACGTTGCAGGCGGTTGTGAGGAAAAGATGAGGAGTGACACGTGAGATTCATTAAAGGAGTTTTTCGATATGGATACAGTTGACCGAAGATGCATGAGTTATGAAGATGCCATTCTTTTTCTGCAGGAGAATTGTGAGATTTTAGCTCCAGAGAATCGGTTTTTAATTATTGATGTTGATGGCTGGCGATGTGTGGATGGACGTGTAGTTGGACCTGACCATCGTTATGCAGCTCCTGGGGGAACGTTGGGTTTTCTTTTTGCAGTTCTTGCTGGTGTAGAGGCGTGGGCCAAACAAACACAACGTCCATTACCAGATTTTGATTTGGTACAAAAGGCTGTAAGCACTGTGTTTCCTGTCATGACGTATCACACGGATGATCATACTCATGACTCTTTGCCATGCGCAGGATGTGGTCATTGCGCCGGTGCTCTTGCTGAGCCAGAAAGATACGGAATTGATAAATATGTATTACAACTTAGGCTGGAGATAGATCGTTTTGGATTGAAGACAGAAATACTTACCGGTGTTCATTCAGAAAGTGCAGTATTCATTGTTCCAGTGGGGGTGGCACTTCCTGGCACTGGTTCTAACGGTGTGCAAGTGTTCGTTTTTCATAAAGCAGCATGGGTGGACGTTTTGGCGATTCTTTCAAGAGTACTCGCGGAAGGATTATCGGTAGATTCCGATGAGTTGTATCAATGTATTCAGAAGTCTGCGCAAAGACAACTTGATGTAACGTTAGACAGACTGGCGAAAGGTTTGCCTGTATATGTTGTGAGGGATGACGGGACTCTGGAGGAATAGAAAAGATTTGCATTTGGACTAATTTTGTTTTTTTGAGCTTTATTACACCATAAAATACAACCTATCAGGGTTGTATTTTTATGGCGGGACTAGTGGGTTTAGTGCCGAGATTGCGAGGATCTTTGAAGTGGTTTTCAACGACTTTGGTTTTACGGTTTTAAGGCGTGTGGGTCGGGGCGCTATTGCTGCATCCAGTCTGGTATCGCATGCTTTATGGAATCGTCAAACTCTTTGTAGTTTACGGTAAGCTCCGTACCCTTCGCGATTTCTTTATTCGCTGTGAAGAATGGTTCATTTGAAATGTTAGGATCGAGCACTACGGAAAGGTTGTTTGAAGTCTCGGAGTGATTCGTGTAGCGAGCTGGGTCATTTTTTGGTGGATAGACCCACCGACCAGATGTTGGTGAGGCGTATCCGACCTTACGAACTTCCGCCTTTATCCCTGGACTAAGTTTTTCGAAATCTTCAAGAGATAGCGTTAGATCATGATCAGGATCGAATTTCCAAACGATACTTTCTTTTGGAATGTCTTGATCTGCAAAAACACCAGATCCCTCAATTCCTGATTTCGTTATCAGCGTTTTGAATATGTACATACTTATTTTTAGCATAAAAGCGACCATGTGGGTTGCTTTTATGTGATGGTGTGTACACGTTCAGTACATCGTGTGAATATGTTATCGAGAATTTTGAGAGATTTGTTCAATGCCAAATTTGAGGCGGGTGGGTCAAGTCTAGGAAACAAGTTGTTTTATTTTATATAGACAAAACTTCATTAATTAACCAAAAAATAAATTTTAGTTTTTCCATCTTTTATTTTAATTTTTGAAATTTCAATTTTTCCAATTTCGGACGAATTACTTACGTGTGTTCCCCCACAGCCAGAATCCAAAAATCCTTCAAAGGTAACGATGCGAGCCGGTTTACCTTTAGGAGCATAAATACCACGATTTTGAGCATCTTCTGGGGTTATTATCTCGGCTTTAACTGGGATATTTTTAGAAATAAATTCGTCTACAATTTTTTGTATTTCAACGGTTCGATCAGAAAGATCCTCCACGACGCCGTCATATTCAATATAGGGTGTCGGTGGAAATTGAAAGGCCTTTCCTGGCGGTAATTTTTCTAAAAGCCCCATTTTTTCAATGGCGCAATCAATAAGATGTCCAGCTGAATGTAATTTTGAATTTAGTAGTCTTCTTTCGACATCAAGCGTTAGACGAACTTTTGCTCCTTTTTTAAATTCTGAACCATCAAAATATCCGTAATGCCAAACCACTCCTTCTTCATCGATCCTGACATCATTTACGTTAAAAACTGCTTGACCATCACTTATTGTCCCCTGATCAGCCGGTTGACCACCGCCTTGCGGGTAAAAAATTGTTTCATCTAAAATAACAGCTTTGCCTTTTCCGTTTTCCTTAATTTCTAAAAAGACAGATTCTGATTCAAAGAGATGGGTATCCAAAAGATAGTTTAATTGAGTCATAAAATTTAAAGCCCTATGAACTAAATTTTTCGTTTTTTGTTCGTGCTCGGAGCTTCGGGGGATCATCCCCCATAGCCCGACAAAGTCGGGCGACGGGGGATGGCGGAGAGGGAGAGATTCGAACTCTCGAGGGGTTTTACCCCCTGCCACGTTAGCAGTGTGGTGCCTTCGACCACTCGGCCACCTCTCCATAGAGAACGTCCTCGGTTTGTCCATTTTCGACTTGCTCCTCAATTGTGTTGACGGCGTACATTTGGGTACGCCTTGATAACCCAATTATCGTCGCGCGTCGAAACTGGCCGAAACCGAGAACGTTCTCTTCTTTTCTTGTTTAAGTGCGCGAATAGATTATCGCAAATTTGGGAGAATGGCAATTTTAGGTGTTATTGCCGGTGGTATACTCGTGGCATGTCAACGCAAAATGAAAATCAAGAAGTCGAACAGACTGACGAAGAAGTTATTGATGCTGGAGTACCCATGATGAGTTGGGAATCTTGGGAGTTTCCCATTGTTGAACGTTCAAAGCGTTGGTATATCGCCGCTTCTGTTGTTGGTTTATTTCTTATTTTGTATGCAGTTTTTACTGCGAACTTCATTTTCGGAGTCATCGTTCTCATGTTCGCAATCATCACGCTCATTCAAGATCTCAAGAAACCTAATCGAGTTTCCGTTCATATTACGTCAAAGGGCTTTGTTTTTGGTGATCAGTTTTTTGCATTTGAAGATATTCGAGATTTTTCGTTGTCGTACGACCCTCCAACAGTGAACAATTTGTATTTATCGTTTCATGGGACTTTTCAGCCAATGCTTTCTGTTGCGCTTGAGGAGTTGAATCCAAATGAGGTGCGACAGATCCTTTTACCTTTTATTTTTGAAAACCTTGAGCGAGAAGGGGAGAGTTTGACAGATGTGCTTCGTCGCGTGTATAAAATGTGAGTATTTTGTAACGTTTTTTGTTTTTTTGGTCCCTGCCAGAATCCGCAAAAAGAAACGAAACAAGTCCCTTCACTCTGAGATTTCGTCTGCGACAAGATCGATTTTCATATCGAATCAAGTACAGAGATGATTTTTCATCATAACGTGAAGAGTACAAAATGTATTAAGTTGGTTTAATACAAGGAGCTGCAAGACCCGCAGCGAGCCGTACTTCATTTGTACGGCGAGCGAGGGTCGCAGCAGCGACGCTGTAGTAAACCAACTTGGATACATTTTGTGCGCCCGTAGCTCAGTTGGATAGAGCATCAGCTTGCGGAGCTGAGGGTCGTACGTTCGAGTCGTGCCGGGCGCACCAGAAAAACATCGTAATTTTGTCTATTTTCGACTCCGATTTTCAGAAACTTCCTCAACGTACATCTGGTACGTCTTGGAAGATTTCTTCAATCGTCATCGAAACTAGCCTAAAATTACGATGTTTTTCGTTCGGCTTTTCAACCAAACTTGTCACAAATGACGACGTTTTATAATTCTTCACGTTTTTCTATTTCGACTCCGATTATCGGAAACTTCCTCAACGTACCAAGAAGTACGTTTCGCGGACTTTGCTTGACGTGCGCCGAAATTCGTCGCGAATAAAGCGGTTTTATTTTCGTCTTTATTCGTAGGTCTTTTCGAACCACTAACTTAGTTAGCGGCTAACCAAGTTTGTTTTCATTCAAACAAAAGACCCCGCCGTGAACGAGCGGGATCGTTCTGCGGGCGGGGTCGCGTTAGAGGTTGAAACCGAGACGGATGGTGTCAGAACCATCCTGGCCTCTGTGGTAGTTCACCTGAACCTGCACATTTCCGAGCGGGATTCCGATGTGGGGTCCGACGTTCAAGCCCGTTCCGACTTGTTCGAGATGCACGCCAATCCACACGAGTCGGAGGCGGTCGTAGTCGAGACCGTAGAATCCGTAGTAGACGACGTCGCCGGTTGTGAAGTTCGGATAGATTTCAGCCTCGATGAAGGCGTGAAAGTGCTTGACATCGATCCAGTTCCACGCGGAGACGATCGGCATGACATCGCCTTCGCCGGTCCAGTTCACGATGGCACCGAGCTGGGGCGCGATCGAATAGTGATCATTCATCATGAACTTTGGTCCGACGTAGACCATGCCGATGACAGCGTCATCGGTGCCGGCTTCCTGAGGAACCCAGAAGGCGTGGCCGGAGCCGCGAAGGGTGACGTCCTTTCTCAGTTCGTGGCTGCCTTGCGCGCTCACCGCAACTTGCGGCTGAAGTTGACTATCTGCTGCATCGGCGGAATGAAAGAGAAGAGAAACCAGGAGGATAGAAAAGAACATTGCGTGCTCCATCGGAAGTGAAACGAGACTGTCTCGGTCGCCGGATGACGACGAACTAGGATAGCCTTTTTCTTGATTTTTGTACAGCCTTGGCTGGCATTTCGTCATTGCTTTTTCCCGTCATTCTGGTAGACTCCGTTGAATCGTATGACATTTCATCTCAAAGATTCTGTTGGGAGCATTGCGGGGATTGGCGCAACAAAGGCAAAAGATTTTGTTCGAATTGGCGTTGCTTCATTGCAAGATGCGCTTTTTGATTTTCCTTTTCGGTATGACGATTTGTCGCATGCTGTGCCGATTGTTGACGCAAAGCCGGGCGCAAAAGTAACCGTGCAAGGAACCGTTACGGCAATTGAAAATCGTCGTAGTCAAAAGGCTTTACGCATGATGGTGACTGAAGCCCTTGTGCAAGACAGCACTGGAACGATTAAGGCGGTTTGGTTTCATCAAGGATTTTTGAAACGAGTTCTTAAGCCTGGTCAGGTTGTTTCATTAGCTGGAAAAGTAGACGATCGATATGGGCTTTCTTTGGTGAACCCGGTGTATGAGATTCTTGGAAAGGCCGACGTTACAAAACATACTGGTCGGATTGTTCCGATTTATCGGTTGACTGGCGCGCTTACTCAAAAGCTTCGACGAAAGGTGGCAGAAGCTGCACTTTCGACAGTAAAAGAGGTCGAGGATTGGATGCCTGGGCGTATTTTGAACGAAGTAGATTTGATTGGGTTGCCAGAAGCAATTACGGAAATGCACTTTCCGCGGTCAGAAGAGGCAAAAGACGTTGCGCTTCGTCGATTGAAGTTTGATGAGTTTTTCCTGCATCAGCTTCTTGCCGCAAAAAGTCGTCGTGAACTTAAGCAGCAAAAGGCGCCAAAGATTCCATTTTTTGAAGAGATTGTTCGTGATGTTGTAAAAAAATTGCCGTTTACGTTGACTGGTGCGCAGAAGAAGGCGATTTGGGCGATTATTAAAGACATGAATCGTCCAGAGCCAATGAACCGGTTGCTTGAGGGTGACGTGGGAAGCGGAAAAACGGTCGTCGCCGCGGTCGTCGCCTTGAATGCAGCAAAAGACGGTTGGCAAACCGCAATGCTTGCGCCAACAGAAATTCTTGCAGAACAGCACGCGCAAACATTGCAGAAGCTTTTCGGTGACAGATTGACTATTGCGCTTTATACGCGAACAAAGCGACGTGTCGGCGGAAAGGAAGTTACTAAGGCGCAGCTTCTTTCGGCACTTCGAAATGGTGCAGCACAACTTGTCGTTGGAACACATGCTCTGTTAACTCAGGATGTTTTATTCGATCGTCTTGGTCTCATTGTTGTTGATGAGCAACATCGCTTTGGCGTGCGACAGCGTCAGGCACTAAAGGATAAGCGTGACGAACAAGACGGTGTTCCGCATCTTCTCTCGATGACCGCTACGCCGATTCCGCGATCATTAGCGCTCGTGTTGTATGGCGACCTTGATCGTTCGATTTTAGATGAGTATCCAGCTGGTCGAAAACCGATTCACACCACAATCGTAGAGCCTGGCAAAGAGACGCCGATTTATGCAGCCATGCGTGAGCAGATGGATCAGGGGCGTCAGATTTTCGTTGTTTGTCCTTTAATTGAAGAGTCTGACGCGTTAGGAGCAAATTCGGTTCATGATGTTCATAAAGAATTCGTAACCGGTCCGTTTAAAGATTATCGCGTGCTCATGTTGCACGGGAGAATGAAGACCAAAGAAAAGGATGACGTCATGCGCGCATTCGCCGGTGGGGAAGCAGATATGCTTATTTCTACCACTGTAGTCGAGGTTGGCGTGGATGTGCAGAATGCGAGCGTGATGTATGTGGAAGGTGCAGAGCGTTTTGGTTTGGCACAGCTTCACCAGCTTCGCGGTCGTGTTGGACGTGGCGCATATCAAAGCCATTGTTTCTTGCATCCGACTGGAATTTTGGGGGAGATCGCACGAATGCGATTGCAGGCGGTCGTTGACAGTCAAGACGGTTTTGACCTTGCGGAAAAAGATTTGCAACTGAGAGGTGCGGGAAATATTTTCGGAACAGAACAGTCCGGTTTTGACCAGTTCAAGCTCGGCACTATGGGTGATATTGATCTTATGGGCTTTGCAAAAGATTTCGCGAAGGAGCTTCTTGATGAGAGTCCAGATCTTCTGGCATACCCAGATCTTCGTGCTCGCTTAGTAGAATATGTTGACGCGGTGCACTTCGAATAGATGCTTTTTACGGAGTAAAAATGCTGTTGGCTCATAAAAACTTTTCATGTTACATTCGAACCATCTCCACGGTTACGGATTCATTCCAGCGACACGCACGTGAGGGGAGACGGCGGTGGTTCGCATAGCATCAAAATATATGCTTGATGCCAAAGATATTCAGGTGTTACAAGACATGTTTGCAGAGCAGGATGTGCGCATAGAGCAACGTCTCGAGCAGAAACTTGAGCAAAAGCTCGAGCAGAAGCTGGACCAGAAATTGGACCAGAAACTAGATCAGAAGTTTGGCATATTTCGTGAGGAGATTCTTGAGATCGTTGATAATAAGTTTGTCGGGTTTCGTGATGAGATCTTTGAAAAGATGCACAGTGAAATTTTTCAGCTTCGTGATGAGATCTTCACGAAGATGCATGGAGAGCTTTATCAGGTTCGTGATGACATTATCGATGTCATCAACGCAGGTGTTCTTCCGCAGATCGATGTTCTTGATCGACGCGTGAGCCGACTGGAACGTTGGGCGAGAATTGCATAAGTAACAAAAATCCCGAGCATTCATGCTCGGGATTTTTCTATTATGATTCGATTACGATTTCCGCAGCTCCTGCACATTCTTTATTGATCCAGGGCCAACGATCGTTCCAAATCCCAGTCGTTCCGCCTCTTTTTTTCTGCGTTCGATGAACGGAACTGATCGCACTTCACCTCCAAGTCCAAGCTCGCCAATGATGAGTGTGTCTTTTGAGAATGCAACATTTTCTATTGCGGAAATAATCGCTGCAGCAACTGCAAGATCTGCAGAAGGTTCGGTGAGTTTCATGCCGCCGACGATGTTCACGTAAACATCTTGATCGTACACACGAACGTTTGCTCGTTTGCTCAAAATGGCAAGGAGCATTTGTAGCCGTCCGGCGTCATATCCACTCGTTCGGCGCACAGGATTTGGAAAAAAGCTTTTATCCACGAGCGCTTGGATTTCTACGAGAAACGGCCTGTTGCCTTCCATGATGCATGTGACTACAGATCCTGGCGCAACAACTCGTTCTTGTAAAAACATTGCAGAAGGATTTTCGACTGGTGTCATGCCTTTTTCACTCATTGCAAACACGCCAACCTCTTCAATGCTTCCAAATCGATGTTTGCTTGCACGAAGCAGTCGATACGCTCCGGCAGTGTCGCCTTCAAGAGTAAGGACAGTGTCGACAAGGTGCTCAAGAGTCTTTGGACCAGCAACGACCCCATCTTTTGTGACTTGGCCGATGATGAGTACGGGCACATTCGATGCTTTTGCGTAGCCGATGAGCTCTGCAGTTGCGGCGCGAACCGCAGTTGGTGTGCCAGGAAAAGAGTCTGCGCCGTCTGTCATCATGGTTTGAATTGAATCAACAATAACAATGCTCGGCTTTATCTTTTCTGCAGCAGCAATAATCGATCCTGTTTCTGTAGCATTCGAAAAGATAACCGACTTTGGGTCTAAGCACAGTCGCTCAAAACGAAGTCGGACTTGCCCTTCTGATTCTTCACCAGAAGCGTAATACGCCTTTTTATCATTTGCCCGAAATCCTGCAGCGAGCTGTGCAACAAGCGTTGACTTTCCAATTCCAGGTTCACCAGCAAGAAGCGTAACCGACCCTGGAACAAGTCCGCCACCAAGCACCCTATCAAGTTCAGAAATTCCAGTAAGCTGACGCGTAAGATTTGCCGACGTCGCATTGGCAAGATCGAGCGTTGCCGCTGGTGCGCTTTTCGACTTCTTCTTTCCATTCCCATTCGCCGATCTCGGCGCTTGTACCTCATCGACAACCGTGCCCCATTGTCCACACTCAATACACCGTCCCGCCCATTTCAGTGATTGTGCGTCGCAGTGGGTGCAGAGAAACATAAAACAGTGGATGATATTTTCATCCACTGTCTCAAATACAGCTGCTCTCTTCAATTGACTTGTGCACGGAGATTACTGAAGGCAGGAGAGCATGTGCTCGGGGCCACTCCATCCTACATGCACGTGTGCACCAGACGTATTTCCAGATTCGAAATTTTGTTGGCAGGAGCATGACTGTTTTTTTTGAGGATCTGTACATGGTGTTTCTGAAGAGCTCCCTGCTTGTTCTGGACCCACGAATGCTTCCGTGGCACTGGTGTAGTCCCAATTTTCTGGAACTTCCATTCCAGGACATTGACGTCCTCCAGAATGCCCGATGACTTGTCCTCGAGTCACTGTGCGTGTTGAGCTAAATTTTCCATCTTTATCAGTAAAATCTTTCACGTGGCAGATTGTAAGCGTAACCTTGCCGTCTGCACTTTTCATATAGATCCGATTTCCACAGGCGTTTGTGTCTTTTGCTGGTTGTTGATAGTAGGAAGTCACTTTGCCATCAAAAGGTGCAATAATTTCAGATCCAAATGATACCGCCCAGTCAAGTGCGGCTATTTTTTCCCATTCGCCATTGAGCTTTCTGTCAAACCAGTGATGATTTCCTTGATTGGGAAGTCTTCCGCTGGTAACTGGAGAGCTAAGCATGTGTTCGGCTGGACAGGTCTCACTATCTTTTGCCGACTTCACGATCGATCTTTGTGGCTCTTTGATGTTTTCCCACGTACCAGTTACGCCTGGAGTTCCACTGCCTTCAGCGCCCATGCAAGACATTGAGAGTTTAATTTCAGCAACACTTTTAATGGTCATCGCTTTGAGATCTACAATGTTTGGATCGATTAAGTATGCAATGTTGTAGGCAGCGAGAAGAAGAACCATGCCAGTGATTGCATTGGTGATTCGTGTTTTTGCAGCGTCGATATATTTTGGTTTTCCACGAGCAAGAACGTACTGTAATCCACCAATCATCATCATGATTACCGCTACTAGTGCTGCAGCTCCTAGAATCCAGCTATAAATTGCATTGATGTATTGCGCAAGGAAATTTACTTCAACTGTTGTTCCGTCTGCGGATAAAGTTGGAGTTGAAAAGGCAGACATCCCAGGGATTTTGACATTGAGAATCGGAACTTGAAAATCTGGTGCAGCTTTTTTTGCGGATGCGGCAGCGCTCGTCGTTACAGCTGCTGGATCTGCTACGTTTGCTTGGGCGGTTTCTGAAAGGATTGGATTTGTAGGATCTGGGCTTGTACACGTTTCGACTTTGTAAGAGGAGCCTCCGCGTTCAAAACACGTACTGTTGCACGTTGTTGCGTTAAAAGTAGTGCCAGAGATTTGAAAGGATTCTGTGCTGTTCGTGCAGGTGCAGTAGGCTTTATTTAGGTCAGTACTGGTAGCACAGTCTTTTGCAGCAAAAACTTGTGCAGGAACTGCAGAAAAGAGAAGGAGGAGAGAGAGAAGAATAAAGCGCTTCATACGTTTATTCTGCCAAAGCCTGTCGAATAACAGATTTAAGTGTTCCAATATCAAGCGCGCCGCTGTAACGAACGCCGTTAATAAAGATTGTTGGAGTTGCAGAGACGCCGAGCTTTAGCCCTTCTTCGTATGTTTGTTGAATAATCGGGGAAGGGGTTTGGTCTTTAAGACAAGAGGCGAAGACGTTTGTTTTCAGTTCGAGTTGTTCTGCGATTGCGGTGTAGAGCTCGGCATTAAGAAGTGCGTGGTTTGTCATGAGGAGTGTGTGGTATTCCCAGAATTTTCCTTGGTCTTCCGCACATCTGGCAGCAATCGCTGCATTGAGTGCTTCTGGGTGCTGAGAAACATTTGGCATGTCTTTCCAAACGATTCGAATATCATTAGGAAAGTCATCTGCAGCAAGGGTAACAAGAGCTTCATCGAGAGTTGCACAAGAGTCGCATCCGTAATCTCCGTAAGTAATAAGCGTCACTCTCGCATCTGTTTTTCCGAGTGAAGGATCGATGAACGTAACAGAAGGTTCGGTGATGGGATTTTGATCGGTGTATTGAATTTTATTTCCAAATGAGAGCGACGCTCCGAAAAAGGAAAATAGGATAATTGCGAGTACGCCGATGCTGATAACAAAATGCCAGAAATATTTCATAGGTTTATTTAAGGCGGATCATGTTCAGCCGTCCTGCGCTGTCTGAAAAGTAGAGCACGGATTCGTCTTCTGAAACGTTGAGTGAAAACATGTTCGTATCTGCGGCTGGGATTGCAACAAGTTTTGCAATGCCAGTGCTGACATCGAGTTTGTAAAGGTCGTCGTATGAAGTGATGAGTGATGTATTGCTTCCACCACCAGCAGGCATTTCACGAGGTACTGCGCAGTAGGCAATTGTTGTGGAGAAGAATGTGCATTTACTTACGAGTGTTTGAATTCCCATTTTTCTCCTTCCGTCTCCGTTCCTATCTCCATTGCTGTCTGCATACCATAGGGCTGCTTTATATCCGTCGTTCGGATCGGCTACAGAATAGAGAAGGTGTTTTCCGTCTGTTGCCCAAATGGCCTGGAAATTTGAGCCGTCAACAAAGAGCACTCCGGTTGCGCTTCCATCTTGGCCCACAAGATAGATTTCCTGTCGTCCAAATGTTCCACCGGAATTGACGCCAGTAGCCGAGAACGCAACAACGCCACTATCTGGAGACCAATTTGGTGTGACTTTGTCGTCATTGTTTCCAAGTGCTGCAACAACTGTTGTTGATGATCCATCGGCGCTCGTTATGACAAGCGCTCGATTTGATTCGTCTGCACCAATACTTTTTGCGGCAATATCTTCTCCTGTTTCCGAAAAGGAAAAACCTTCCCAGTGTGATGGAAGTGTGACTTGCTGCGCGGTATTGAAATCGTAAACAATATTGCTTCCGTCTGGGTATTCAATGACTGCAGCACCAGCTCCATTACTAAAAGTGACCGTTTCAGCTTTTGGAAATGTTTGTTGCGAGAGCGCAATGGCGTTGCCGTTTGGATCGATGGTATAGAACTTTCCATCTGCTGGATTGTAATATGCAATATTGCCGTCCGCGGTAACGGTTGGACTTTCTACGCCCGTGTTCGTGAGCAGTGTTGTGAATGTTGTTCCACCTTTTGCGACTTTGGACGGCACCAGACTTATGACTCCGTCATCGCCTCCGTCGATTCCTTCTTGAGTGACTCCTCCAGTAGTTCCAGAGCCAGAACTCGGGAGAGATCCACTTCCAGCTGTTGTGTCGATTTCTTCCTGAATGGTTACTGTTGGTTGCCTGAAGAACGTAAAATAGATTGCAAGTGCAAGAAGGATACAGGCCGTTGCAAACCCGGCGATTTTGAGCATGAATGTTGTGCGTTCAGACATAGAGATTAAAGAGAAATGAGGTTCGTGATTGCAGATATGGCACCGGTGCCTGCATTGCATACAATGCTTACTTTGCACATTGTACCGATAGTCATAACAATAAACACAACACAAAAAGGAATAATCACCACTACAATTGCAGACCATTTAAGTATCTGCATGTTTGTTCCAGTAATAATGGCAAGGTCGAGTGCGTTGTCCATTTTGAGCATTGGAAACCCAAGCTTTGTAAACATTTCTTTTGTTTCCTTGTTCATGGAATCCTGAAAAATACTCAGTCCTGCATGTAGAACAGAGGCGCCGGTACCGAGAGTATCTGGAATTTCAAAAAATTCTCCGTCGTCTGCTGCGGAAGCAAATTTTGCAGCTCCTTCTGTTTTTGCTTTTGCCATGGTTTTCTGAAATTCCTTCATTCCTTTTTCTTTAATGTCCTCAAAGACTTTATTTGCTTTACTTTTTAATTCGGATTTTGCTCGTGCAGTTAGTAATGTGTCTTCGGTTTGTGCCGCTTCTTCTGTAATGTCGTCTACAGATTCCTCAATGTCATTAGCAGCTTCTTGATCGTGTTCGTCGCCTTCGTTACGAAGTGACTCTGTTGCCATCTGTAAAAGCGGTGCGCTTGCACCGGGATTTGCGTAGCGTCGTGCGGTGTGACGACCTGCTTGGAGTTCTGCAACAGGATCTCGTTGCGTTGCGCCCTCGTTTTTATCTTCTGGCATCATCGGACTCGCCTGCATCATGGAGAGTCCAAGTATCGCGACTCGCCCTTTTTTTCCAATGCGCGACCGAAGCGACGACATGTAATCCATGCGCAAAGTTGCGCCTGAATCTTGGGAGATTTTTGGTTGTTGAGCCGTTCCTCCAGTCGCCATATACGCCAAATTATAGCACGCGTATTAAAAAATCCCCGTGAGAAATACGAGGATTTTTTGGGTTATTGGATCTGGAATGAACCGTCGACGTTGAGCGATACGCGAAGTGATGTTTTTGGCCGTTTTGTTTTGAGAACAGCTTTCGCGATTTCATGTTCAAGCTTCTCCTCGATGACTCGTTGAACATCTCTTGCGCCATGAAGTGGTTTGACTTCTTTTGCTAATGCTTCTGCAAGTTTTTTTGGAAATGCAACAGAAAGCTTTGCGCGTTCTAACCGTGAAAGAAGATCCGTGATGCCCATTTTTGTAATGGTTACAATGTCTTCATGTTTCAACGGCTTGAAAAGGCAGACGTGACCAATGCGATTTATGAGCTCTGGGCGAAAGTGTTCCTCAAGAACTCCTCTGAACTCCTCTGAGAATGTTGTGTTTTTGCCTTGCGTGGTGCCGAATCCTAAGGACACTTTATTGAATCTATCTCGTCCGATGTTCGTGGTCATGATCACGATCGCATTTTGAAAATTCACCTTGGTTCCAGTAGCGTCGGTAATACATCCTTCATCAAGAATTTGTAGGAGGAGTGACTGAACATCACGATGTGCTTTTTCAAGTTCGTCAAAAAGTATGACGCAGTGTGGGCGCTCTTTGAGCGCATCTGTAAGTTTTGCGCTTTCGCGATAGCCAACATAGCCAGCTGGAGCTCCAATAAGTTTGCTTGTACTGAAGCCTTCTGCAAATTCACTCATGTCAAAACGAATAAGTGACTTTATATCTCCAAACATTTCGATTGCGAGTGCTTTTGCGAGCGCAGTTTTTCCAACTCCAGAAGGTCCAGCAAAGAGAAAGGACGCAAGCGGTCTGTTTGGTAATGCGAATCCAAGCTTTGCACGGCGCATAGCATTTGCGACATGATCGACTGCATTGTCTTGTGCAATAACATGAGTTTTGAGTCGATCTGCAAGTGTGCGAAGTGCGGTGTGATCATTTGAAGTGAGTTTTGCGAGTGGAACCCCTGTCATTTTTGAAGCTACTGCGCGGACCATGACATCAGTGACGGCTACAATGCGGTGTGTTGTTGGAAGCGCGGTGAGCTTTTCGATGTGTTTGCGAAGCGTCTCTTCTCGTGTCTTCATGTCTGACGCAAGTGGAAACTTTTCTTTTGCAATTGCATCACATTTATTTTTATGAATTTCGGCAAGTTCATTTTGAAGCTGCCGAAGCTGAACTGCATGCTTATCAGTTGGTTTCCTGTGTGTACTTGCATAAGCTCCAGCTTCATCAAGCAAATCTATTGCTTTGTCTGGAAATTGTTTGTTCGGCATGAACCGATCCGCGATTCGAATAATTGTGTCCAGAATATCGGCGCTATATGTGACACCGTGATGAACCTCGTATCGCCGCGCAATACCTTCTAGGACTGTGCGTGTTTCTTCTGAGCTTGGTTCCTGGATTGTTACTGTGGCAAATCGACGCTCAAGTGCAGCGTCGGTAGCAATATGTTTTTTATATTCTTGATGTGTTGTTGCGCCGATGCATCGCAGCTCTCCACGTGCGAGTGCTGGTTTAAGCATATTCGCAGCATCAAGTGATCCACTCGCTGCGCCAGCGCCGATGATCGTGTGAATTTCATCGATGAATAGAACGACATCTTTTCGATCGGTGAGTTCTTCTAGCAATTGTGTAATTCTTGCTTCGAAGTCTCCTCTATACATTGTTCCTGCAACCATTGAGGCCATGTTGAGACGATGAACATGCATTCGTACAACAGCGTCTGGCACGTTTCCAGAAAGAATGCGCTTGGCTAGGCCTTCTGCGATAGCAGTTTTCCCAACACCTGGGTCGCCAATGAGCAAAGGATTATTTTTTGTTCGTCGTGCAAGGATTGCAATGACTCGCTCGATCTCATCATCACGTCCAATGACTGGATCGATAGAGTCTGCAATGTTTTTTGCAGTAAGTTCAGTGGTGAAGTATTCAAGCGCCGTTGATTTTTCATCATGATCGTCATCATGAATCTGCCCGCATTCTTCGCATGGCTTCTGTGTTTCTTCTGATTGTTTTGGATGCCCAATGTTTTGAAGAGATTCGGGAAAATTTGCAGTGGTTTTGAAAATGGTCGCAAGATTGTCTTGAATGGTTTTTTCGCTTACATTTTCGGCCTGTAGAAAGGTCGCAATTTCAGGAGTTTTTGCTTCGATGATGCCGTGAAGGAGGTGTTCTGTGCCTACGTATCGGTGTCCGTGCATTCCTGCAGCATGCACCGCCTTTTCGATCATGGTTTTTGATTCTTCAGAAAGCTGCGGAGTTACTGCCGTTGCATGTGTTATGGCATCTTCTGAAAGCTCCTTGTCTTCTATTGTGGTTAGTCGTTGCAAGCTTGCAGTTGTTGCGCCGCCTTTATGAAGAATTTCTGCGCCTAGCGATCCTTCCTCAGTACCAAGCGCCCAAAGCAAATGTGTTGGCGCGATGGTGTTTCCGCCTTCTTCAACTGCCAAACAAAGCGCCCTAGTGAGGACGGTTTTTAAATGGCTTGTAAAGGATTCGAGGAGCTCATTCATAGATTAACGGCCCATGGATCTGAGGCGCGCAACGCGATCAGTAATTGGCGGGTGCGTTGAAAAGAGTTTTGAGAAGAATGATTGGGTGGCTTTGTTTCCGAATGGATTTGAAATATACAGGTGAGCAGTAGCGTGATTTGCTTTTTGTATTGGCTGTTCAACGGTCCCGATTTTTTCTAGTGCTCGAGCGAGGCCTTCTGGATATCGGGTAAGAAGCGCGCCTGATGCATCTGCAAGATATTCACGACTTCTTGAGATTGCGAGTTGAATGATTTGTGCAAAAAGAGGGGAGAGAACTGCAAGAACGATTCCAATAAAGAAGAGGATGATTCCGGCGTTTCCGCTGTCTTTATCGCCACTTTTGAATCGTGAGTATATGAGAAGATCAGCGATGAGTGAGATAAGACCAACAAGAACAACAACGACGGTCATTACGCGAATGTCGTAGTTTTTCACGTGCGACAATTCGTGTGCTGCGACGCCTTCGATTTCTTCGTGAGTGAGAATGTTGAGCAGGCCAGTAGTGAAGGCGATTGAGGCATGTTCTGGATCTCGTCCTGTTGCGAGTGCATTTGGACTTGCATCTTGAATAATGTAGATGGCTGGGGTTGGTTGTCCGTTCGCGATACAGAGATTTTCAACAATGTTGTAAAGCTCTGGAGCCTGTGACTTTTGAATTGCTTTTGCGCCAGAGACAGCAAGAGCAATCGACGATGATGCGTAGTAGCTGATAAGGCTGTAAACGCTAGCGAACATGGTTCCCATAATGATGCTCGGTCCAGTCTCTACGCCGTTTATGGCGCCAATAAACCAAGAAAGCCCAATCACAATGCTGCTCATGAGCGTGATGAGAATCCAAGTTCGGTGTTTGTTTTGTGTAATGTCGTTGTACATGTTTGAGGGTTAGAACGTTACGACTGGAGTTTCATTTGCGACTTCTGGTGCATCGTAAAAGTCATACTTCTTAAACCCGAGCATATTGCCAACCATATTTGTTGGGAAAACTTGTAACTTTGTGTTGAAGTCTCGAACGTTTCCATTGTAAAAACGACGGGACGCCTGAATTTTGTCTTCTGCGTCTACAAGCTCACGCTGTAAATGACCGAAGTTTTCTGATGCTTTCAAGTCTGGATAGCTTTCTGCAACAGCGAACAATGATTTTAGAGTGTCGGTGAGCATGTTTTCTGCTTTAGCATGTTCTGCTGGATTTCCAGCGTTCATTGCGGCAGATCGTGCCTTGGTGACATTCTCGAATACTGAGCTTTCATGTTTGGCGTATCCCTTTACCACATTCACGAGGTTTGGAATAAGGTCGTATCGACGCTTGAGCTGAACTTCAATGTCTGACCAAGCTTCCTCAACTCGATTTTTACTTGTTACCAGACCGTTAAACACGACAACGAGCCAAAGTCCACCAAGTACCAGGACACCGATAATAATGAATGGCATAGATTCCATAAACGTATAAATTATGACTTTTCTTTATGCTATGTATTTTACATGACCCCGTAAAGCGGTAAAATAGCACTCGTTGCTAAGATAAGCCAAATTATGAACATTCCATCTATTGCCGGAAAGAAACTTATCGTTTTTGATCTTGATGGGACTGTGACGGAGAGTAAGTCGCCAATGGACCAAGAAATGGCAGAAATTTTCAGCAGACTTCTTTTGCGAATGAAAATTGCGATCATTTCTGGTGGTGCTTTTCAGCAATTTGAACGTCAGTTGCCGGCGTTGCAATGTTCGTCGGCGCAGTTGCAAAACCTTTTTTTCTTTCCCACAATGGGGACTCGTTTTTATCGCTATTCAGATAAATGGGAGCAGGTGTATGCAGATGAGATGACCATTGAGGAACGACGAAAAATCATGGAATCATTTGAAAGAGTATTTGGGGACATTGGTTACGAGCATCCAGTAACGTTATACGGCGAAGTCATAGAAGACCGCGGTTCGCAGGTAACTTTTTCTGCATGTGGTCAGCGGGCACCGCTTGAAGTAAAAAAGGCGTGGAGGGGCAGCGCGCAGGATCGAAGAGTAGAGATGGTAAAAGCTCTTCAGAAATACTTGCCAGAGTTTGAGATTAAGATTCCTGGTTATAGCTCTATTGATGTGAATCATAAGGGAATAGATAAGGCGTACGGTCTAAAGAAGATGGAAGAATTTATTGGAGTTTCTATTCCAGAAATGATTTTTGTTGGTGATGCGCTGTATGAAGGCGGGAATGATCATGCAGTGATTCGAACTGGAGTCGACACCGTTGCTATTGCGAATCCAAGTGAAACGAAGGTTGTTTTATTGCAGTGGCTTAAAGAAATGGGCGCGTAATTTTTATGAATCCTATTCTTACTTCTGCAAAACAATTCATATTTCGTTCATATGCTTTTGATCGGGTGACTGGTGAAGTGAAACTGACGTACGCAATAGATGACGATGAGTTTATTGAGCGATTAGTGTTGCCGATTCCTTCGACAGGAATTCCTGATGGAATAGACGACGTACTTGATCGAGCTTTATTTGCTCTGCATCTTGTTGCTGGCGTGAGTTATTACAAAGCGAAGCTACCACCAGAGATTATTGTTGAATCTGGAGATTTGTCTCATGAGCAGGCGGAGTTTTGGAATACGTTATATACGCTTGGGTTGGGAGAATTTTTCTATCGAAACGAGTTAGATTTTCGTGAGTATATTCAGTTTCCGGTTGGTTTGGTTACTTCAGGATCTCTTGGGCCTAATGAGCGCGCCCACGATCTTGCCGGCGCGCTTCTTCCGATCGGAGGAGGAAAGGATTCGTTGGTTGCGGTTGAGATGCTTCGAGCTGCAGAAATTCCTTTCGATCTTGTCATGTTCGGGAATCACTCACGGATTCGTGAAGTCTCTGCAGAAGTTGGAAAATCACTCATGTCGATTTCACGCACTATCGACCCGAAGCTCGTTGAACTGAATAAGGCTGGGGCCTGGAATGGTCATGTGCCAATTACTGCGTATGTCGGGATCGCGTCGATGATCGTTGCTCTGCTTCATGGTAAGCGTGATGTTATTTTTGCAAATGAACGGAGTGCGAGCACTGGGAATACAGAATTTGAAGGTGTAGTGATCAATCATCAATACAGCAAGAGCTTTGAAGCTGAGCAAGATTTGCAGTCGTATATTTCGTCATTTATTACATCTGAAATTCGAGTATTCAGTTTGCTTCGTCCAATGTCTGAATTGGACATCTCTCGTCGATTTGCCGCAAATGGAAAATATTTTGGAGTTTTTTCTAGTTGTAATAAGAACTTCAAACAAGGCGGAGTGCCGTCAGTAACGCGTTGGTGTGGAAAATGTCCAAAATGTGCATTCGTATTCGTCATGCTCGCTGCGTTTATTCCGCGCCGGCGCATGGTGGAAATGTTTGGTGAAGACTTGCTCATGCGAACCGATCTTCTTGAAATGTACAAAGATTTGACTGGCTATGGTGCTATGAAGCCGTTTGAGTGCGTGGGGGAGTTTGAGGAAGTTATTGCCGCGTTTGCACTTATTGAAGGCCGCGGCGAATATGATGATTCGCCAATTATGCAGTGGTTTGTTTCCGAAGTAATGAGTGTTCGAAAAGATATTGATGCCCTAATCGATGGGGCGCTTACGTTATCGCGGAAGCATTCAATGCCAGAAGAATATGCAAAAATTGTCTATGCGTCTCGTTGATTTATCTGGAAAACTCGTGATCATTCTTGGCTTTGGAAAAGAGGGCAGGGCAACGTATGACGTTATAAAGTCGCATGTTCCAACTGCGAGAATTCTTGTGACTGATGAGAAGAAAATCGATGTCCCTGAGTTTCATGAGCTTGCTGATGCGATCGCTGTGGTTACGTCTGAAGCAATCGTGATTAAGTCTCCAGGAGTCCCATGGCATCGAGCATATGTTGAGGAGATGCAGAATGCTGGAGCGCACTTCACATCGTCGACGAATCTTTTCATGGCTGAGCGTCAGTTGCGAACCTTCCCCCTGAACAAAGGGGAGTTGGAGGGGGTCGACAAGAAGTCTGGCTTCATCATCGGAGTGACTGGCACAAAAGGTAAGAGTACGACGGCGTCATTGCTCGCGCATGTTCTTAAAGAGGCGGGGAGGCGAGTTGTGCTTGCTGGAAATATCGGAGAACCAGCGATTACACATATTGACGAACCTGCGGATACGATTTTCGTTCTTGAAATGTCGAGCTATCAGCTTTCTGATTTAGTAATCGCTCCGAATATCGCAGTCATGTTGAATCTGTATGAAGAGCACATGGATTATCACGGCGATGTTGCGAGTTATCACGCGGCAAAAATGCGGATTGCAGATGTACAAACATCGAATGACGTTTTCGTGTATAACGAACATTTTCCTCAGCTCGTCGATCTTGCGAAGCGCGTGAAGTCGAAAGCGATTCAGTTTGTTGATCGAAGCGATCGATCTTTGGATTCGATTACGCTTCTTGGTGAGCATAACCGTGAAAATGCTGCAGGAGTTTTGGCGGTTGCCGATTATTTAGGCATCAATCGTGCGGTTGTTGATCGTGCTTTTGCGTCATTCAAGTCATTGCCGCATCGATTGCAAGATGTTGGGACAATCAATGGCATCCAATTTATTAACGATTCATTTTGTACCACTCCAGCAGCTGCACTTGCAGCGATCGATGTTTTTCAAGATCGTCTTTGTGCCATTATCGTCGGCGGCCATGACCGTGGCTATGACTTTTCAGAAATTGCACAGCGTATTGTCGATCTTGGGGTTCGAGTTTATCTGTTGAAGAATGCTGATCGTTTCGCAGAAGCAGTTCGTTCTGCTGGCGGTATTCCGATTATGATCAGCACATTTCCAGAGATTGTTAGAGACGTTCTTGAACATTGTGAAAAAGATTCAGTTTGTCTCCTTTCGCCGGCATCACCAAGTTTTGGGCAATTCAAGAATTTTGTTGAACGCGGCGAACAATTTATCAGTGCTGTGAAAAATATTGTGTAATTTTTTGTAGAGTTGATAAAGATTTGACACGAAGAAATGAGGCGTGATGTAATCCACTTTGCGTTGCACTTGTAGTTCGGCTAAGAACTTGCTCTTCGGAGCTTTTTCTTGAGGGTCAAACCCCTCGCTCGATGCATCGCACCACGAAACGCCTTGCGCGTTTGCGTGTTTCCGCAGCACCGTCGCCCAATTTTGGGCCATTCCCAGCATCTGGCCGCCCTCGGCCATTTGCTTCCTTGATCAGGCCAGCCAACACAGGAGATCCTCATGAACTTCCCCAGCATCGGCCCTCCCGGCCGAATGTCCGTTCGCACCGCTGCGTACTGCCTCGGCACCCTGAACCCGACCTGTTCTGAACGCTTCACCGACGACGCCAATCGATTGACCAAGAACGGCCGGAACGGGAAGTAGTGATGGCGAAAAATACACAGAGCTCCGTATCCAGAGTGAAGGAGCTCAAAAGGATGATGCGAGGCCGGCTGCCTCGCTTGGGCCTTGTCCGAGCGCGACAGTGTGTCCGGTCGATCTTGAGGTGAGTGTCCGTCGAAGTTCCGTCCTACGAAGGTCTTGCCTCGTCGCCCAGCGACGTCGCTCATGTCTCTCTGGGCAGCTGTGCACCCGTCAGGTTCTTCGGGACCTGTTCGGCACAACACTGTCCTTTCAACGAAGTGCCACGGCACTCCCTCACGATGGGTTTTCTGACCCGGTCCACTGTCCCAACGCTACGGCGTTACGGAGACGGTGGCCGGGTCTTCGCTTTTTAAGCATGTTACTGTCAGTATGATTTTGACCATGTTCGTTTTAAAATTGACGGTCTATTTTTTTTATGTTTGAATTCCTTTCGCCGCTAGTTATCGGGATACAACATCCCGGTCGTAACGCGGCGTTCGCGAGGTCGCAGCATGATTTCCTCCGTGTTCCGTCGTCTGGGATTCGTCCCGGATTCTGACGTCAGGTTCGGCGTTATCACGCTCACTTCCCAACAGGTGCACCAACGATGACAAGCCTTACTGGTGGAGGTAAAAGAAGGATGAGTTGCCGACGTTTGGGCATGAAATGCTCGAGTTGGCAGCAATTCCATCCAGGTGACTAGTAAGTCCGATCCTGTGTCGCAGGGTCGGAATGTCTGCTTCGTTCCCACTGCCCGGTCGCTCACATTGCGTGGCGATCGGGTTTTCCTTTTATTTTGACGGTAGTCGGATACGTTCTTTTTCGCTACACTGTGCGCACTATGTTTTGGACCATCCTTTTGTTTCTTGCATTACTTTCCGTGTTAGTTTTAGTGCATGAATGGGGGCATTTCTTTGCAGCACGACGTTCAGGCATGACGGTTGACGAGTTTGGCATTGGATTTCCTCCAAGAATTTTTGGGTGGAAGAGTAAGAAGGGGACACTGTGGAGTGTGAATGCGATTCCACTGGGCGGTTTTGTGAAGATCAAGGGGGAGTCGGATGGAGACGCACATGCACCAGACAGCTTTGCTAGTCAAAAGTGGTTTAAGCGTTTTGTAGTGGTTATTGCCGGAGTCGTCATGAACCTTGTTCTTGCGTGGGTGCTTTTTACTGTCGGTTTCGTTTTTGGCCTTCCAACGATTGTTGAAGATGGAGTGGAATCTGGAGCAGTCGTTTCAGACAGGATGATCAGCATCGTTGAGATTCTTCCTGGTTCTGCCGCAGATGTCGCCGGAGCAAAAATCGGTGATCGATTGCTCACTATCGACGGAGTTGGCTATGAATCAGGAATCGAAGCTCGAGGTGCATTGATTCCACACACCGATTCAACTCCACTCTCGATCATGGTTTCTCGAAATGGTGAGACGCAGACGCTTTCGGTAGCGCCGATGTATGTTGCAGAGCTTGGTCGTGACGGCGTTGGTGTTGCCATTGTTGAAACGGGATTTGTTCGATATCCGTGGTACAGCGCCCCTGGGAAGGGTTTTGAAGTTACCGCATCGTCAACTTGGGAAGTATTGTCTGCATTTGGAAACATGATAAAGGGGCTTTTCCTTCAGCAAGATGTTTCTGCGAATTTATCTGGTCCAGTAGGGATTGCTGTTTTGACTGGGCAAGTAGCGTCACTCGGCGCATTTCATCTTGTTCAATTCGCGGCAATGCTTTCGATTAACCTTGCGGTGATTAACATTCTGCCGTTCCCTGCGTTAGACGGAGGAAGATTGGTTTTCCTCTTTTATGAAGCAATTCGTCGAAAAAAGGCCAGTGTAGTGTTCGAGCAAGGGGTTCATGCCGTTGGGTTTGCATTCTTGCTTCTCATTGTCATTATTGTTACGGTGAAGGATATTGTTCATTTTTTCTAGGTGTATGACTGATGTATTTCAGCAATTACAGGCCGATGCATTGCAGGCATTTTCTGCAGTAAAAACTGCAGAAGATCTTGAGGCTGTTCGCATTGATTTCATTGGCAGAAAAGGCCGGATGGCTGAAGCGATGAAAGATCTTGCAGGCTTGTCTGACGATGAACGACGGGAGATGGGAAAGCATGCGAATGACGTAAAACGAATGTTAGAGGGCGCGTTTGATGCGGCACAGTCACGGGTGGCAGATGCAGCGAAATCTGAACGTTATGGGAAGGAGTGGATTGACGTTACATTGCCAGGTTCAACGTCAGCAATTGGCCATCTTCACCTTACAACGCAGGGAATTGAAGAAATTTCCTGCATCTTTTCTCATCTTGGTTTTGTGCGCGTTCACCATCCAGAAGTGGATTGGGACTATTACGCTTTTGAGTCATTAAACATGCCAAAGGAACATCCTGCTCGAGATGATTGGGAGACGTTCTTTGTTGCAGACGGAGATTCAGTCATGACTGGCGACCTTGGGAAGGTGGTTCTCACGCCACATACGAGCAACGGTCAGGTGCGTGAAATGCAAAAAGGCAAGCTTCCTATTCGAATGATTTCGATTGGAAAGTGTTATCGCCGTCAATCAAGTGCACGGCATCTTTCTATGTTTCATCAATTTGAAGGGCTCATGATTGATGAGAAGGTGACGGTTACTGAGCTTAAGGGTGTTTTTGATTATTTTGTAAAACGATATTTTGGGCCAGATCGTGCAACGCGATTACGCCCATATCACTTTCGATTTACTGAGCCAAGTTTTGAGCTCGATGTTTCGTGCAGTGTCTGTAACGGAACCGGCAAGGTAAACGACGTGAAATGTAAGTTATGCAAAGAGGGATGGCTCGAGCTTGGTGGTGCGGGAATGGTTCATCCGCACGTGCTGAAGGCCGGAGGCTTAGATCCAGAAAAGTATTCAGGTTTTGCGTTTGGATGGGGACTTGAGCGCACCATGATGATGCGTTCAGGAATTAACATTGACGACATTCGCACGCTTTATAAGAACGATCTGCGATTTTTGACGCAATTCTAGTATGAATATTCTCGCCTCATATCACTGGCTGAAGGAGTACATAAAAACAAATCTCTCTCCAGAAGAGTTTGCGAAGGAGTTTTCATTGCGCTCGATGAGTGTGGAAAGTATTGACGACATTGGTGCGCGCTGCGCGAATATTGTTGTCGGAGATCTTCTGACCATTGCTCAGCATCCAAATGCAGATCGTCTTCATGTTGTGACTGTAAACATTGGAAAAAAAGAAGTGACTATTGTTTGTGGTGGAACAAATCTTGTCGAGGGAATGCGAGTTGCGGTTGCTTTGCCTGGTGCGAAAGTTTTTAGCGGGAATGGTGAGCGACGTGAAATTAATCTCAGCACAATTCGCGACGTAGAAAGTGCGGGCATGTTGTGCGGGCCAGCGGAGATTGGTTTTGATGCGTTACAGGTGGGGGAGCGAAGTATTTGGAGCCTTGGTTCCATTACAGATGCTCCTGCAGGAACCCCACTCGCTGACGCACTTGGATTGGATGACGTAGTCTTCGACGTTGAGATTACAACGAATCGACCGGACGCAAAGGGAATTGTGGGCCTTGCTCGCGAAGCTGGCGCTGCGGTGAATGCAAAGTTTTCTTGGGAACCAACAGAATTATTGCGAGGAGAAGGGGTTTCGCCAATTAGCGTCATTATTGACGACAAGAAAGGATGTCGTCGCCAAATGGCGGCCGTTATGTCTGACGTCGTAATCGGATCGTCGCCATGGTGGATACAAAAGCGGCTTGTTTTGAATGGATTGCGTCCAATTAACGCGATTGTGGACATTACGAATTACGTCATGTTGGAATACGGTCAGCCTTTGCACTCATTTGATTTGAATGCGATAGAAGGTGACGAGTTGCATGTTCGTCGTGGGACTTCTGGCGAAGAAATTTTTGCATTGAATGGAAAAACGTATTCTCTAGATGGTCATTTAGTTATTGCCGACGCAGTAAGGCCGCTTGATATTGCCGGAATTATGGGTGGCGAAAATTCTGGGATTAAAAAAGAAACCACTTCTCTGGTTCTTGTTGCGTCGACTTTTGATGCGCAGAGCATTCGTCGTACTGGTCGAGCGTTAGATCTTTCAAGTGACGCACAGACGCTTTTTGAAAAAGGACTTTCTGTAGAAATGCCTGCAATTGCATTGGCTCGTGCAATTGAACTCATAAAAGAGATTTGTGGCGGTGTTGTTGTTGGTGAAGTTATTGACGAGCGAGTTGCGCCGTATGAGCCAAAGATTTTTTCAGTAGACTTTGAAAAGATTCGTTCTCACATTGGCATTGATATTTCAGATGCTCAAATGAAGAAGACTCTTACAGATCTTGGTTTTTCTCTTGAGAAATCTGGGAAGGTATTCAATGCCACTGTTCCATATTGGCGCGAAGAAGACATTGAAGGAGAAATCGATTTCACAGAAGAAGTCGCTCGCATGTACGGATATCACAACATGCCGTCAGTATTGCCGGCATCGCGCCTGCCAGATGGGGTAGACGACGCCTCTCTTGTTTGGGAGCAATGGCTGAAGCGCGTTCTTGCAGAGCGTGGCTTTGTGGAATGTTTCAGTAACTCGTTAGTAAGTGTTGCAGATCTTCAGTCGTATGGAATTAGTCCAAAAGATGCATTAAATGTTTTGAATCCATTGACTGCTGATTTGACGCATCTTCGTCCAACGCTTACTCCGTCCATGCTTCGGGCAATTGAGAGGAATCAGGCACTTGTTCCTTCTGCAAAAACATTTGAAGTGTCTCGTGTATACATTCCGCGTGAAGGGGATTTACCAGATGAACGATTAATGTTTTTGGCTGGCATGTATGGAATCTTTGATGCCGAAAAAACATTCATGGAGCTCAGAGGACTTTTGGAGTGGATTGCGGCGAGAACGGGAATTGCCTTTACCTTTGAACGATTAGACGACGAAAATCATTGGCATCCTGGCCGTTCGGTTTCTGTGCATTCAGACGGTGTTCGTGTTGGCGTTCTTGGACAGGTTTCTGCGGATTTTCAGGAAGCATTCGGCATTCATCGGCCAGTATTTCTTGCAAAGATTGATGTTGAAGCATTTATGCCAAGAATGAAACTCACTCATTCATATCGTCCAGTGCCAACATTCCCGTCCGTTCGTCGTGATATCGCCGTGCTTCTAGACGAACGTTCTGAATTCGAAAAGGTTCGTGACGTGGTATGTGGTTCCGGCGCACTTGTTCGTGCTTGCGACGTTGTCGAAACGTATCGTGGATCAGAGGTTCCTGCAGGAAAGAAGAGCGTGACATTGTCTGTGACGATGATGGCGCCAGACAGAACGCTTACCGGAGAAGAAGTCGATACACTCATTGCGACAGTCACCCGCGAACTCGCTCTCCGAGTCGGAGGAATCGTGCGCTCATAAAATGTTGGAACTGTTCTAGAGGCGTATCGCTCAAAAGTCAGTAAAACCCCCAGTAAAATGCTGGGGGTTTTGCTAGTTCAGGAGCTAGTTAAGGCGGAGCTTGAACTTTTGCGGGAGGCATTTTTTAGTTGGAATGTTTTTGGAAAAATGCGAAATTATCCATCTAAAATGGACAAAAGTACGTTTTTTTGTGTATAGTTAGTTGTTCGAATCAATCACTAGCGGCTTTGAACACCGCGTTTCTTCAGGAGCTACCATGCATGTTTTGTTGCTCGATCTCGGTTCCTTGCGGTATGAGGAGAAAACCCCAGAGCAGATCGTTGCTTCGAGTCTATCGGCAGCAGTTCCACTTCGCTTCTTCGGAACCACGGAAGTGATCATTGCTGCTTGGACAGATGACTGGGGAGTTACCGCGGCAAACATCTTCATGCAGTACAACGCAGTGGCCGAGACACCGATTTCTCAAGCGGATCTCTGTGTCGCGGGTCACCTCGTGGTTGCGTGCCGCCACGTCTGCGTAATGGAGTGGGAGGCGACGAGTCTGCGTGTACAGACTCGCAAGGATCTGCTCGACCAAGTCATGACGGTCCTCGGGGCGACCGAGGAAGACGAATTTGCAGTCGCCTATCGTCATAAAATTGAGTTTCATAAGGGATAGTCTCACCGCCCACCACGAGCGCCATACGGGCCGCTCACTCTGGTGGACGGTTTTGTTTTTGATGAACAAGCTAAATCCGCCTCTGTGAGCTTCATGATAGCGATGTATTACTCAATATTGAGAAAGCAGTTGATTTTTATATAGGATTATGGTATTTTTCATCGTCCGTTGATCTTTTGATAACAGGAGGCTTACATGTCACAGACGATGAACTTGGATGAGCTCAAAAAGCTCGCTGGTCCGGCTCTGCGTCATGTGGAGCTGGTCGATCTTGCAAGGACTGGAAGCAGCCCAAGCAAGGTGCAAAGAGTTGCCGCAGCTCGTTGGCCACGCCGACAAGCTAACGCTGCCCGGTTCCTGGCAATAATGCTCAGGGACCACGGTGACGACGTCTTCGAGGCGTTCGTTACCACCACCAACAGAACACGCTCGCCCCGAGAGGGAGTGGAGCACGTTCGTGGAGAATGAGATGAACAGTCAAGAAGAACGCGCAGAGCTTCTCCGTACAATCGAGTTTGCCGGCGATCAACGTCTGCAACTCATGGTCAGACATGGTTTCAAGAACGAATTCCTGGCTGCACTCCGGGAAATGATGGAAGAACACACATTCTACTTCCAGGATCACACTCGCATCGACGAACCCGTGATCATCGGCTGTCGAGTCGACAGAGAAACACCCAGGGATCGTTCTGGAGAAAAACCAGAGCTCTCTATCATCGACAAAATCGCTGTCTGTATCGGACAGCGCAAGGGCACTCTCACGCTACGTGGCCTCATGGAGTTCTTCGGCTGGAACGAGCAACAGCTCACCGAACAGTTTCTGCGGAACGTCTTCGAGTCGACACTCAAGCTCAACCCACGTCACGACCTATGGCACGATCCCTCCTACCGGATCATGTGTTCGTGGGAGTTCTATGCGACCATAAATGCGGCGCGTCACTTCCTTCCGGAAGGAGATGACTTGCGTCGGCGTGTGGAGATCTGGTTCACCAGAGCTTTCTTTCTCGCTGAATACGGTCCGTTCCGTGAAAGCGCGAGTGCCAGAGCAGTCGAACGGTTCCTTGGCAAAGAGCTGCCGGAGCTTCAAGACCTCGAGCGTACTGCCCGAAGAATGCCGGACGAAGGCAGCTTCTACACCCGCGCGACGGACGTGATCGCTGAACACCTTCTGGCTCTTGGCTTGGACGCGGAGGAACTCGCCGAGGACTTCACGGTTCTCATCGAGCGCAACGTGCATATGCAGCCCATCTGGACTGGTGCCATCGCGGTCTCCAAGACCGTGCAAGGGCTCGATCCTGTCAGGAAACAGCGCGTGAAGGCTGCTATGCTCAATACGCTCCCGCACATCCTCGATCATTACATGTTCGAAGATGGGATCTCCCACGATTCGATCGAATGCTGGATGCGAGCCTGCGGATCCAATCTGGCCCAGCATAAGCCGTGCGCCAAGGCCTTTGCCAAGGCTTTGGTGGATCGGATGGTTGACGGCAGGATCATAGCGGCTCACGAAATCGTCACGGTCTTTGGCCATCGCTTCGGTGCGTATCTCAAGGACAGAGGAGGATCCCGAGGCTTGGGAACGGAACGGTGGGCGGAGGCAGATCTCACACCGCTTGTGGCACGAGCCTTCGACCAAGCCTATGCCGCAGAGAAGTTCGGCAACGCCGCACTTCTGGTGCTCGTCTATGGCGCCGATGCCTGCTTTGACCGAGAGCTGCTCCGCCCCAAGGCCAAGAAGGAGGCCAAGGGAGGCAAGTACAAAGAGATCCTCGACGAGCTGTGCGTCGAACGCCAGACCCAGATCAGAGAGATCTTCGGGATCACCCAGGCCGCTGGTCAGACGGCGGAACTGCAGACCCGTCTCCGGTTCGTTCGCACCTTCTGATTCGTGACTACTTGCCGCTCATCGAGCTGGCCCACCGTGGGTCATACTCGGTGGGCGGCTCTTCTTTTAAAAAATCTCAGCATTTTCTGCTGAGATTTTTCTCTACGCTATTCGCGGTTTCTTAATACTTCCATGATTTTTCTGATTCCGTCGCCAATGTTGGTAATTGCGCTAACGTGGCCTTCGATTTTCATGCGGATGACGTTGATGCTTTGCATGAGTTCATCAAATTTTTCTCGTGCATGATGTGAAAGTTCTTGCATGCGTTTCATGAATGTGGCGACGTGATAGAGCGCGAAACAGAGAAAAGCAGTAAACCACAATGCGCAAAATGCGAGCACCATGTAAAGAATGTCTTTGGATTCCATATAGCAAAAGAATATCATAAACATTTTTATGAAGAATTTTGCGAACATCAGCTAAGAATTGGTGTTTTTCTTCACGTTTGTTACTGTACCCACCATGGAACTGAACGACTTTGTTTATCTTCACAATCATTCGCATTATTCGTTACTTGAGGCTTTGCCAAAACCAAAAGCGTTGGTTGCTCGTGCAAAGTCGCTCGGCATGAATGCGATTGCATTAACAGACAACGGAGCGCTTTACGGAGCGGTTGAGTTTTTCAAGGCGTGTAAGGACGCAGAAATGAAGGGAATTATTGGTGCAGATATTTATGTTGCGCAACATGGCATGGCAGACCGTCGACCACGTATTGATGACCGTCCGTATCGGCTTGTTTTGCTTGTAGAGAATGAGGAGGGTTACCGAAATCTCTGTGCAATTGTTTCTGCTGCGCACCTTGAAGGTTTTTACTATAAGCCGCGTGTTGACAAAGCATTTCTTCGAGCGCATTCAAAAGGACTCATTGCACTTTCTGGAAGTGTGAGTGGTGAAATTGCGCATGCATTTTTAGGTGACGAACATGAAAAGGCAGAAAGCTTGATCCGTGAGTATCAAGATATTTTTGGTGTTGAGAATTTCTTTTTAGAAGTCATTCATCATCCAGACATGCCGCGACAGGTAGACGTGAACAATGCGTTTCGTGCATTCCATAAGAAAATGAATGTTCGTCTTGTTGCAACAAAAAACGTTTTTTATCTTGATTCTGATGATCGTGAAGGGTATGAAGCGCAGCTTTGTATTCAGCGTGGAAGAACGCTCGAAGAATATCGTCGTACTTCTACAGAAGATATTGACCTGTCTTTTGGCGACCCAAAGGAGATTTTCGCGGCATGTGATGACATTCCAGAGGCGCTTGAAAACACGCGCAAGATTGCAGACAGAATTTCGTTTGTGATGGAACTTGGCAATAACTTTTTGCCAATTTTCCCTCTGCCAGAAGGGAAGACTGATGCAGAGGTATTGCGTGATTTGTGCATTGAAGGATTGAAGGAACGATACGCAGACCCGATTCCTGAAAACGTCATGGAGCGATTTGAATATGAATACGGCGTGATTATAAAAATGGGATTTCCGTCGTACTTTTTAATTGTTCAAGATTACATTGTTTGGGCAAAGAATAATGGTGTGCTTGTGGGGCCAGGACGTGGATCTGCAGCAGGATCGATTGTGGCGTTTGCATTGCGGATTACGGATATTGAGCCATTGCGATACGGATTATTGTTTGAGCGCTTTTTGAATCCGGATCGAGTTTCATTGCCAGATATTGATACAGACTTTGCAGATCGTGGTCGTGGCAAAGTTCTTGAGTACATTACGCGAAAATATGGCGCAGACCACGTAGCAGGAATCATTACATTTGGAACGCTCATGCCGCGTGCGGCGATTCGCGACGCAGCTCGTGTGCTTGGACTGTCATTTCAAGAGGCTGATTTGATTGCAAAAGTTGTTCCTCCTCCGGTGCAGGGTAAACATACTCCGCTGAAGATTGCCATCGTGGAGTCGCCAGATCTTTCCGCAATGTATAACGGAAACCCAATGGCGCGACGGGTGGTTGACCTTGCTATGAAGCTTGAAGGAAATCCTCGTCATGCTTCACAACATGCTTGCGGCATCGTCATCGGTGACCGTCCGTTAGTTCTTCGTGTTCCGCTTCAGCGTGGTCAGCATGAAGACATGGCGCTTGTTACGCAGTATTCGTTGAACTCTGCAGAAGCTGCTGGACTTGTAAAGATGGACTTTCTTGGGCTGTCTAACTTGACCGTGATTGAAGACGCCTTGGAAATTATCGAAGCAGTGCACAAGGTGAGAGTCGACTTAGACAACGCGCCTCTTGATGATGTGAAAACGTTCGACCTTCTTGGTCGTGGAGAAACTACGGGAGTGTTTCAGTTGGAATCTGATGGAATGAAGCGATACATTAAGGAGCTAAAGCCAACGGCGTTTGAAGATATTATCGCCATGGTTTCTTTGTATCGTCCTGGACCAATGCAGTTTATTGAAAGCTTTATTCGCAGAAAGCACGGAAGCGAGAAGGTGGTGTATGAACATCCGCTCATGGAAAACGCTTTTCGTGAAACGTATGGAATCCCTGTGTATCAAGAGCAAGTCATGCAAGTTGCAAAAGACATGGCAGGATTTACTGGTGGTGAAGCAGATACGCTCAGAAAGGCCATGGGAAAAAAGATTGCAGAACTCATGGCAAAGATGAAAGTGAAGTTCATTGAAGGCTCGGTAAGAAACGGTGTGAAAGAGGCCGTGGCGACTGTGGTATTTCAAAAGTTAGAAGACTTTGCTGCATATGGATTTAATAAGTCGCATGCCGCATGTTACGCAATGATTGCGTATAGAACTGCGTATTTAAAAGCGCATTATCCAGCGGAATTCATGGCTGCGCTCATGAATTCTGATTCAGGAAATATTGATCGTATTACCATCGAAGTTGAAGAATGCCAACGCATGGGGCTGAATGTTTTAGCACCAGATGTGAATGAATCATTCGCAGGCTTTGCGGTGGTGAAAGACACGAATAATGTGCGCTGGGGACTTTCTGCCATTAAGAATGTTGGTGCCGAAATTGCAGAAGAGATTGTTCGTGAACGAAAGAAGGGCGGCGCATTCGCAGACCTTGCTGACGTTCTTGGACGTGTGCATTCGAATGCATTCACGAAAAAGACACTTGAAGCATTGGTGAAGTCTGGAGGATTTGATCGATTCGGTGACAGGTCACAGTTGGTAGGGAATTTGGAAACGCTCGTGCTCTACAACAAGCACGTTCAATATGAACAGGCGCGGAACCAAACGTCGTTATTTGGTCTTGGAACTGCAATTGTTGAGCAGAAAGTTGAGTTGCGTCAGGTTGATCAGATTCCGTCGAGTTTGCTCATGACATGGGAAAAAGAATTGCTTGGTTTGTATGTTTCTTCACATCCAGCAAAATTATTTTATGACCATTTTTCGCCCTATGTCAGTAAGGCGAGTGCAATTCCTGGGTTTGATGACGGAGCCATGGTGAAAGTAGCTGGCGTGATTAGTTTAGTGAAGCAGATTTTTACAAAGAAGAAGAATGAGCCAATGGCGTTTGTTCGACTTGAAGATCCGTCTGGCAGCGTGGAGTGTGTTGTTTTCCCAAAGTTATTTGCACAGATTCGAACAAAGTTGAATCCAGATGCCATGGTAATTATTACGGGAAAAGTATCAGAGCGAAAACGAGAAGAATCAGAAAACGTTGAACATTCCGTTCTTGTTGACGGAATGATTGGGTTTGTAGAAACAGATATTCCAGCCATGACTGACATGCTGAGATCTGGCGCATGGAGTGACGGAAGCAATGGCGCCGAATCTGCATCTTATGGTTCACAGAGAACAGAAGTCATATCGATCGCTCCTGTTGGGGCCTCTCAAGGGCTTTCGATTGTTGTGCCGCAAAATCCAACGCACGACATGATCAGTAAACTCCGTGACATCTTTCGAGCGAATCCCGGTCGTGCTCCAGTTTTTCTTCTTGTTGAGTCAAAAGAACAGACAAGAAAAGTCACAACGGAATATTCGATTGATCTTTCTCGAGCGGTTGTTGATGCGGTCGGAGAGGTGGTTGGACGAGAAAATGTGAAGGTATAGGCGTGATATACTTTTTTTCGTATGGTGAAAGAAAATCGCGGAACTCAGCCACTTTCTCGATCACTCAAGGTGTATCAGCGCATTGCGGTCGCCTTCGTTTTCATGACATTTTTCCTGTTGCTTGCGGTGCTATATCTGTCGATTTCTCGCGCAACAATTACGATCATTCCGAATCCTCGTGTGATTTCTGTCGATGCTGAGGTGAATGCGGTGCCGAATCCCACACGAGAAGGTGAGCTTTCTGGCGTTGTAGTAAGGCAGACATTTGAAAAGCAAGAAGTTATTGTTTTGCCAGAAGATGGAGCAACGCCGACTGAGGAAAAAGCCGGGGGATCTGTGACGATCATTAACGAATCAAATGCGTCGCAGGCGCTGGTCGCGACGACGCGATTGCTTTCGAAAGACGGTGTTCTTTTTCGCATTGATTCCGCGGTGAATGTTCCGGCAAAGGGACAAGTTGATGTTGTTGCGCATGCAGATGTTTCTGGATTGTCTGGAGAAATTGGGCCAACCCAATTCACAATTCCTGGACTCCCAGAGTCCATGCAACAGACCATTTATGCAGTAAGTGTTGAAAGCATGAAGGGTGGAATTTCCTACAAACGTACGCTGTCGCAAAAGGACATTGACGATGCAGTTTCTTCAGTTTCGAATGCGCTCTTTGAGCAGGCAAAGTCGACGATGTCTCAGTCTATTGATCGAACCGTTTTTACTGGCGAGTCTTCCACTATGACGATTCAGTCACAAGGCGTTGACGCTGACGTTGGCACAGAGACGGGGAGTTTTACGGTTTCGATTTCTATCGACGTGACTGCCGTGTATTACGACGCGAATGCAGTAAAGAAATATGCGCTATCGCAGCTTTATGATCGTATTCCGGAGGGATATGCCGCGGAAGGCGTTTCTATGGATGCTGTGCAGATGACGGTAAAAGAAGCAGATGTGAAATCTGGAACTGCAACACTTGGTGTGTATCTTGAAGGAAGAGCAATTTTGTCTGAAGACTCGCAAGTGGTGAATAAAGACCGATTTGTTGGCAGGGCGCCGAATGAAGTGTTGACCTTGCTTCGTGCTTCAGACGCAGTGAAAGATGCGTCCGTAAGCTTCACTCCATTCTGGCTTGAGCGCATTCCAACATTGAAAGATCACATCGAGATCGAGATCGTGAGTGAGGAGTAGCATGTTGCGTTTGGTTACGGAATAGTCTATTCTTTTTTGGTGAAGCAGTGATTGGGAGTACCGCCCCATGAGCTTCTGGACACGACCATTTCGTGGATAAAGTGGCTAAGAAAGAGAAAATATCTTAGCAATTCGGGTGGAACCTCCCATTATAAGAAATAATGAGACCCGAAGGTTAATTCATTTAATCTTCGGGTTTTTGTTTAGAAAACCTTGAATAAAAATATGGATAAAGAGAAATTGGAAAGCATGCGACATTCCTGTGAGCACGTGCTTACAATGGCCATGATGCGTTTGTGGCCTGGTCAAATAAAGGCAGCTATGGGCCCAGCCACGGAAGAGGGTTTTTATTTTGATTTTGATACGGATCTTAAAATAACTGAGGACGATTTTGCGAAGATCGAAAAGGAGATGGGCAACATTATTAAAGAAAATCTGTCGATCATGAAAGATGAGATGACGATTGAAGAAGCGCGCAAGTTTTTTGGTGGCAATACGTATAAAGACAATGAATACAAACATGAGTGGCTTGATCTTATTGAAGCACGAAATGAAAAAATTAGTGTGTATTGGATGGGCAAAAAAGGTGAGGACATGCCGCAGACTTTTGTAGACATTTGTTCAGGCCCGCATCTTGAGTCAACTGGACAAATCGGGGCATTCAAGCTGCTGAAAACTGCAGGTGCTTATTGGCATGGAGACGAGAAAAATAAGATGCTCTCAAGAATTTATGGCACAGCATTTGAGACTCAAGAAGATTTGGACAGCTACTTAGCCATGCTTGAAGAGGCGAAGAAGCGTGACCATCGAAAACTAGGCGTCGAACTCGATCTTTTCGCGTTCTCACCCCTCGTTGGCTCAGGGCTTCCTCTCTTTACTCCTCGCGGAACCGTTCTTCGAGAGCAGTTGGTTGCGTTTGTGTGGGCGCTAATGAAACCATACGGATATACAAAAGTGACTATTCCTCACATGGCGAAGAGCGATCTCTACAAAACAAGCGGACACTGGGACAAATTTGCTGATGATATTTTTCACGTTACAAGTAAAAAAACAGATGACACTTTTGTGTTGAAGCCAATGAACTGTCCGCACCACACACAGATTTACGCATCACGAAGTCGAAGTTACCGCGACCTTCCGCTTCGATTCAGCGAAGTCACTGCAGTGTATCGTGACGAGAATACTGGTCAGCTTCAGGGGCTTTCGCGTGTTCGATCTATTACGCAAGACGACGCACATGTTTTCTGCAGACTCGATCAGGTAAAGGACGAAGCACGAGCGATCGTGAATATCATCACCAAATTCTATGAGGCATTTCAGATGCCACTCAAGGCCCGTCTTTCGGTGAACGACCCAGAAAAGCCAGAGGCATACTTAGGCGGTGCTGAGGTTTGGGAGAAAGCGGTAGGCACTTTGAAGGAACTTCTCGCGGAAATGAATCGTGATTATTTCTTAGGTATCGGAGAAGCTGCATTCTATGGTCCGAAGATAGACTTTATTGCCACAGACGCGATTGGTCGTGAATGGCAGCTTGCAACAATCCAGCTCGACTTTAATCTTCCAGAACGGTTTGAACTTGAATACGTCGACGCAGAGAACACGCATCAACGACCAGTCATGATTCACCGCGCAATTCTTGGATCCATTGAGCGTTTTATTGGTGTCATGATCGAACACTACGCGGGAGCATTCCCAATGTGGCTTGCGCCAGAACAGGTCAGACTCGCAACAGTTGCCGATGAATACAGAGATGCGGCACAATCGATAAAACTTCTTCTCGAGGCAGCGGATATCCGCGTAACGCTTGATGATTCAAGTGAGAAAGTAGGGAAGAAAATTCGCGATGCAGCAATGAACAAAGTTCCTTGGACCATCGTGGTTGGGGCAAAGGAGCGAGACGGGGGAGATATTCAGGTAAAGGTGTTTGGTTCAGAAGAAGCGTTTATTATTCCGCAGGCCGATCTCGTTGCTAAAGCGATTGACGCATCGAAGCTTCCAGTTTAGTTTCCGGTCACAAACAAAAACACGACCAGTTGGTCGTGTTTTTGTTTGGCTGCTTACGCTGCCATTTTTGCCTTAAATGCGTCCGCTTCAAGCCCGTCAATGTCTCTGTTTCCTTTTGCTTGAGCAACTGCAGCGTCGATATTGAGGTTTTCAAGTTCTTCATTGTATTCCTCTTCGACCGCATCAAGTTCCTCATTTAACTCTGTTGCAACCGCTTGTACCTTTGGATCATTTGGATCAAGTTCTACTCCAAGCGTTTTGAAGCCTGCATCAATGTAATCTTGTAATGCAACCTTTACATCTTCTGTAAGCTCTGGTGTTTCTCCTTCACTTGCAATTCTGTCCAGTAACATTTTCTTTACATCCGCAGCAAGCGGCGCGTTTTGTACGATGGTTTGAAGAGACATAGAAAAATAGGGAATTAGAGATGTGCTTTATGCAACTTCTTTGACTTGCGTTGCTCCTGTTGGCAACTCGGTTCCATCTTCGATGCTGTGTAGCATTTCCATCGCTTTTGCAATAGCGTTGCGCTCTCTTTCAGTTTCTGGGCGGACGATGTTCATTGCCATTCCGCGGCGTATTTCGTTTATTGAACGTCGTGCCTTTCCCATTGCCTTCCCGACTTTTCCATCTGCTCTTACTGCGACTTCCGCAACTTGTGTCGCGATTTCATTTTCCGCAGTAATCGCTCCTATTAGTTTCTCCCCTCCTTTTACCTCAAGTTCTTCTACTGCCACAACAACTAAGGCAGCTTCTTCAACACCGCTCGCAACTCCGGAGAGCGAGTTTTTTTTGTGGCGATCCTCGAACTCTTGGATGCCTTCTAAATTATGACGCTCCCTTTCTTCTATTGTCTTTATAAGGCCGTCGATTGCACTTCGGACGTTTTTAGATAACCTTTCCCACTCTTCCTCTTTACCTGCTACATCTTCTTGTTGTGCAGCTTCTTCTCTCATCGCCTTCCTATCTTCCTCCTCACTAATTCCTTCCTGGATTTTGCTCCATACTCTGCCAGTTGTCTCTGCTGCTTTTTTCGCCATATTGTAACCAGAGGCTTTCTTCGTTGCTTTTAATGTTGCAACACCAATATCTCTTGCGACTTCCTCTATAGCTGCTCCGGCTTCAACATCCGCTTCACTTAATCTCTCAATAAAGAGCCTTCGTCTTTCAGGATTCGCAATTACTCGATACATCGTCTTCAGTGCATCATGGTTATTTCTTGCAATGTCTTTTAGATCTTCAAGTAATAATACCTCACCAACAGCTCCAGCAACATTGCCGACGAAGTCTTTTGCAAGCCCTAATGCTTCAATAGATGCGCCGAGTGAAAGTGTTTGAGCATAACTTAGGTTCATTTCTTTGCCGAGCACCTTGCCTAACGCCTCTCTTGCGATTGCCCCAACCGTTAGCAGTTCATATTTTTTGTTCCTTGCACTTTCTGCGGCATTGGTAATTTTTTTAGCAGCATAGTCGCTGGCCGATAGAATCATATCGCCTCCCGCATCCGCTGCTTCGCCTCCCATTTCCTTAACTACTTCAATCCCAGCAGCTCCTATCTCTGCAGCTCCTCTTATTCCCGCAGCTCCAAGCATTCCAACTCCAATAACTGGCGCTGCAACAACAGCTCCAGCCATCATTGCGCTCTTTTTTGCGAGCTGAACACCTCCACGTCGGAATTGTGATGGATGAAGAATCTCATCCTCCTCTTTTTGAAGATCATCGAGAGTGGCAATTAGTTCGTCACGTTTCTTGCCGGGTTTGGTTATTGCGAGTTTTTGATTTATTTCGAATCTTTCGCGATCAATGTTACCTAAGGTTACTTTTTGCGATTCAGAGACAATAACAGGATTGAGAAGGTCGCGTACTGCTTCTGCAGGGCTTAGCAATTCCTTTATGGCCCGTCGACCCATTTCTCCAAACGCTGGAAGCGTGTTTCTGTTTGCGAATTTTGCTTCTTCTGCCAGAGCGCCTCCCGCCTCTATCGCCGTATCTTTTGCTTCGGCGCTATGGCCAATAAATTTCGCGATGTATGAAAGTCCGCGATTTGCAAGGTTAGTAATACGGCTTTGAATGCCTCTCAAAAGAGGGCCAGCTTTTTCAACAAAGCCTCGCTTTAGTTCTCGTCCTCGCTCGAGTGCGGCAATAAGAGCAGCTTCTCCGCGTTTTTCGGTGTCATATTCTTCAGAATTCCTATCCCATGTTTCTTTAACGATTCCTTTCTCGCTCATCTCTAAAACGTTTCCTCCTTTTTCCCTTTTTTGCATATGGCGATAAAAATTAATACCACCACAGTGTACCAATTTTGGTCTATTTTTATTGAAAAAATAGTGGACAACAATGTAAAACCCCCAGCGCTCGCGTAGAGTGCCAGGGGTCTAGTTTTTTTATCGAGCAAATTTGAGAGCCGGCGTTTCCGCCTTTTCTTTCTGTATGCTTTTTTTGGGAGGTAGCGGAGACTTCAGTTTCCCTGCCACCCAATCGAGATGACAGATGATCGGGCTTTGTCCCTGGATCTCTTGATTCAGGATGACGTCGAGACCGAAGAAGCTGACTCGATGTTTCCGTACCGCTTTTTCGCAGACAAGACGGAATCCTGGATCTTTGTAGGCCTGTTCGTGTATGCGGAGGAAAAGCGTTAGAGCGTTCCAGCCTCTTTTCCTGATGTATTCTCCGTAATCTCTGTTTATTTCATCCATCGCATCTTTGATGTTCAGGTTGCGAAGCTGTCGCAACACGTAGAAAGCGGGCCACAGCGGTGAGAACCGCCAGCGACCGAACTTGAGGGTGCCAATGACGAGGGTGCGCCACCACCAAGGTTCGCGGCTTTGGTTCTCGATGGATTCGTCATTATCAGTTTCTTCGGTCGGTTTGACGAGACGGAAGTGAGGAGGTGGTCGTGTTCCAGACATTTTTTCTCCACGAAACGAAAGGTTTTGGGTTGAATCTCGATCACGGACTGATGTTCGAGAAACAGCGAATATTAGCAGAAAAAATGATTTTTTGCAAGAGTGATTTTTGTGAAGGTGGTACGATCGCGGAATATGATAGAAAAGCTTCCGAAAATCTTGGTAGTTTGTGGGCCAACGTGCTCTGGAAAGACTGGGGTCGGGATTGCATTAGCGAAGCGTTTTGGCGGGGAAGTCATTGCTGCAGACAGCCGAACCGTTTATCGAGGCATGGACATTGGAACCGCAAAGCCGACTGCAGACGTGGACTCTCCCCCTTACCAAGGGGGAGCTGGAGGGGGTCGAATCGAATCTCTCTTCTCCGATCATCCCCGCATGGTCGACGGAGTCCCGCACTGGGGATTCGATCTCGTGAATCCAGATGAGCCTTTTACGGTTTCGCAGTATCAAGAATATGCAGATAAAAAGATTGCTGAGATTCTTGATAGGGGAAACGTGCCAATTATTGTCGGCGGCACTGGTTTGTATATTCGTGCAATCGTTGATAGGCCAAATTTTGCTGGCGCTGCGCCAGATCCATTACTTCGATCTGAACTTGAGGCGATGAGTGATAATGATCTTTTAGAGGAGATTGCGCTTCGAGATCCTGATGCTGCGGCAGCAATTGATGACCGTAATCGTCGGCGACTTGTGCGTGCTTTGGAGATTCTTCGGACAACGGGTGGAACGCTTGCGGAGCATCAAGAATTTAGCGAACCGATTTATGACGTGTTGCAGATAGGAATGGACGTTGAGCGCAGTGAGCTTTTTTTACGAATCGACCAGCGTGTTGATGAGATGATTGGCCAAGGGCTCATTGACGAAGTGCGAGGATTGCTCGAACGCTACGGCGCAGAGTCGCAAGCAATGACCGGCATCGGCTATAGGCAGATTGCGGATTTCTTCGCAAAGAAAGAATCCTTGCGAGACGCCGTTCTCCGCATAAAGTACGACACCCGTCATTATGCAAAGAGGCAAGAAACATGGTTTCGACGAGATGAGCGGATTGTGTGGGTGAAAACAGAAAAACAGGCAATGTTGGCGGTAGAAAAGTTTTTGAATGTGTGTAAATGACATCGACTGTTAGAGTAGAGAGTAGGATAATCTTCTCAAGCATTAACGCTTTTAGAATATGGAGAACTTAATTTCACAAATTCCACGAAGAGAGGCCCCCTCCCGTCCCTTCGTTGAGAAGCCTAAGAGTAGAGAAGCGGCCGAAGACAAGATCGGTGAACCAATTTTATTTTTAAAAGAGCATGAGCTTAAAAGAAGTGAGAAGATAGCGGATAGACAGGAAGCTCAAGTAATCCGCGAGAAGATACTAGAAAGAGATATATTGGATGATTTGAATGGTGTTTCGGCTCTTACGCTTCAGCGTGACGCGTTAAATAATCAGCTACGCGATCTTAGGATGAGAAGAAAGAATGCAGATGGAGTTTTCCGTCGATTTTTCAAATCTGGACGAGATTATCTTACTGGTCTTGATGACGATATAGAAGAAGTTTTAAGGGAACGTGATGTTATTGAAGCAGAATTAGAGTCTAAGCTTCCCATTCAGGCACGATCAAAGATGCGGCCAGAAAGTGATGAGTTATCTAGAGAGGATCGTATTGCTATTGCCCGAGAGAGGATCGGTGAAGAGCTGAGCCATTTAGTTATAAAGACAAAAGAAGCAAGACCATTATCGCGACGAGATGAGCTTCGTTTGGACCGGGAAAGACTTCAGCAAGAACTTGGGTCGATTAAGTTTTGGCAGTTTGGAAAGGCGGGACGTAAGCGTGAGATTGCTGATGAGATGCGTGAAATAGACAGGGAGATGTCATCGATAATTAATGTAGATAGAGGGATCTAGTGTGGAAAACAAAAGTCGGCCGATTGGCCGACTTTTGTTAGGTGAGTGCTTTTTTTAGGGCTGCAGTCGCAGTGGAAGGATCCGCGTTTCCTTTAGAGGCTTTCATGACTTGCCCCAGGAAAAAGGGGAGAAGTTTTGTTTCGCCGTTTTTGTATCTGGCGACTTCTTCAGGACATGAATTGAGCACTTCTATGACGATGACGTCGATGTCGCTTTCATTATGGCTTGAAACAGTTCCGAGTTTTTCGATTGCATCGTCAACGTCGATTTGATCCTTTTCCATGAGCGAGAGAACCTCGAGACCTTTTTGCACAGTCAACTGTCTGCGAGCAATTCGTGTAAGAAAGTCTGCAAAACGTTCTGCGACAATGTGTGTTGACTCGTATGTTTTTCCTTGTGCAGTTAGGACGCTTGGGAACTTTGTTATGAGCCAGCTTGCAACGAGTTTTGTGAGCTTAAGCTTTTCTTCTGGCATTGATTCAGGAGTGACATTCGCTTCTGATTCAATCCATACACCAAGCTCGGACATTATTTCTTCGGTGAAGTTCGCGAGTGCGCTGTCGTCAATAATGTATCGAGCCTCTTCTGCTTTGAATCCGTATTCCGCAATGAACCGTTCTCGTTTTGCTTGCGGAAGTTCTGGAATGCGTCGGCGGATTTCTTCGGAAAGTTCTCGAAGATTAAGCGGTGGGATGTCTGGCTCTGGGAAGTAGCGATAGTCTGCGGAGTCTTCTTTTGTTCGCTGTGCGTCTGTGGTTTGTGTTGCGTCATTCCATCCGCGAGTTGTGGTGATCATTGGCGGAGTGCCAGCATTCCAGAGCGCAGTTTGACGTTGAATTTCGTATTGAATTGCGCGTTCAATAGCTCGGAAGGAATTGATGTTCTTGATTTCTGTTTTTGGATGTAACGGTCCAATTGGTAAGCCAGTTTCATCGACTTCTCGAAGTGAAACATTCACGTCGCAACGGAGATGACCGCGTTCAAGGTCGCCGTCAGAAATGCCGAGCATTCTTACGAGGAGACGAAGTTCTTGAACATAGGCTTTTGCCTCTGCGCCACTTCGAAAATCTGGCCTTGTAACAACTTCACAGAGAGGAATGCTCGCTCGATTAAAGTCGACATACGTTTTTCCGTCTTTGCCATGGATATTTTTTGCAGAGTCTTCTTCAAGATGCATGCGTTCAATGCCGATGCGTGAAGGACCTATTCCAGGAACGTCAATAACAACTTCTCCATTCTGCATGATTGGAAGATCGAATTGAGAGATTTGATATGCCTTTGGAAGATCTGGATAGAAGTAATTTTTCCGATCAAATTTTGAATGTTCCGCAATGGTTCCGTTGAGTGCAATCCCAAGGAGTACTGCATGATGCAGTGCCGCTGCATTTGGAACAGGAAGCGTGCCAGGGTGTCCCATGCAGATAGGACAGACATTTGTGTTTGGTGCGACAGCATCTTCATGCGCAGCACATCCGCAGAACATTTTGGTTACAGTGCTTAGTTCAATGTGCGTTTCAAGTCCAATAACAGGTTGCAGATGCATAGCTTATTTTTCAGGTTCTTTTGGAGCCGTTTCTGTTGCAAGATAAAGCACGGTTTGCCCGATGATGAGTGGTGGCAAGAAGGCAATTTGCAACACTGTGAGCAAAGCGTCAAGCCAGGTTGGAGTTACGGTAACAAGCGTTACAAAATCAATTCCAGTAGCAAGACTTACGAGTGCGAAAATGATTGCAGTAAGAATAATGTATGAACCGAGTATTCCAATCGTGAGAACAATAAAGCGCCATGCAATAGGAAGAAAAAAAGGCTGAATCTTTGCTCGAGACGCTGCAAGTGCTGAGAGTGGCCCGGCTCCATGAAGGACAACTTCTTGAGAAGCAAAGCTAAGGAGAACCGTGAGAATGATTCCTGGAATAATAAAAAGAACGTAGCCGGCAAATTGTATGAGTGTTGAAAGAAGCAGTGCGAAGACCAGTGTATTGAGAATAGAGAGCGCGTACAGACCGACGCTTCGAGGATCTGGATCTTTTTTTGGATGTGTCGCTCGCATGCTTACCAGGGTAATGATCGCTGCATGAATCCAGCACGCAAGAAGAATAAAAAGAACGTTTACGGTTGCAGAAAGAATTTCTCCAAAGGTTCCTGAAACATTCTGTGTTCCAATTGCAAGAATGATGGGGAATAGAAGATAGGCGGCAAATCCGTAGACTTCATTTGCGTAGCGTTTTGTAAGAACAATGCTGTAGAACAAAATTTCGAATGCGCTTGGAAATTTTTGTGTTGTATTTTCTTCTTCCAGATTACGATCGCTTGATGCTGTCATAGAGATAGTAGATTGCAAGCGAATAGAGCGGCATGATTAAGGCGTTTACAATGAAAATGCTCAATGTGAGCCCAATCGCGATGAGCTTGATTGCAAGACTGGAGAGAGACGCGGCAGCAAAGGATACAAGAACTGTTGTTGCGATATTTATGGTCATTGTTCCTGCAATAACGATGAGTGAAATGATCGCATTTGGAACAAATAATCGTATTGCAATATTCCACCAAGAACCTTGAACTGCAGCATGCGATTCTTTTATTGCTCCCCAGATATTTTTCTGCCCGAGTACAAGAAAAAATTGTGCAAAGGTAAGTTCTACGCCGTATCGGATTACTGCGTAGATTGCTGCGATAATTCCAGTAAAAAGAAGAAGAACACCAATGACTCCAATGGCAACACCAAGAGCGCCTTCTGCACCATTAAGGAACATGATAAGGAAGCTTGGAACAATAAGGGCGATTGTGGCCGCTCCTGCTGCGAGAGCGATCCCGATTGAGAGCGCCATAAGTTCCGGGATATGCCTCCATGATTGCTTTCCAAGAGCGACATGATTTGGAACATTGCCTTTTGCTCGCGCATCGATTGTGAGAATGAGGCACGCTGCAATCCAGAAACTTGCAATGGTGGTTGTAATAAAGCCAACGGTATTTATTCCAAGATATGCAATAAGTTCATTCATGGGAGTTGCTTCATCGACTCCCATTGGGGCAATGTATCCAGAAAAAAGAAATGGTGCTGCTCCAACAATAAGCCAAAGAGTTATACCGACGAGTTCTTTAAAATTGTGATGATAGTGGTCGACGGTCTTGTCGATGAGTGAACCAAGTGTGATGAGTTTTGCCATAGTTTTTTTCGAATTGAATTGTATTGAGTATACAGGAACTTTGGTGATTGTAGATGAGAAAATGTCCTATCCAGTGGTGCCAAAACTGCCACGATCAGGCAAGTCCCATTCTTCTGGTTCAACGAATGTTGCACGAGAAAATGGCACGAAGAATCCTTGGGCAATTCGTTCTCCGATTTTGATGGAATATGGTGTATTTCCGATATTAAGAATTGCGAGAAGAAGCTGATCATTCGGTCCGCAGTGGTCGTTGTCAATAACGCCGATTCCATTGCTCAAGACAATTCCTTTTTTTGCATTGCTTGATCGAGAGGCAAGAATAAGGACTTGATCGTCTGGTACTTTTATAACAAGACCCGTGGAAAAAATCGCACGTTCATTTGGTTGTAATGTTTTTTCCTCGATTACGGCAATATCAAACGCACATGCGCCTGATGTTTTGTATTCAGGCAGCGGGGTGAATTGAGAAAGCCGACGAATTGGAACGTCCATAGTGGCTCGAGCGTACTCGGAATCTTTATTTTTTTCGAGCAGTTATCCCGTGCTTATTTCTTATCCCCACGATTTCGTTGACCGAGAATTTTTGTCATGTAGAGTGCCTTACATGACGAGCGTTTTTCACGTTTCGTCACGAAACACTCACGCGGTTGCCATGCCTGGCCGCGTGAGTGTTTTTTTGAAATATAAAACGCGCCAATGACTCATGGGTTCTTCGGCGCGCTCGTAGAGTTTCTTGTGAGTTCAAGTTGAGTTTTTCTTTTTTCTTCCATTCGGCCAGCCCCAATTCTCCGGGTATATCGCTTGAGAAGTTTTCAGATTTAGCTGGAAAGATGATCTTCGCATAGACACCTTCCTTTTTGAGGATTGGAATTGCCTACATCGTAAGAGAATATTATCAGCGAAATGATTGGTTTTCAATATTCTTTCCTATCCACAAAGGTTTGTTGACCCACTCGGCTATGGCTGGCACCCTCAATGCATCTATGAAAATCTGGCTTATTGCCGCTATGTCGGCAGATGGGAAAATCGCAGAACGAGTGAATCAGTCGTCGCTTGATTGGACAAGTTCGGAAGATACTCAGTTCTTTGTTGAAAAGACCAAAGAAGCAGGAGTTGTGGTTATGGGGAGAACCACATTTGCGACTATCGGGAAGCCATTAAAGGATCGACGGGTGATTGTGCTGACAAAGGATCCATCCGTAGCAACACCAATCGAAGGGATTGAATATACGAATGAGTTGCCAGCTGATCTTGCGAAGCGGTTATCGGTTGAGGGAGTTGAGACGTTGGCAATCGGGGGAGGCGCTTCTGTATACGGACAGTTTTTAGAGGCCGGACTTGTTGATGAGATCTTTTTGACGCTCGAACCATTCTTGTTTGGGCATGGTGTTCCGCTGGGTGACAAGTTTGCTCGAGTGAATCTTGAGCTCGTAGAGACAAGAAAGTTGAATGCGCGAAGCGTGTTGCTTCATTACAAGGTACAGCGATCATTTATGAAGCCGGTGAGTGAGAGAACTATTGATTGGCAGTATCACAATCTTTTGAAGAAGATTTTGGAAGAAGGCGTTGATGTGAAGCCAATTCAAGGTGAGGGATCGCGAATGATTCTTGGTGCGCAGATGCATTTTGACTTGGCAAACGGATTTCCGATGGTTACCGAGCGTGATCTTTCTGGTCGATTTATGACCGGTGCGCTTGGTGAGCATTTTGGGTTTCTGCATGGTGCGCGAACTCACGAGGAGTTGAAGACGTTTGGTTGTGCGTGGTGGAAGAAGTGGGTAACAAAGGAGCGTTGCGATATTTTTGGATTGCCAGAAGGAGACCTTGGTCCAGGATCATATGGTCCAGCATGGACCGCATTTCCAACATCGGAGGGTGAACCTTTTAATCAAATTGAACACGTCGTAAAACAGATTAAAGAGCGTCCAAATTTGCGTACGCACATTATTTCGCCTTGGATTCCGCAATACACTATTCAACATTCTGGATTGTCGCCACGAAAAGTTGTCGTTGCTCCGTGCCATGGATATCTGCATATTCTTGTATTTCCAGAGACGAAGCAGCTTTCTGTTCATCATTTTCAGCGTAGCGGCGACATTCCGGTTGGTGTGGTGTTTAACATGATTCAGTATGCGGCGTTTACAATGATGATTGCGCAAGCAACGGGATATACTCCAAAGGAGCTCGTGTACACGGTTTCCGATGCGCACATTTATGAGAGTCAGTTTGACCATGTGAAGCAGCTTCTTGAACGAGAACCTCGGGCTTTCCCAACAATGTATCTTGATTCGACAGTCACCGACCTTCTTGATTTCAAGCCGGAGCATTTCACTGTCGCAGATTACGAACCTCATGAAGCTATGGTAATTCCAACGCCAGTATGAGCACGTTTGTTAGTCAACAAAATGCAAGACCAGGAGTTTATGACAAAGTGATTGCGGATATTGCGAAGAAAAATCTTTGTCCTTTTTGCCCAGAGCATCTTGCGGAATTTCACAAGAATCCTATTGAAGAGCGAGAATTTTGGATTGTGACAGACAACCAGTACCCGTATAGGCCATCAAAACACAATAAGCTCTTCATTTATAGAACGCACATCCAGCATTTTTCTGAGATTTCAGCAGAAGCATGGAAAGAGCTTGGAGAGATTGTTCAAGAACAAACAGAGAAATTGCATATCATCGGAGGGTCATTTTTTATGCGTTTTGGAGACGCTCGGTTTACTGGAGCTTCAGTTTCTCATTTACATTGCCAACTTCTCCAGTCAAATCCAGATGACCCAGCGTACGATTCAAAAACCGGAATTTTTACTCGATTAGGATAGGGGACCAAGATCGACGAGTGCGACTTCTATTCCATAGGCTTTGAAAATGTCTTCGGCATCGAGTAGCGAATATCCTTTTGAATAATAGACACGTTTAATGCCGGATTCTGCAAGAAGTCGTGCACAATTCGGACACGGAAATGTCGTGACGTAGGCTTCAGATCCTGCAAGCGATATGCCGGCTTTTGCGCTTCGTGCAATGACGAGAGCTTCCGAATGTATAGATGTAGAAAGATCGATTCGTTCACCGGCATTGAAGCTTGTTCTTGGATCGCCGTTCACGGAGAGGTGAAAATCGGTTGGAAGATGAGTATTGTGCGTTAGCCCGATTACAGATCCATCTTTTACGATTGCGGTCGCAACTTGTCTCCACCAGTCAGCACTTTTTTCAGATTCTTGGATTGCTAGGTTCATCATCGATCGTGAGAATTCATCTCGGAGGATGACGCGGTTTGGCGAAATGATGTTCTCTTGTAATGTTGGCATCTTGTTCCAGCGTAGGAAGACGGATTCGAATGTAACGTTGGAGAGTCCATATTGTTCACAAAGGGCATGTGATACGTCTTCATCCGGCATGATGATGTGTTTCGTTTGCTTTGCGAGTTCAACGAGGTCGGCCTTTGCAAGAACTTGTATGTTCGAGAAAATACCAAGTCCTTCGATTGCTCGCTTTACGATTCCTGGGTTTATTGTTCGACAATCTCGAGTTAATGCGGTGAAGTCTGCAAGAACATCAGATCCTAAAATGCCCAGTTCGTCTGGGTATTTTTGAAAAAGTTCAACATAGCCTTTATGCAAAACTGGAACAAACGCGACGAGCATAGACTATGTATTCTTGATCTGATCAAGGAACTTCGTAATAAGTTCATTTACTTCTTGCGCAAGCCTTTCTGCCCCTTCGATGGTCAGGTTTCGAACTCGTGCAGTTGTTGTGGTGGTTGCTTGTGGCGGAAGAACGACGATTTCTCCACAATACTGTTCGTAGCCTTTTATTTCTTCAGGAGTGACTTCTTTTGTTGACGAGGAAAAGACCATAACGTCAGGGCGAACAATCTCGATAAGGTCACCAATCCCATCTTTTGCCTCTTTGATGGTGACAAGATCGACATGGCGAAGATGAAGCAGCATGTTGACGCGTTCTCCCTGTGGCACGATTGGACGTCTTGGGCCTTTGCGGATTTTGGTGAGTTCATCAGAGTCGATCCCGACAATGAGGATGTCTCCGTATGATCGTGCCTTCTCAAGATATGCAGCATGACCTTCATGAATAAGGTCATAGACGCCTTGAGTGAGCACAACTCGCATTCCAAGAGCTTTGAGGCTTTCGACTAATGTTCTGAGCTTGGATTGATCAGGAACGAACCGTTTTACAACGTTAGATCCTGGGCCGAATGGATCGTGATAGGGTGACGACATATGGTGCCATCTTATCTGCTTATGCAGTGAGGGAATATCTGCAATGTGGACAACCAAAAACCTCTCCAGATGGAGAGGTTTTTGCTAGAGTTTGTTTCGTTTACACCTCGTTAACGTCTAGACGAATTGCTGGTCCCATTGTGGAAGTGAGTACTGCGGACTTCATGTAGATTCCTTTTGACGATGCTGGTTTTACTTTGCGGATAGCTTCGAATGCTACTTTAACGTTTGCAACAAGCTTCTCTGGGGCGAATGATGCCTTTCCAACGATCAAGTGAACATTTGCGGTGTTGTCATTCTTGAAAGAAATCTTTCCGCCTTTTTGTTCTTCAATCATTTTTGCAATGTTTGGTCCGACGGTGTCTGTTTTTGGGTTTGGCATTAAACCGCGTGGTCCAAGAACTTTCGCTGCTTTTGCAAGCTTTGGCATCATTGCAGGTACGGCGACGGCAACGTCGAAGTCAATTTTTCCAGTTCGGACAATAGCTTCCAAAATCTCTTCAGTACCGATAATGTCTGCGCCAGCTTCTTTTGCCGCAGCCTCATTATTTGCGTCAACGAATGCAATAACGCGCTTCGTTTTTCCTGTGCCGTGCGGCATGGTGACCGTTCCACGGATCTGCTGGTCTCCTTGCTTCGGATCCACACCAAGGGCGAAGTGGAGCTCGACAGTTTCGTCGAACTTTGCCTTTGCTGCGCCCTTCATGAGCACGATTCCTTCCTCAACGGTGTAGATCTTTTTCTTGTCGATAGTTTGCGTTGCCGCAGTCATGCGCTTTCCTGTCATAGATTTGGTGGTATTTACGGCCGAGTGGCCTCCCACGAATGGGGATGATTATGAAGTTTTGTCACTTTTCCAGTCTCGGTAAACAATGCGGAAGTGAAGGGCGAAGAGAGGAAGTGAGACGATGATGAGCGCGAGATTGCGAACTGCTGTTTGCGCTTTCTCTCGATGATAATTTTCTGACATTGTTGTGTTTGACGCTTCGCATCGAGCCTTCGTCTCTTCAGTGCTCAGCTCTTTTGTCGTCGACCCTGCTGGTTCTAGAGTTGGGACAGTAATGGTTCCGTATTGATATTTTGCATCTGGCGAATCGCAGTTGATGAGTCCGTATGCTGGAACATCTGCCGCGGTGAAGATGTACGTTTTCAGTCCTGTGCTTAAAAAGTCAATTGTGCCAAACATGAGAGTAAAGAGTGTGACTGCGCTTACCAGCCCGAAATAGATTCGGAGAATGAGCGAGCTTCCCTTGGTCATAGAACAATGATTAAGGATTCTTCACTCGTCAGGATAACACTTAGCCAACAATATCGACTCCCATCTGACGGCACGTACCAGCGATGATGCGCATTGCTGCTTCAACATCTTTCGTGTTCAAGTCTGGCATTTTCTTTTCCGCAATCTTTTGTAATTGTGCTCTGGTGATTTTTCCGACTTTTTCAGTTAGTGGTTTGCCAGATCCTGCAGTAATTCCAGCTTCCTTTTTTACTAAGTCAGATGCCGGAGCAGTTTTTAAGATGAAACTGAATGTTCGATCTTCGTAAATTGTGATGATCGCTGGAACAGTTTCTCCCATTCTATCCTGTGTTGCGGCATTGAATTCAAGCACAAATTGCTGAATGTTCACGCCCTGCGCACCGAGTGCTGGTCCGAGAGGTGGCGCTGGTGTTGCCCGTCCGCCAATGGACTGTACCTTGATCACGGCCTTGATTTTTTTGGCCATACGACAGTCGAAACTTGGTTCTTTGGCCCATTTTCGGTTCAGGTCATTGGAAACTTCTTCATCGTACGTTGAGTACGTTTCAGAAGCTTTCTTCGCCCTTCATTGAAACTGGTTGCAAATAAACAAGTTTCTAAGATTATTTACAGTGGATTCCTGGGAGTTTACCCAAGCGACCACATCGTTATTTAGTGGCGAAAGTGTGCCAGGATTGGCGGAATTAGTCAATAAAAACTGCCCCGATCTCTCGGGGCGGAATTTTACACTTTCTTAATCTGTAAGAAGTCGAGTTCAAGAGGGGTTTCGCGGCCGAACATGGAAACCATGACTTTGACTTTGCCGCGGCTTTCGTCAATGTCATCCACTTTGCCTTGTTGGCCTTTGAAAGGACCGTCGGTAATAGAGACGAGCGCACCCTTACTCACGTCGAGTTTGAATTCTGGTTCTGATACTCCAACGCGTTTCATGAGTGTATCAACCTGTTCCTGAGGGATAGGGGTTGGCGTATTCCCGGTTCCAATGAATCCTGTGACGTTTGGTGTATTGCGAACGACGTACCAAGAGTCGTCGGTCACGATCATCTCAACAAGGACATATCCAGGAAAGATTTTTTCTTCGATAACTTTCCGAGCGCCATTTTTGATTTTTATCTTTTTTTCTTTTGGCACCAAGACTCCGAAGATTTTTTCTTCCATGTCCATGGTTGCGATGCGTTGTGTGAGTGCATCGACGACGCTTTCTTCATAACCAGAGTATGTATGAATAACGTACCAGCGTCGGCCGTAATTGGCGGTTTGCTTTGCCATAAAGAGCAATGGATTACGCGGAAATGAGTGAAACAATCTTTTCAAGACCTTTGGAAAGTCCGAAGTCAAGCGCTCCAGTCACAATTGCTGTGCCAACGCTAAGTGCGAAGACGAGTGTCGAATACATGATCGTGTCCTTGCGCGTTGGCCATGAGACTTTTTCAAGCTCAATTTTTGCCTCGCGGAAGTACGTAATGACTGGATTGTTTAAAATGCGTTGCATACAAAATATTGTATCAAAAAACCCCTTTCGGGGAACGAGGGAAATATACATGAAGAGTGGTGAAGGGGCAAGAGGGAGAGAAGGGAGTCTTTGAAGGGATTGAGAAGGGGGACTGCCTGGCTGTGGGAAATTTAGTTTTGCTGGAAAACGTTTGTTGACGGTTACGGGTTTTATTATGTTGTCGAGGATGTGGCATATGTTTTTTTCACGTTTCCACGATGTAAAGTCGACTTTACATCCAACTCATGAAAATGCTGGGGTTTTTGATCACTGAGCGTAAAGTCGACTTGACATGGCGAGATGAAGGAAAAAACAAAACACCGACCTTTCGGCCGGCGTTCTGCACTTAAACGTCTAAGTTGCTGACGTCTTTCGCGTGAGTCTGAATGAACTTTTTTCGAGGTGCAACATCGGCGCCCATGAGAACATCGAAGGTTTCGTCGGCGATTGCTGCGTCTTCTATGGTGACGAGTTTCATGACGCGAGTCTTTGGATCCATGGTAGTTTCCCAGAGCTGTTCCGGATTCATTTCTCCAAGACCTTTGTATCGCTGGATGTTCACTTTGATTCCAGTGGTTACAACATCTTCTTCTGGTTCGGCCTCTCCTACTTCGCCGACTTTGACTTTCGCTGCATCAACTTTTCCTCCAGTCATTTCTTTGATGTGTTTTTCACGCTCTTCTTCGGTGAAGGCGTAGCGAACTTGTTTTCCAATCTGAACTCGGTAGAGCGGAGGCATGGCAATGTAGATGTGACCGCTGGTAATGAGGTCGGGGAAGTGTCGATAGAAGAGCGTAAGAAGGAGCGTACAGATGTGCGCGCCGTCAACGTCGGCGTCAGTCATGATAATGATTCTGCCGTAACGCATGCTCGTAATATCGAATGCTTCACCAATGTTTGTGCCGAGTGCGATAACGAGATTTTTAACTTCGTTATTCGCGAGAAGTTTGTCGAGTCGTGCACGTTCAACGTTCAAGATTTTTCCTCGAAGCGGCAGAATTGCTTGAAATTCGCGGTTGCGTCCTTGTTTTGCGCTTCCACCTGCAGAGTCTCCCTCAACAATGTAGAGTTCGGTTGATTTATTGTCTTTACTTGAACAATCGGCAAGTTTTCCTGGGAGGGTCATTCCTTCAAATGCCCCTTTCCGAAGCACCGTGTCTCTTGCTGCTCGCGCTGCTGCTCGAGCACGAGCTGAAAGAAGACACTTTCCGATGATTTCTTCTGCATCGCGTGGATGTTCTTCCAGGAAGATTTGTAGCGCTTCTCCGAAAACTGTTTCTACTGCAGTACGTGCTTCTGGATTGCCGAGCTTATCTTTTGTCTGTCCTTCAAATTGTGGATCTGGAAGCTTAACACTTATGACCGCCGTTAGACCTTCACGGGTATCGTCACCGGTAAGATTCGTATCTTTTTCTTTGATATAGCCTTTATCTCTAGCGTATGCATTAAGTACGCGCGTTAGGGCGGCCCGGAAGCCAGCAAGATGAGTTCCTCCACCTGGATTGACAATATTGTTTGCGTAGCAATGGACGCTTTCGTAGAACTCAGTGGTGTATTGCAGGGAAATTTCAACTTCTAGAATTCCACTTTGTTTTTTGACGTAAAAAACATTTGGTTGCTTGATTTCTTTTCGTTCATTTAAGTGGCGAACAAATGACGCAACTCCACCTTCAAAATAAAAACCGTATGGATTTGATTCTTCTGTTCGTTTGTCGAGGATTTCAACATGGATTCCAGCTGTGAGATACGCCTGTTGTCGAAGATGATCAATAACAGTATCCCAATCAAATTCGATCGCTTCAAAGATAGAAGCGTCTGGATGAAAGTAGATCTTTGTTCCTTGTTTTTTCGTCTTTCCGCTCGGTTTAACCTTTCCTTGCGGAATGCCTTTTTTGTATTCCTGTTCCCAAATTTGGCCCTCGCGATAGACTTCTGCTTTGAGATGGTCAGAGAGTGCGTTAACAACAGAGACTCCGACGCCGTGCAAGCCTCCAGAAACTTTGTATCCAGATGCATCACCACCGAATTTTCCTCCAGCATGAAGTTTTGTAAGAACAAGCTCTAATGCAGAAATTTTTTGTTCTGGGTGAATGTCGACAGGAATCCCTCGTCCGTTGTCTTCTACAGAAATCCAGTTGTCTGGAAGAAAGTTGACAGTGACAGTTGTTGCATGTCCTGCCATGGCTTCGTCGAATGAATTGTCGACGACTTCCCAGATCATGTGGTGAAGCCCTGTTGGCCCAGTTGAGCCAATGTACATACCAGGGCGTTTTCGTACTGGCTCGAGTCCTTCAAGGACAGTGATATTTTTCGCGGAATAGTCTGCGCTTGTCTTTTGGTCTGCCATAGAGGGTATAAACGTTGCCGAGAAGGATGAAAACTCGCCCGGAGTTTATCATGTAGCCTCGGGTGGAACAAGCAACGCATGGTATGATTCTGTTGACAATTTTTGTGATTTTTTTATGGTAGAAAACCCTCTTGTTTCTCCGGAACTGCAGGCAATTGAGCGTGAACATGCGCGTGGTATTCGCATGATAGAAGCACGACCTTTTTTTCGTAGGCTTGGGTTTGCTTTCCTCATTGTTACAGAGGCATTGATGGGCATTTTTTTGGTCGTTGTAGTTGTTGGATACCTTATATCTGGATCTTTTGATGACGTGCGGATGGCGGGCGCAACATTCGGATCGAATCTCGCGAATTTTCAAGCGATTGCTTCTGAGAGTGATGCAAAACAGCTTGCTCTTGGTTCTGCAAAAGTTCTTCAGGGAACTCCAACGAGTTTTGATTTTTATACAACAGTAAAAAATCCAAACACAGATTGGTACGCAACGTTTACATATACATTTACTGCAAAAGGCATTGATCCTATAGTTCAGAAAGGTTCTGTAATGCCTGGAGATACAACATATCTTTTTGCTCTTGGGATTGATGCGGAAGAGCGTCCCTCCAGTGTTAGCGTAGCCGTCGAAGATATTCTTTGGACTCGGGTTGATCGTCATGTCGCGCCAGATGTTCAGGCATGGTTGGCAAAACATAATGATTTTACAATTTCGACTCCTGAATACACTCCTGATATTCATTTGGGAGGGACAAAGATTGGTCGGACGTCGTTTATTGTGACGAACTCGACACCTTATTCTTATTGGGCTGCGCAGTTTATTGTTGTTCTTGAACGCGCTGGTGCGGTGGTTGGTATTTCTCGTGCCACCATGACGGAGCTTGAAGCTGGTGAGGTAAGAGATGCTGAAGTTCGGTGGTATGGGAATGAGCCAACATCCGCGACCGTGACAGTCGTTCCCACGATAAATTATTTTGATTCTAGTAGTTATATGCCTCCTCGTGGTACCCGCGAGGAAGATATTCGTGATAGCCTGAGATCATAAATCGAGAAGAAGCACGGGGTAGGTATGGCGATATTTGATTTTGGTATTTTAAGGAGGGGGGATGTGCTTTTAACCATAGGAATTGGCGCGCTTGTTGCATTTGGTTTTTCTGCAATTTTCTCTATTGAGCTTTCGCGGGGTTCGGAAAACGTTTTTTTGCAGAAGCAGGCGATTGCTTTGGGGATGGGAATCGTTGTGAGTGTGCTCATTGCTTCGATGAACTATCACATCATGCGGTACGGCGCTCGTGGACTTTACATGGTTGGAATTTTTTTACTTATTGCCGTTTTATTGTTTGGTAGAACATTAAATGGTTCGACTGGGTGGTTTGTTGTTGGAGGTTTTGCTTTTCAGCCAGTGGAATTTATGAAGGTTGCACTTGTTGTTGTTTTTGCTTGGTATTGTAGCCAAAAGGCAATGAGAAGATTTAGTTGGCGTGATCTTGCGATGAGTGGAATTTTAGTTGCTATTCCGGTGACTCTTCTTATGCTGCAACCTGACTTAGGAGGTGCTGCGCTTCTCGTGGGAGCATGGGCTATTTTTATTCTCTTTGCTGGAATTCGTGTTCCACAAATTCTTGCAGTGTGTGGCCTGGTTTTGTGTGTGGTTAGTGCGGGATGGTTTGGCGTATTTGATCAATATCAAAAAGATAGAGTGCTTACATTTCTGGACCCATCTCGAGATCCTTTGCGTACTGGCTATAACGTCATTCAAGCAAAGATCGCTATTGGTTCTGGTGAATTATGGGGGAGAGGTCTCGGAGACGGAAGTCAAAGCCAGCTTAGATTTTTACCAGAGAGTCAGACAGACTTTATTTTTGCGGTCATTGCAGAAGAATTGGGCTTTGTTGGGGTATGTTTACTTTTCGTCGCATTCATTCTTGTGTTTTGGCGCATGATTGTTTTGGCACGATCTGCTAGCGATACTTTTGGTGCCTATATCTGTATAGGCGCGTTTTCTGTAATTTTTACTGAAGTCATTGTTCATGTTGGAGCTAATGTTTCTCTTATGCCGGCGACTGGTGTCGCATTACCTTTTGTGAGCTATGGAGGGAGCTCGCTCTTATTGTCTTTTGTATTTTTCGGTATGGTACAGTCCGTTGCGGTGCGTTTGCACGCTGCAGATCGTGTGCTTCTTTGAGGATTTTTATGATTGAATCATTGTCTCGTTGCCCATTTTGTTCCCTTTCTTATGACGGGGAAATGGTGCGAACGCTTTCTCGGTCTTCTCGAAGAGACGTTGTGCATGCGACGTGTTTTGGGTGTAAGAGGGCGATGCTTTTTGCGATTGAGCGAAGGGAGGGGCAGATTGCATGTATGGGGCTTTTTACAGACTGTGATGCGACAGACGCTAAGCGCTTTTTAGAAAAATCGAGAATTTCTCTTGATGATGTGCTCAGGGCGCATGAGCTTCTTTTTGAGAAAACTCGTTTATAGTCTTAGCTTTCCCCACAATAAAACAGTTTTGAGTTGACAAAAGGGCTAGGATTGGATGAAATATGCGCCATCTATGCAGAACCACATTCTTCTTACCGCAATCTTGCGAGACTTAACTGGCCGCAAGACAGAATCCCTTCGTCAAGAAGGCAAAGTTCCGGCCGTTCTTTACGGGTTTGGAACAGAGCCGATGAACATTACCGTTGATCGTAACGCCTTTATTAAGGTTTTTGCATCTGCAGGTGCAAGTACCGTTGTCGATCTTACGGTTGGCGAAAAGATGTTTCAGGTGTTGATTAGCGATACTCAGCGCAATCCATTGAATGATTTCTTTACGCACATAGATTTTCGTGCAGTTGATCCAAACCGAAGAATTGAGGCGAAGATTCCTCTTGTATTGGCTGGTGTGGCGCCAGCGGTTAAAGAGCTTGGTGGAACATTGTTGCAGACTTTGGAAGAAGTAGAGGTTATTTCATTGCCGAATGCACTTGTTCACGAAATTTCTGTCGACGTCTCTCGTTTGAAAACATTTGAAGATGTTATTCGTGTCTCCGATATTATCGCGCCAGAAGGTGTTGAGATCACAACAGATGTGGAAGTCGCTATTGCATCAGTGCAGCCACCACGTTCTGAAGAAGAGCTTGCGTCATTGAATGCTGCAGTTGAACTTGATGTTTCAAAGGTGGAAGTCACAACAGAGAAGAAGGAAGAGGCTACTGAAGGCACAGAAGTGAAGAAAGACACAAAGAAGGATTCAAAGAAATAAGTTTTAAAAAATCGTCAGGCTGCTGCTTGACGATTTTTTGTTACACTAACGTCTTATGAAGAAGGAAATTGAGAAGATATTTCGCGTGAAGAGAGAGAAGTTTTTAAAATGGTGGAAAGTAAATGGAACTTTAAAAAATAGATTGATTTACGGTGCTGGTTTGCTCGCGACTGCTGTGGTTTGTCTTGGTATTCTTGTGCGAATTCCTTCTGAGAATTTTTCTTCTATTCCTTCGACTAATACGCCGATTGAAGAGATTGAAACGTATCGTCATCCGCTTACTGGTGTGAAGATTGAATCTGCAGTTGATGTTTTGCCTCAGGTTTTTGGAGTCATGGTGGAGAATTCTGCAGACGCATGGCCGCTTTCCGGTATTGATGAAGCATTCCTTGTTATTGAGGCACCGGTAGAGGGGAACATTCCGCGTTTTATCGCGTTCTTTTCTGAAGAGCAGAACGTGGAGAAAATCGGACCGGTTCGATCTGCACGATCATATTATTTGGATTGGAATACAGAATTTGATGGGATCTATGCTCATGTGGGCGGCTCGCCAGACGCGCTTGAGGAGATTCGTTTTAACGAGGTTATGGATTTAGATCAGTTTTTTCAAAGTGAGTATTTCTATCGTGACGAGGTTGCTCGATACGCTCCGCACAATGTTTACACATCGAGTGTCGACCTTCGTGATTCGATTGAAGAAATGAACAGTCGTTATAGTCATTCGATTCCAACGTATGGGGTATGGATATTTGCCGATGGTTCTGCATTATCTACCACATCGTCAGTTATTCATCTTGATTGGTCGAATTCTTCTGGTTACAACGTCGATTGGATCTTTGATCCATCGAAGAATAGTTACGAGCGTCGGCAGGGTGGCGGTGTTTATGTCGCGGACAACGTTATTATTCTTGAAACAGATATTGGAGTAATTGCTGGTGACGACAAGGGAAGAAAAGAGATTGTAACTATCGGCTCTGGTATTGCACATGTTTTTCAGAATGGAGCCGAGATTGTTGGGACGTGGAAAAAAGAAAGTGCAGAAGAGCGTTTACGATTCTTTGATGATAATGAAAAGGAAGTTGTGCTGAACGCTGGAAAAACGTGGATCGAGGTTGTTGATACGCCCGATCGATTAAGTGTGAAGTAAATGTTCGGCGTTATCGAATCACGGCACGAACAATGCGTTCTTTCTTTGCGAGGTCGAGAGTCACTGAAAGTTGTGCTGTTGGAAAGTGAGATTTGATGAGCGCCGGCGCTGCGGCCTTTTGGCTTTGATCGATTTCGATGAAGAGATCAATCATGATTCGGCGACCTTGGCGCGATTGTTCGTGTATGTACGATCTGAGCTGTTCACAAAGTTTGTCGTAGAGAGCGAGTCCATCTGCACCGCCGACAAGTGCAAGTTTTGGTTCGTATGTTTTTACATCAGGATCAAGTGCTTCCCATTGCCAAGGAGTGAGATAAGGAAGGTTTGCCACTACGACGAAATGATCACTTGGTGGTGGATTGATTTTTGTTATTGGCTCAAAAAGGTTTCCTTGAATAATCGCAAGTTTTGCGCCAAGCGTTTTTGCGTTGTGTTTTGCGACTGTAATTGCGTCGAGGCTAATATCGATCGCAATTGTCGGCATTGTTGTTTCAAGAGCAAGTGTGATCGCGATCGCTCCGCTTCCTGTTCCAATGTCGATGACTGTTGATGTTGGAGTAATCGCTTTTTTTGCTTCTTCGATAAGAACTTCTGTATCTGGTCTGGGAATGAGTACATGATTATTCACGAAGAAATCTCGACCAAAAAATGCTTTTGTTTGCGTGAGATATGCGACGGGTTCGTGGCGAGACCGTCGTTCAATGAGCCGTTGAAAAGTTTCTATGTTGTTTGTGGTAAGTGTTTCGTCGCCGTGGGTAAAAAGATACGCGCTATTCACGCCAAGAACATGCGAGAGAAGAACTTGCGCATCAAGTCGAGCATTTTGTGGAACAGAACGAGTCGCGTTGGTGCTTTTAAGCACATTTCCTGCCCATGAGAGAATTTCAAGAATCGTCATGGAGCTGTCCATATTATTCTTCGTCGTCATCGTCACTGGAGAGCTCTCCGAATTTTGCGTCTCGAGCAGCAATTTTTAGTGTGTTTAAAATATCTTCTAGGTCACCATCGAGAAGATTCGGAATACCGTGCCATGATTGCTTTACGCGATGATCGGTAATGCGATCTTGTGGAAAGTTATAGGTTCGGATTTTTTCAGAACGTTCACCAGAGCCGATTTGATCTTTACGATTCGCAGAAAGTGCCGCGCGTTTTTTCTCTTCTTCAAAAGCGAAGACGCGAGCGCGCATCACCGAAAGTGCGCGTTCTTTATTTTGACTAAATGATCGTTCATCTTGGCAGTACACCGTGATTCCTGTCGGAATGTGCACCATGCGTACTGCGCTGTACGTGGTGTTGACTGACTGTCCACCTGCGCCTTGGCTTGTAGTAGCTTCGATTGTTAAGTCTTTTGGATTGATTTCAAATTCCTCTTGTTCGAGTTTTGGAAGAACGGCTACGGTTGCGGTTGATGTGTGAATACGTCCAGCTTTTTCCGTGCTTGGAACGCGCTGAACTCTATGAACACCACTTTCGAGTTTCATGGTGCCGAATGCTCCGTCGCCTTGAATCTCGACAATGACTTCTTTGAATCCGCCAAGATCATTTTGACTTTGCGAAACGAGCGCAGCTTTCCAGCCATGTCGCTCTGCAAAACGTGTGTACATTCGGTAAAGGTCAGAGGCGAAAAGTGCAGCCTCGTCACCACCCGTGCCGGCACGGATTTCCACGATTGCATCGTGACTGTCGATTGGATCTGCAGGAATGAGTGCGAGTTCTAGCGCGCGCTCAAGATCTGGAAGTTTTATTTCAAGGGAGGAGATTTCTTCTGTGGCCATAGCTCGAACTTCTTCATCGGCATCATTTAGTGCCACTTTTGCGCCTTCAAGATCTCGAGCCGCGGTTTCGTACGCCTCAGCAATAGCAACAATACGATTGATGCGCTGATATTCTGCATTTACTTCCCGAAGTTTTTTTGGATTTCCAAGATTTGCTGGGTCCATAAGACTCGTTTCGAGAGCGGCTTTTTCTGCACGCTTATCTGCAATGACTTTTGTGTAATCCATAGAAATCAGTATAAATGAAAACACTCCGCCTTACGACGAAGTGTTTTCAAAGAAAAGCTTAACGAGAAACAGATTTGATCGAAGTGTCGCTGTTTGCTTTCTTTTCTGCCTTGGTCTGTGCGCGCGCTGCTCGGTCTGCTGCTTTGTCCTTTGCTGTTTTGACGGTTGCAGACTTTTTGTCGATTTTTCCAGTGAACTTTTCTACACGACGTGCGGTGTCTAAAATCTTTTGTTTGCCAGTAAAGAATGGATGGCAAGCACTACACAATTCGATCGCGATCGACTCCATGGTTGATCCGGTCTTGTACACGGCGCCGCATGCGCATGTGATTGTGGATTCAAAGTAGTCTGGGTGGATTCCTGCCTTCATATAGATATCGAACGCCGGCATTTTGTCCATTTTCGGATCTGGTCTTCGAAAACTTCTTCGTCGTACATTGAGGTACGTCTCAGAAGCTTTTCTTGACCATCACCGAAACTGGCTGAAAATGACGCCGTTCGCTGATTTCGCTGCTCTTATACAGCCGATTAAGTGCCAAAAGAGTATCGATTGCTCGGCTTTTTGTCAAACATTGGCGGAAGCTTGAGCTCAAAATAAAAGATTCCCATCGGCACTGAGCCGACGGGAATCGCGTCGTCCTGAAGAACATTGCTAAGTGCCTTCATTTTAGGGCGAAGACTATGGCGCCACACTTCGGATTCGTCTCATCCTTCCTGCCTGCACCCAGCTTTGAATCGCCGGACGTATTCGTATTGATGTAAGCGCAGCGATCGCGATAGTCGGAGCGAACAGATGCGGGAAAATCCATCACGTGATTGCGAGGGCCGTGAATGAAGAAGATTGCGATGCCTACGGAATCAATTCCTGCAAATCGATCTCCCGTGCATTCCGCGAGACACATGGAGGGCTTGCGTCTGAGGTTTAGAGTGCCGTCATGAGCACGTACCCAGGTCGGCTCTTCTGGAAGCCGATAGCGCTCATTGATGTGGACTAGAGTCTTATTCGTGTAGCCATACTCGGCATACAGAAGGCCGGCTATTCGGCAGGACACCACGTTACCAATGCGACGTTCAAGGAGAGTGAGGAGCGGTAGGTCGTCGCGAGGATGAACGAGCGTCTCGCCGACGGGCGGAATGGTTGCGAGGTACTGGTTTAGCGTACGAACTCCGAGCTCGAGACCGGCACCAGCGTTGTACCAGTGCGTTGCTTGGATAATGCGAGGATCGTGGTCGTCGTGGTGTGGAACGATGATCGTGATCTGCGAAGGATCGTTTCCCATTTTTTGTCTCCGAGTGTTTCGATATTTTTCTGCGCCTGACTCGCAACATTATCCAAGAAAATGGGAAAAAGTCAATATTTTGTCAAACATTAGCTCTCCCTATAGACTGGCGCTTGTATGCCAACGAACGTCAATGAGTTTTCGTATATTTTGCCGGATGAGCAGATTGCTCAGATTCCGGTTGAACCTCGTGATCATTCTCGGCTTCTCGTGCTCGATCGTGAAACTGGGGCAATGAAGCATTTGGAACATTTTTATCAGATTCTTGATGAGCTTGTAGCCGGCGATGTTTTGGTCTTTAACGTGTCGAAGGTTTTTTGTGCCCGATTGATGTTGGATGGTTTTGAGGTTTTTGTTCTCAAAGTTCGGGACGACGAAATCGATGCGCTTGTAAAACCAGGGCGAAAAGCAAAGATTGGATTAAGAATCGGCGAGTTCGAGGTGATCGCAAAATCGGACGACGGAATTTTTACGCTGAAAACGTCGATGAACGCGGCGGAGATGTTCTCGTGGTGTGCTGCCAACGGCTCGGTTCCGACTCCTCCGTATATCACCACCGAACTCGTTGATGCTGATCGTTATCAAACAGTTTATGCAAAAGCGACTGGATCTGTTGCTGCGCCAACGGCAGGGCTTCACTTTACTCAAGAACTTATCGATAGAGCGCGATCGAAGGGGATTCAAATTGAGGAAGTCACGCTTCATGTAGGCATTGGCACATTCCGACCAGTTCAGACAGAGAATATTGAAGACCACGTCATGCATGCAGAATATGTTGAGCTTGATGCTGGAACTGCGGAACGAATCTGTGCGGCGAAATCGGAGGGCCGACGCATCATCGCGGTTGGAACCACAACAGTGCGAACGCTTGAAGGCATTGCTGCGACAGCGGGGGAGCTTCAGGCTTTTTCTGGAGATTTGAACATCTTTATTACTCCAGGATTTCAGTTTCAAGTTATTGACGGAATGATCACGAATTTCCATCTTCCAAAGTCGACATTATTAATGCTCGTTTCCGCCTTTGCTGGCCGTGAACGAGTTTTGGCAGCTTACGAAGAAGCGATTCATTTGAGCTATCGATTCTTTTCTTTTGGGGATGTGATGTTTATTCGGTAGTTTTCGGCAGGGTCCGATCTTGCCTTTTTTGGCGAATTTCTGTACTCTTCTGCCGTCTCTGCGGGCACTTATTTATTACATCTTACAGGCGCTTGATTCTACATTCATCGGATCCTCCCAACGCAGATTGGGCCCGAGATGCAAGTCGCCGATGATAAAAGGATTCATTATGAAACTTCCAAGTCTCTTGGAGATGCTTAAGGCAGGTGTGCACTTTGGTCATCAGTCCAGTCGTTGGCATCCAAAAATGAAGCAATTCATTTATGGCGAACGTGGCGGCGTTCATATTATTGACGTCGAAAAAACTCAGGCAAAGTTAGAACAGGCTTTAAATTTTGTAACAGAAATCGCTGCCAAGGGTGGTTCGGTAGTGTTTCTCGGCACTAAGCGCCAGGCGCAGCCAGTTATTGAAGAGTATGCAAAGGCTTGTGGCATGCCATACATCAACACGCGTTGGTTGGGTGGCACGTTTACAAACTTTGCGCAGATTCAGCGCATTATTCGTCACTACTTAGACTTGAAAGATAAGTCTGCTAAAGGTGAATTGAAAAAATATACAAAACTTGAACAGCTTCAGTTCTCACGTGAGATTGAAGAATTAGATGGAAAGATTGGTGGACTTTCTACATTGATGAAGCTTCCAGATGCACTCTTCATTCTTGACGCGCGTCATGAAAAGACTGCAGTACGAGAGGCGATTACAATGGGAATTACCATGGTCGCGCTCGTTGATAGCAATGTGAATCCAAAGGGCATTCGATATGTTATTCCTGGGAATGATGACGCGATTGGAAGTTTAGCAATGGTAACGAAGTTGGTCGCGGAAGCGGTAAAGGAAGGAAAGGCAAAGGCGATCGCGACTGCACGAGCTGTTGCAGATGTTCGAAAGAGTGCAGAAGATGATGTGAAGCTTGCCGAAAGTGCAAAGGCTGCTATTGAAGATATTGACGACGCAACAAAGGATGAGCTTGCGGCAGCGGCAGCACAGCAGAAGTCAGAAACACCAGAAAAGAAATAATTTAGATTTTTTATGGCGATCACAGCAGGGGAGGTTGCAAAACTGCGTGAACTCACTGGTGCGGGAATGATGGACGCAAAGCGTGCTTTAGAAGAGCACGGTGGAGACATGGAAAAGGCAGTAGATGCGCTTCGTGCGTCTGGTGCAGCAAAGGCCGCAAAGAAGGCAGATCGTGCAACGGCCGAAGGAAAGGTGTTTACGTATTCTCATGGAAATAAGTTAGCGGTTGTGGTCGAGATTTTGTGCGAAACAGACTTTGTTGCTCGGAACGATCAGTTCAACACGTTTGGCGCAGATCTTGCTATGCATATTGCAGCCAGTGCACCGCAGTATGTGTCTCGAGACCAGGTTCCTGTAGACATCATCGATCGTGAAAAGGCGGTGTATCGTGAGCAGCTTTCGCAAGAAGGCAAGCCAGCGGAAATGGTTGAGAAGATTGTCGAAGGAAAGCTGAACAAGTTTTTTGCCGAGATTTGTCTCATGGAACAGTCGTTCATCAAGGACGAAGACAAGACCATTGAGCAGTTGCTCAACGAGAACATTCGAGTGATCGGTGAGAATCTCAAGATTGGCAGATTCGTTCGTATGCAGCTTGGAGCGTAAGTTCGAATGACTACCAGGTTTGAATCTCGAGTTGTTTGATAATAGAACTATCAATTCATAGGCGGGGCTCCCATGCCCCGCTTCAGACCAAAGCCGAGCTGCGAAGCTCGGTTTTGTGATACAAAATTTTTCTAAAGTAATGAACGGCAATGCATGATTTTCGTTTCATGTTCCGTGCTAAAATATGAGCATCTATGCCTCGTATTGCCATCAACGGTTTTGGTCGAATTGGACGGTCAGTTTTTAAAGTTGGCTGGGAGAAAAAAGGATTTGATGTTATTGCAATAAATGATCTTACTGACGCTGCAACACTGGCGTACTTATTAAAACATGACACGAATTATGGAACGTGGAACGTTGATGTTGCACATACAGAAGATTCGTTAATTGTTGGAGGAAAAACAATCAAGCTTTTGGCGCAAAAAGATCCTGCACAGTTGCCGTGGAAAGATTTAGATATCGATATCGTCATTGAATCAACGGGGCTGTTCGTTACAGAAGAAAAGGCGAGCGTGCACATTGCTGCGGGAGCGAAACGTGTAGTGATTTCTGCGCCAGGAAAGGGCGGGAATATCCCGACGTTTGTTATGAGCGTGAATGATGGAAAGCTGAAGAGTGAAAAGGCGAAGATTTTGAGTAATGCCTCGTGTACAACGAACTGCGTTGCGCCGGTAAGCGCGATTATTGAAGAAGCATTTGGAATTGAGAAGGCAATGATGACAACGGTGCACGGATATACGGCATCTCAATCTCTCGTTGATGCTCCGAAGAAAGACTTGAGAGAAGGAAGGGCTGCTGCAGAAAACATTGTTCCAACAACCACCGGTGCCGCGATTGCTGTTGCATTAACGATTCCGTCATTGAAGGGAAAATTTGACGGCCTCTCCGTGCGAGTTCCTGTTCCGACGGTTTCGCTTTCTGACATGACATACCTTCTTAAAAAGAATGTGACTATTGATGAGGTGAATGCAGCGATTATTGCAGCATCGAAGACTCCTCGATTCAAAGATCTTGTTGGTGTCACGAATGAGCCGCTTGTTTCCTCTGATTTTATCGGTGATTCACATTCGGCAGTCGTCGACCTTTTGCTTACAAATGTTGTTGATGGCAATTTGGTGAAAGTTGTTGCGTGGTATGACAACGAGTGGGGGTATTCGCATAGTCTTGTTGAGCTGTGCATGCAGATTGGGACGTAATGCCTTGCTATGAAAACCCAATCTATTTTGGGAAAGATTTCTGCCGGAACTCATGAAGCGAGTTTTGGTGTGGCCTATCTTGTTTTGCGTTTTTTGATGGGCGGATTATTTTTCTTTAGTGGATTAGTGAAGGTTACAACAGACTGGTCTGCGGAGTCGTACTTACTTGCGGCAAACGGACCATTTGCTGATTGGTTTCATACATTGGCTGGGAACGGAATGGTCGATGCATTCAATGCATGGGGAGTGATATGTATTGGTTTGGCTATTCTTTTCGGTTTTCTTGTGCGCCCTGCGGCGCTGTTAGGAATTGTATTGATGATTCTGTATTACTTGGCGCATTTTGCTTTGAATACTGCAGACGGATATATAAACGAACAGACTGTGTATGCCGCTGTTCTCTTCCTATTTCTTGCTGGTGGTGCTGGGCATGCGTACGGATTGAACGCGATTATTCTCGGCAATTTGCGTAAGCCGAGTGCTGTGACTCGTTTCCTTTTTGGATAAGATATGTCGCAAACTCGGATAGTTATTCTTGGTGGTGGTTTTGGCGGACTTTGCGTTGCACGACGATTGTTGCGTTGTCATCTTCGCGATTGTATTGCGATTACGATTATTGATCAGAATGTTGAGTCGGTTTATACGCCGTGGCTGCATGAGCTCGCTGGAGATATTTCTCAAAACTCATTGGTACGAGATTGTGAGATTGATTTAGTTAGCATTCGCGGCATTCGCTATCGTCACGGTGTTATTGAGTCGATCGATCGTGTAAATCGGCACGTGTTGTGTGCTGACGGGATGACTGTTCCGTTCGATATTCTTGTATGTGCATTAGGAAGTGTTGCAAATGATTTTCAGATTCCTGGTGTTGGGGCGTTTGCTTTTGATTTAAAGCGGGCGAGTGATGCAGTTCGTATTCACGAACGTTTATCGTCAATAATTCTTCGAGCTAAGCGCGGGAAGCGTTCAAGGCTTCTTGTTGTTGGGGCTGGTGCAAATGGGACGGAGTTCGCCGCTGAAGTCGCTTCGGCGATTCGTTCTCTTGTTCAACGTGGCGTTCTTCAAAAGAAGATGATTGATGTGGTACTTGCGGATTCGTCATCGGCGCCATTAATGATGTTCTCGCCGATGCTCCAAAAACGAGCATTTCGTCGTTTGGCTGCCATTGGAGTTCAATGCGACATGGGGGTTTCGTTGACGAAGTTACAAGACGGTATTGCTACATTTCAGCCCATCGAAAGCGGTATTCATAAGGGGAAATCGTATACAGAGTTGTTTGACTGTTGTGTTGTTACGCTTGGTGTGAAGGTTCCGGAAAGCATTCATTCCTTTTCATTTCGTACGAATGAGCGTGGAAGAATATTTGTTGATTCCACATTGCGTGTAGAGGGTGAGCCTGCAATATTCGCGCTTGGAGATTGTGCAATTTTGAATAATGCTAATGGTGATCCGCAGACTGCGCAGGCGGTAATCCGACAATCGAAAACTGTTGTAAAAAATATTGTTGCATTGATCCGTAGTCGTTCATTACAAAAATATCAAAGCAAGAAAAAATGGGATGTCATTATATCTTTAGGTCATAAATATGCGTTGGGTTCAATTTTTGGCGTACCAGTATCAGGGTATACTGTTTCTATCCTTCGTCGTGTCGTTGATTTTCATTATTTCTTGCTCGTACTTCCTTTTTGGGAGGCATGTCGACGCATGACAAAAGGTTCTCAAACCTATGCCAAAGGCGACATTATCGAAACGAATAAAAACATGGACCCTTCGTGATATTCATCATGACGATCGAGTTTTGCTTCGTATCGACGCGAACGTTCCAATGCGTGGAGGAAGAATTTCTTCTCATGGGCTTCATAGACTACGTGCGAATGTTGCAGAGATAGAACGACTTCGTATTCGTGGCGCACGCATTGTTCTCATTGCGCATCTTGGTGAGCCAAACGGAAAGAAAATGAAGGCGCTTTCTCTTGCTCCTATTGCTCGAGCATTTACTCGGATATTAAAAACGACCGTTCGATTTGTTCCGCATCTTCCCGGTGAAGATGCCATTCGTGTTATTGAGCGCATGGCCCCTGGTGCAATTGTCCTTCTTGAGAATTTACGATTTAGTGCTGGAGAAGCTACGAATGATTCTGCTTTTGCGAAGCAGATTGCGATGTGTGGTGATGTTTTTGTGAACAACGCTTTTGGTGTTTGTCATCGAAAACATGCGTCGATTGTTGCGGTCACAAAGTATCTTCCAAGTTTTGCTGGAGAGCTTGTTGTTCGTGAAGTTCATGCGCTTTCGATTCTGCCAAAGAAGCCATTTGTTTTAGTGATTGGCGGAGGAAAGATTGGAACAAAAATTCCGCTTATTGAACGATTTGGAAAAAAAGCAGATGAGATTTTGATTGGTGGTGGAGCGTCATTGACCATGCTTGCTGCAAGTATGGGCAAGCTCTTGGTGCAGGCGCCAAGATTTACGCAGCCGACTGATGTAAAAGAAGCAAGGCACATTGCTGAGAAATTTGGGAAAAAGATTTATCTTCCATGTGACTTGGTGCTTTCGACGAATGCGATTCCAGATATTGGACCAGAAACGGTGAAGTGTTTTGTTCGCGCTATAAAAATGGCAAAAATGATTATTTGGAATGGGCCGCTTGGAATAACGGAAAGAAAAGATGGATTCTCTGGAACTTTAGCGATCGCAAGAGCGATCGCAAAAAACACAAAGGCCATATCGATCGTTGGTGGCGGTGAAACAGTGGAGTGTCTTGAGGAATTTGGACTCACTAATTCGTTTACGCATGTTTCTACTGGTGGCGGAGCAATGCTTGCGTATCTTGGCGGAGAAGCGTTGCCAGGACTTGAAGTTTTCGAATAAAAGATTTTATGCGGTGTTATACTTTTTTATATTAACCAATATTTTATGGCTTCGTGGGAAAAAAATTCGACCAGCATCTGGCCGACGTGGCAGGAGAATAAGCTTTTCACAGTTCTTCTTGGAATCTTGATGGTATACGGAATTATTTGGATGGGAATAACGATTAAGACCGCAATGCAGGAGTCGCGAACGGTTGGTTTTACCGAATTGTCGGCTCCAACAATTTCTGTTTCTGCAACAGGAAAGGCGAGTGCCGTTCCAGACATAGCGACTGTTGATATAACAGTAACAAAGACTGCGGATTTAACTGTCGATGCACAAAATAATGCTTCGATTGCTATGACCGCGGTTATTGAAGCGGTAAAGGCACTCGGTGTTCCAGAGGCAGACATGAAGACGTCTTCTTTTACTACATCTGAGACATACGATTACGATCAGACTCCTCCTGTAGTAGCCGGATACGAATCCTCACAAACATTAACGGTGAAGATTCGAAATACCGATCTTATTTCAAGCGTACTTGATGCTGGGCCGGTGAATGGTGCAACGTCAGTATCATCATTACGATATGAAATTGATGATGAGACTGCTGTGCAGCAAGAGGCACGTGTTGAAGCAATGGCAAAAGCAAAAAAACAAGCAAAAGAAATTGCTTCTGCAATGGGAGCTCGCCTTGGTCGTGCCGTGAGCTATAGCGAAAGCGTTGGAGGCTCGTATCCGATGTTTTATGGAATTGCGGAGTCATCTTTGAAATCAGATGCGTCAACTTCTGCTCCTGTAGAAACCGGAACACAAGATGTTGAATTGACAGTTTTTGTTACATACAGTTTGCGGTAAGTGAAATAATAAAAGGAGGATATGCTTGAGCGCATTGATGCAGTGCATGCACATGAAATTTTGGATTCCCGTGGGAATCCGACTATTCATGTTTCGGTCATGCTAAAGGACGGAACGCGTGGACATGCATCTGTGCCAAGTGGTGCTTCGACTGGTGTTCATGAGGCATGTGAGCTGCGTGATGGTGATAAAACACGATATCGAGGGCTTGGCGTGAAAAAAGCGATTCGAAATGTAAATGAAATTCTTGGTCCTGCAATGCATAGGCGTGATGTTGCAGATCAACGTGGTATTGACGAGGCTCTTTGTGTTATTGACGGAACTTTAGACAAGCATCGACTTGGCGCAAATGCGATTCTTGGCATTTCTCTTGCAGTTGCGCATGCCGGTGCTCGTCGGGCAAAAACTCCACTTTACGCATACCTTAGAGAAGTATTTGATATCCGGTTGAAGAAGTTTGCACTCCCTACGCCGCTGTTGAATGTTTTTAATGGTGGTCGTCATGCAGATACGAATTTGGACATGCAAGAGTTCATTATTATTCCTCACGGTTTTTCAACATTCTCTCGTAAACTCCAAGCGGGGAGCGAAATTTTTCATATGCTTGGCGACGTGCTTCATGCTGACAATCTTGATACCGATGTTGGAAACGAAGGTGGATATGCGCCAGATGTGGGCAAGACTGAATCCGCTCTTGAATATCTTGTTGAGGCAGTAAGGAAAGCGAAATATAAACTTGGAAAAGAGATTGGTTTTGGTATTGATGTTGCCGCAAGCGAATTTTTTAATGAGAAAACAAAGAAGTATGAGCTGTCGACGGATCGTCGAAAGTGCACCGCGAAACAGATGATCGACCTGTATGAGGTTTGGAGCAAAAAGTATCCAATGATTTCTATTGAGGATGGTCTTGCGGAAGACGCTTGGGCTGATTGGGGAGAGATGACAAAACGGCTCGGAAAAAAGATGCTACTCATCGGCGACGATCTTTTTGTGACAAATGTTGAACGGCTACAGCGCGGAATCGATCTTGGTGTAGCGAATGCGATTCTTATTAAGCCAAATCAAATTGGAACATTGTCTGAAACAATCGAAACAATCGGTCTTGCGAGAGAGAACGGATATAAGGTTGTTATCTCGCATCGATCAGGAGAAACCGTTGATACTTCGATTGCTGATATTGCCGTTGCGGTGAATGCTGAGTTTATTAAAGCTGGAGCACCATCACGATCTGAACGTTTGTGTAAGTACAATCGGTTGTTGGAGATTGAAGAGGAGGTGTAGGGAGAGTCGGAGGAGGTAGAAAAATAGGCGGGGCTCCCATGCCCCGCTTTTTATGATCGAGAAAATATTGATCTCTTATGCGGGGCATGGGAGCCCCGCCTATTGGAGAGGAGACAGAGGGAGGATATGAAATGACGAGACTCGATCTTCACCGATTCAACAGCGCAAGCGGAAGACGGAGTTGGTTTTCGTACGTTCTTGCTCGTGTGCGAGAGCGTTGGAGACCTTTGCTATGGCGGGTGGTTAAAATTTCAGGAAGTGAAAAGCTGAATCGAGTCTTGTTCCTCCTTGTGATGCGCATAGAAAATATTACTCATGTAAATAGGTGAACCATTTTTCCTGAATTGCTTTCTCGACATCGATATCTATTCGTTCCGCGAAGAGAAGAAGATAAGAAGTAACATCTGCAATTTCTTGAGCGAGTGCGCGTTTGCCCTGTTCTTCAGATTCTGGAGATCGACGATTGCGCCCTGTAGTATTCAAATATGCTTGAGTGAGTTCTCCGAGTTCTTCCTGAAGTTTGAGAAGAAACCAATCATTTTCTGCTGGTGAGATATTGAATTCCTTGTGATACGCATCGTCAACGCGCTGAAGTTTTTCCGCTATTTCTGTAAGATTCATACCGAGGTTGAGAGTCGTGAATAGAAAAGAGTGCGAAAGTGTTTGCGGAACCGTCGGCGGTTGAGAAAGAATTTAATCCGTTTTACGAGCTCGCTTCTTGTGGAATTGAAAGCTGAGGTGCGATAAGCAACCGTCACGTTGTAGTGACGAAGCGAAATGGCGTTCATAGGAAGAAAATCTATGAATTATGTTGTTGAAAAACGTCGCATTACTGCACGTACAATGCCTTGAATGTTGAGATCGCCTTTGACGATGATTGGTTGCATGGTGCTGTTTGCGGGCTGGAGACGGATATGATCAGACTCTCTATAAAAACGTTTGAGTGTTGCGTATGCATTGTCTAGTAGCGCGACGACGATGTCTCCATTTTTCGGAGAGGGATTCCGTTCGACGATAACGTAGTCACCATCGAAAATGCCATCTTCAATCATTGATCGCCCTTTCACTTTGAGAATGTATGAGTTCATTGGATCGATGACGAAATCTGCAGGAACCGCCATGGCTTCGTTGTTTTCGATTGCTTCTATTGGTTCACCTGCAGTAATGAGGCCAGCAAGTGGAAGCATGATCGCGAGAGGTGACATTGGTTCTGTTTCGACGAGTTCTATTGATCGTGCTGAGCCGTGGTCTCCAGTGTTGATAATCCCTTTTTCGCAAAGTGTTTTAATGTGTTGATGCACTGTTGCTGGTGACGACAATCCGAGATGTTCCGCTATTTCACGATATGACGGAGTGTACCCATTATTTTTTACAAAACCTTCAATGCAGTCCAGGACTTCGCGTTGTTTTTTTGTGAGCGGTGGAAGCATAGTCGTTCGTCTTATGTTCGTATCATAACCGAACGAAAAACGAACGCAAGCACTTTGGTGTGGATAATCATTTTGTGTTAGTCTCCATTCATCTTTTTATGCTCAAAGTTGTTGAAGCGCCGCTTGCCGGACATCCAGATAAAGTCTGCGATCAGATTGTAGAATCGGTGGTCGATGAGTATTTGCGTCGTGATGCATTAACTCGCATGGATGTTCAGGCGCTTGGGAGCAATGGCATGGTCATGCTTGGTGGTGTCGTTGACTCTCGTGCAGATTTTGACGCTGCTGCACTTGGAAAGTCGGTATATCTTGCTGCTGGATATACAGATCAGATTGAAGTTTTTGTAAATCTAGACAAGCCAACCGAAGACCATGCAAGAACCATGGTGCGTGGCGGCGCTCAGGGAACAGCAATTGTTCATGGTTATGCAACGAAGGAAACGCGAGAGATGTTGCCGCGTGCCGTGGTATACGCAAACGTCATTGCTCGACGCATTGATGAGCTTCGAAAGAGTGACCAGAGATTTTCATGGTTACGACCAGATGGAAAGGTACAGATTGCGACAGATGGCGATCGCGTTCGTGCGGTTACGGTGATTGTTGAACATGACCCCTCGATCGAACTTTCGATTGTACAGTCGCAGATTGTTGCAGAGGCTATATCTCCCTCGCTTCCATCGGTTGACGATGTCATCATGCTTGTGAATTCTGGAGGCTCATTTACTCAAGGAGGATTTGGTGCAAACGCTGGCGTATCTGGACGAAAGGTTCTTGCAGATTCTTACGGAGGGTTATTGCCCCATGGAGGAATGGGATTAGCGGGAAAAGATCCCTTAAAACCAGGACGTGCTGGGACATACATGGCGCGCTATGCTGCAAAGATGCTTGTATCAGAAGGACTTGCTTCGAATGTTCTTATTACTGCGATGTATTCATTAGGCATTGCCGAGCCGCTTGTGATTTCTGCTCGATCTGGGAATGGAGATGACTTAACTGATGTTGTTAAAAAGCGTTTTGACTTTCGTCCTGAGGCGATCGTTGAATGTTTAGGTCTTCGTCGTCCAATCTATGCAGGTTGCGCAATGTACGGCATGTTCGGCCGTCCAGGATTGCCATGGGAAGACATTGAATCAATAACATAATAAATGCATGACGTTGTATACTTTCTGTATGCAACGTTTTCATTTTGCTTCTTTCGCGTTTATTTTCGCGCTCATGCTCTTCGCAGGAGCGTTTGTTGTGATGAATGTTCCAGAGGCTCAAGCTTTGCGGAGTGATGACGGCGCAGTGAGTGTTACTGGACTCGCGCGAACGGCTCAGCATATCTCCGTTGCTGTCGATACTTCTGCAACGATCGGCGATCCGTTGCTTGGACTCGTCTATAGGATTGAGCCTAGCGATGTTCCGCTCGATGCGCCAATCGTGCTCTCATTCGCAAAGCGTGCGGATCTTGGAACTTTGGAAGCGACCGTTGTGTACCAATGGAATTCTTCAATTGGTATGTGGGTGTCAATTCCAAGTGTTGTTGCGGATACTCATGACGTTCTTGCTGTTGAAGTGCTGTCGCTCGGTGATTTTGCGCTTGGGGTTATTCCTGATGCTTTTGTGCCGTCGTTATTAACAGCACAAGATGCGTTACGTGCTAAGTCTCCCGTGGGCACTAGAGGATATCGATTGTTAACTTCGTATACTTTGCCAAATGGCGTTCCGGTAATGTGGCCAGAGACAAGAATTATTGGAGGATGCGGCGGACGAATTGGGGCGGGAGACCGAACAGAATATTCTTCTTTCGCACAGACGATGAATGTACTCGTAAACGATGTTCAGACTCAGGTTGTTTTTACCGTTGTTGGAGAATGGATTGTTGCAGGTGACGGAGTAGGGTGTCCTGCTTCTTTGCCGCTAAAGAATCAAGAAGCGATCGTGCTATAATTTTTCTATATATGCCAACACAGAAAAAAATAAAATCTGTAACACCAATACGCCGAACGCGTTCTACAGCATCGTCTTCTCATATCGTTCCAGTCATTCAGCCAACACGTCATCATAATTTGTGTCAGAGTTGTCATGCGCTTCCAGCAGGAAGTATGGAACTCCTTGTTCTGATGCTCGTGCTCGTTTTTTCGCTTTCTGCTGTGCTTTTTACATCGGTTTATGCATTGCGATCAGAGCAGGCCAAAGTTCAGGCATTGACTGTTCAACTTCAGTAGTCGTGTGAAACCATTATTTTTTCTTTTTAGTGCAGTGTTTGTTTTGACTGGCGCGGGGTGTACAAGCTCCGCGCTTTCGAGTACAACATCACCAGAAACACAAGATTCATTTATATCTCCTGTTGTGGCTCAAACACATTGGACGTTTCCTGGAGTTTTGCCTGCAGAGCAAATCCAAAATAAGCAGATTCGTCTTGTGACTGATAAGGGTGAAATTGTTTTTAAACTTTATAGTGATACAGCTCCTAAGACAGTCTCGAACTTTGTGTATCTTGCATCTGCGGGATATTTTGACGGATTAACATTCCATCGACGTGAAGAAGGATTTGTTATTCAAGGCGGAGATCCGAACGGTAACGGAACTGGTGGTCCTGGATATAAATTTGAAGACGAGTTGAACGATGACCGTACATATGTTCGAGGCACTGTCGCCATGGCAAATGCGGGTCCAAATACGAACGGAAGTCAGTTTTTCATTATGCTCGACAATGTTCCGTTGCCGCATGCCTATACAATTTTCGGTGAGGTGACTGTGGGTATGGACGTTGTTGATCAGATAAAGAGGGGTGACGCAATGACGAAAGTGACGGTCGAAGATGTGAGATAGTTCAATCTATAATAGGCGGGGCTCCCATGCCCCGCTTTTGTGTTAGCATCAACGGGTATGACGGATGATAAAACAGAGACCCTGGTGAAACGTGGTGTGGATTGTATTGGTGTTGGGTGTATTTTTGTTTGTCATGACGGAAAGGGAAATGTTGTTTTGCATAAACGAAGCGTGAATACACGAGATGAACATGGCGCATGGGATTGCGGGGGAGGAGCGTTGGAATTTGGAGAAGAATGGGAAGCTGCGGTGCGACGTGAAGTTATGGAAGAGTATTGTGCCGACGTTTTAGATTTAACGCTTTGCGGCACACACAATGTTCTTCGTAACAATAATGGAACTCCAACACACTGGGTTATGCTTACATTCGCCGTTCTCGTCAATCCATCTCAAGTGAAAATTGGCGAGCCACAAAAAATGGATGAGATTGGTTGGTTTACTCTCGACACGCTTCCATCGCCGCTTCATTCGAAGGTGCAAAAAGATTTTGACTGCGTGAAAGCGAGAGGGATTTTGTAGACAGTCGTCGATTATTGGTTGTTTCATTCCGATAATAGGAGGGATCTGTAGCCTGAATTTAAAAAGATAAAACTTTTCTCAATATGAAAACATTACTTATTGATGCGGTGAGTACTTTGATCATAAAAGATGAAGGACCGAATCAAGAGATGATTCAAATGTTGAACATGTTCGATAATCCAAAAATTGTCGTAACAAATGCGAATGAAGAAGAGATGAAAAAGTTTGGCATTGATTCTCTTCCTTACGAAGTATTTACATTGCATCATGAACCAGATAAAACCGATCCCGAATATTTTTTGCGACTTTTTGTAGCGAAGAATTTTTCAAAGGATGATGTTTTGTATGTAGAGAATAATATCGATGCAGTTAACGCTGCTCTATCGATCGGCATTGCTTCTTATCGATATGATCCTGAAAAGAAAGATGTACAGGCGGTGAAAAAGTTTTTGGATGAGAACATTTAGAAGAGGCGGTCCTTTGTGTTTCGACGATGTGATGATTTGTAGTTCGAATTGAATTAAGAGAGGTAGAGAAGAATGTTGTGAAGTCTTGAATCGAATTCTTGAGGGTAATTAGGTTGGCACACTTCATTTTTCGCCATCTCACCATATAAAGTCGACTTTACATGGCGGGAATAGAAAAAATACATATGAAACCGTTAACATCACAAGAGCTATACATCCAGCGCGCCGTCGAGATTTCAAAAATGTCTGTTGCTAAAGGCGGATTTCCGGTTGGGGCAATGATTGTTTGTAATGACGAAATAATCGCTGAAGGTATTAGCAACGGAAAAAATGAAATCGATGCAACGAGTCACGCTGAAATCGACGCCATTCGAAAAGCGTCGAAGATTTTGGGTAGGAGAAACCTCAACGACGCCACGCTGTATTCATCTTTAGAGCCTTGTTTGATGTGTCTGGTCGCAGCATATTGGGCAAAAATTCCCATCGTAGTTTACGCATGCAGCAAGAAGCGAGTTTCTAAACAACATTACGAGAGCGACATTGATATTGAGTATGTTAATCAACATTTTCATAAGCCTCGAAAATTGCTTTATGCAGATTCTTTTGAACAATGTGCACTGGACGTTATATCTTCCTGGGAAAAGTCTTTAGAATAATAAGTATGTCTCGTGTTGAGAATTTAAAAGCAAAAGTCGAAGACCTTACAGAAAGAAGAAATGAGAAACGAGGTGAGCGTTGAATACGAGAGAGCTAAAAATCTATTTGCTGTTTGAACATTGGAGTGTCGGTGTGCCTTTTTCTCGATCTCGCCATGTAAAGTCGACTTTACATACGATTCATGAAAATGCTAGGGTTTTTGATGATCCGATGTAAAGTCGACTTTACATCGTGGAAATGATAAAAAAGACATACCCCTTCGCCCGTTATGACTAAAATTTTCATTTCTTACCTCAAAGGAATCCGGCTCACTTCAGGTTTATCTCAAAACCAACTCGCTGAAATCCTTGGCATTTCTCGTCAATCACTTAGTGCTTTAGAGTCTGGAAAGTCTCAACCAACATTCCGTGTTGCCTTTGCTATCGCTGAATATTTTCACTGTCCGATTGAAAAGCTCTTTACGTTTAAAGAGTCAGCGAAGCGATATGCAAAGTTATAATTTTTCCCTACACTACCTTTCATGAAAAAGCGCATTACAAAACATAGCTTTTATAAGTATTTAAAGTGTCCTTCTTGGATTGCGCATGAGTCGCGTGGAGAATTCAGAGAGAATCCTCTTCGGTTGCGCGTGCAAGATGACGAGCTGCTTCAAGAGCAGGAGCGTTTGATTTTGGTGAATCGAAAGTCTGTTGAAGTTGTTGCGGAAAATGATGACGATGCTTTTGCAAAAACATTAGAACTCATGAAGGAAGGCGTTTCATCGATTTACAGCGGAACACTTATCCATGGTCACTGGGTTGCGACGCCAGATCTTTTTGAGCGCATTGATGGCAAGTCAACGTTTGGCGACTATTATTACGTTGCTTGTGACATTAAGCGTTCCAGACATTTAAAGGATGAATATTGTGTTCAGGGTGCGTTTTACGCAGAGGTTCTTCGTTTATTACAGGGTCGCAAGCCAGAGCAAGGTTACGTTATGCGACCAGACGGTGCAGTTGAGTCTTATGTACTCAATGAATATGAAACAAAGTTTCGGCTGTCACTCGACGGAATCGAACGCATTCTTGAAGGCGTCATAGAGCCACATTTTTTAACGTCGGATTGTAAACAGTCGCCATGGTTCAATGAATGTAAACACGAAACGATTTCTGCAGACCATCTTTCCCGATTGAATCGCATATGGCGCAGTGAAGTTACAGCGCTTGAAAACGCGAGTATTACTACAGTTGCACAACTTGCTGCACAGAACCCAGATTTACTCACGCGTCATGTTCATGGAGTTACGCAAGAGCGTCTGCACTTTCTTATTCTTGGCGCGAAGGCACTGACTTCTGGTGTTCCAACAATTCTTGGACACGTTGATCTTCCAGAAGTAGGAGACGCACTTATTGTTGACATTGAAGCAGACCCGCTTCGTGACTTGCACTATCTTTTCGGCGTGCTTGATATTCATGGCGCTCAAAGCGAGTTCCATACTTTTCTCGCAGAGAAGCAAGAAGAAGAGCGGTCTGCGTGGGAGGGGTTTGTTGCATTCATGCAATCACGTCCAGGATTGCCGCTTTATCATTACGGTTGGTATGAGCAGGATGTTTTCCGATTAATGGCGGAACGTTATGGCGCTCCAGAAGGATTCATCGATGATCTTGCAGAACGATCGGTGGACGTTTTAGAGCGACTGCGTGAGGCGATCATTTTCCCTTTGTCATTTTATTCGCTTAAAGACATTGCGCAGTTTCTTGGATTCCGTTGGCGTCATGACGATGCTTCTGGTTTGAATTCTGTGTTGTGGTATGAAGAATGGTTGACTACGGGAAATAGGGAATTGCTTGATGACGTTTTGCGTTACAACGAAGACGATGTTCGGGCAACGTGGGTTGTTGCGGAATGGGCACGAAAGCACGCCGTATGATTTTAAAATCTCTCCTTTCAAATCCATTTGACGGTGAAAAGACTTCGTGGAAACCATGGTACGGATTTTTGTTTTTGTTTGTTCTGGCGGTGAGTTTTGGTTTATATGTTTATCAGCGAGTACATGGTGGGCCACTTGTGCCAACATCAACAGTTCCGTCGGTGGTGTATCAAAATGCAAAGATAGCGAACGAACATCAGCAAGAATTGACTACTATTACAGAAGAAGCCGCTGTATCGAACGTGTTGCTCAGTGACGTTGCAAAGGCTGCGCTTGATATTATTGCGCCGCAATTGCCGGAGTCTGTAGATCTTGCTGTGCCATTTTTAGTGCAGTGTCAGAGCGGAGTTTGGGACGAAGCACATGCGAACGCCAGTGAAGAAGCGTCATTGTTTATGGTTCATGAGTTCCTCGTTCCGTCGGCGCCGATTGACTTCGTCGACGCGATTATTGCGAGTGAGAAAGAGCGTGGCCTGCCGCCACAATTTTCGTCCATCGAATTCGCTTCGTTCATTGAGTCGTATGATCAGTCGTTAAACGCGACGGTCATTGAGGATCCGACGATTGAGGAAATCAAGACATATCTGTATCAAGGAACGCCAGTGCTCGTGCCAACGAATGGTGATGTGTTGCAGAATCCTTTTTTCATTGCTGAAGGATTGCCGCAACACTGGATTGTGCTTCGAGGATATGACAGTAAGAACTTTTTTGTGAATGATCCAGGAACGCGCCGTGGTGAGAAATATGTGTACACGCAGGAGATTGTGATGAGTGCAATGCTTGAGAACCGAGTTGTTATTGTTGAGCTGAAATAATATGCGCGCCGTTATTTCTGTTTCTGATTATCTTAATCTCGCGAACCATGCGCTTCGAACGATTCCAACGGAGAACATGGTGATTGAAGGTGAAGTTGCTGACTACAAAGTCAGTCAAGGAAAATGGGTGAACTTTGATTTGAAAGATGAGAATGCTGAAGCGAAGATTTCTTGTTTCATGACAACATTCGCGCTCACTGTTCCTGTTGCAAACGGAATGCGGGTGCAGATTACGGGCTATTCAAAAGTCTTTGAACGTTTTGGAAAGTTTACATTTAATGTTTCTGAGGTCGCATTGGTTGGAGAAGGTGCATTGCAGAAGGCATATCTTTTGTTGAAAGAAAAACTAAAGCTCGAAGGACTTTTTGACATTGAGCGTAAGCGATCAATTCCACAGTTTCCTAACCGCATTGGTTTAATTACATCGTCGGAAGCTGCTGCCTATGGAGACTTTCTTCGCATTTTGAATAATCGTTGGCGCGGAGTAACCGTGCTGCACGTTCCTGTTTATGTGCAGGGGCAATATGCCGTTGGAGAAATTCTTGCGGCGTTTGCACAGTTGAACGCCCTTTCGGGTGCTGATCGTCCAGATGTTATTGTTCTTACTCGTGGCGGCGGAAGTCTTGAAGACCTTCACGCATTCAATAGTGAAGAAGTTGCTCGTGCAGTTTTTCAAAGTGAAATTCCGGTTGTGGTCGGTGTGGGGCACGAAAGAGATGAATCATTGTGCGACTTCGTTGCCGATGTTCGTGCATCGACTCCGAGTAACGCTGCAGAGCGCGTGGTACCAGATGCGCGGTCGATCATGTCGGAGATTTCAATGGACGTCGATCGTGTTGGTGATCAGCTGCAATTCATTCTCGATCGCTGTGCACATTCAGTAGATCGTTCCGTGAATATTCTCGATCGGTCAATCGCGAGAGTCACTGAATCGATCGCAAGTGTAACGCAGCGTTTCGGTTATGCATTTGAACGATTCCGATTAAGCTTGGTGGCAACTATCGATCATGTTGATCGGCGAACGCAAACATTCAACGGTGCAGTTGCTCGAATCATTGAAGCCTCGCAGCGTTCCATTGGAGAGCTTGAACGTGTTTTGAAAAGTGTGGATCCAAAGGAGGTTTTACGGCGGGGGTATGCATTGGTAAGGTCTGGAAAGAGAATTGTTCGTCATTCTGGTGACGTTGCGGCGGGGGAGCGTTTGGCCATACAATTGGCAGACGGAAGCATTTCAGCGATTGTAGAAGGGAATGCCAGACAAGAATCATTGTTGTAAAACGTATGGTAAAAAAACAAACATTTGCAGAGGCATTCGCGGAGCTTGAAGCAATCACAGAATGGTTTGAAACGCAGAATGTTGATCTTGATGAAGGGGTGAAGAAGTTCGAACGTGGACTTGAGCTTGCAAAGATGCTCAAAGAAAAATTAGCAGATGTTGAGAATACTGTTGTAACATTAAAAAAGAAGTTTGCTGTTATTGACGGCCAATCTGGTGATAGCGAAATATAAACATTAATTCCGTTAAAAACTTTATGAAACTTCTTCTTCGATGGCTCGTCAATGCAGTCACATTGCTCGCAGCAACACAGATCATTTCAGGATTTCACGTTTCGAGTTTCTATTCAGCCTTGGTTGCGGCGTTGATTCTTGGACTGTTGAACGCGATCATTCGTCCGATTCTCATCGTCCTCACTCTTCCGGTCAACATCGTTACTCTTGGATTGTTTACCTTCGTCATTAATGGCGGAATCGTCTGGTTCATGACGACGTTCGTGAAGGGTGTTTCCGTCGACGGGTTTCTTCCGGCGCTCGCGGTCGGAATTTTGATCTGGGCGGTGAGTACGTTAATGAGTTGGTTCTTTGCGGAGATTGAAGAATAATTACAACTTCGACCTTACAAAAATCCCCATTCATCAGAATGGGGATTTTTTTGTACCTGCACATGCCACGATCTTTCATCATGACCTCTGCGGGTATGGCGGATGCACTGCGTATGCATCCGCCCTCGTTGTCTATTTCTTTCCTTCTACTCCTCAGGCCTCCTCGACGGCGCTGTTCCAGTATCTTCTTCTTCTGGCCTTGCTTGAAAACCGTGCCGAGGTTTTGTTTTCTATGCGACTGATGAATGATGGAGTGGGTGAAAGAGCTTGTTGTGCGTCACTCTCTCGTTCCTCCATTTGAGCAATTGACTCGTCGAAGTCAAAATGCTCACTTCCATCTGGGACTAGAAAGTAGAAGGCCCGATGAGCTCTTTCCTCTTCCCGTGCTTTTCGCTTATTGATTGCTTCAATTTCCCGTGCTTTTTGTTCATCCAGAGCATCGATGAGTCTGTCCTCGACCCTTTCTGACTCACAATTTTCGATCTGCCATCCGCTTCCGACGAAATGGTGTTCGCCTACGAAATCCAGAAGTTCACTTCTTTCGAACAGACAGATAGCCCCTCTTTGATCGAGCGGCACTGTTTCTGGGCAACTGAAGACATTTTCTGAAGGAACAGGGCCGCCGGCGAGCCACACGAAGTCCGCGCGATTGCGGACTTCTGTCATCGGGAATAGGGATACGTCTCTCACAACATGGCTCTTTGCCATGAGACGTTTATTCTTCCTTTCTGCGGCAGCCGTGAGTTTTTCTTCAACTGACAGCTTTTTTCTTGATTTCTGCTTGGATGCCATTGCGGCTCCGTTCTTCGGGGGGGGAGTTGAGTGGCTCTTTCAAGAGCCGGTGGGTGTGGTGCAATGAGAAGGAATCTCCTTGCAACAGAGGAGAAAATCAGAAAAGTGCTGTTTCGTCAAAGACGAAACGTTGGTTAAAGGCAAATCCCGCAGCTGCCAGTTGGCCGCCGCGGGATCGTGTGTTGTTGGTCACGGCTCCTGATACTCCTCGATCAGGATTCCAGTTTTGCCATCGGAATGTAGCTGGCGTTCCTTTCTGTCCGCCGCTGCAATAAGCAGCTCCGCCGTGATTCCTGATCTTCCTTTGTAGACGATTCCGCCGATCCGGACGCTCACACTGTTTTCGATGAGCAGGATTCTGGCGAAGATGCGTTCGGCGATCATTTGGAGGATTTCCGCCCTTGCACCTGGGAACATGATCAAGAATTCGTCACCACCCCATCGCGCCGCGAAGTCCTTTGGACGGATCATTGTGCGGAGGATTTGGCCAACACATCTCAACACGTTGTCTCCAGCATCGTGTCCTATTTCATCGTTTACTCTTTTGAATCCAACTAGGTCCATATAAAGGATTCCGATCGTGGCGCCTTCTGATCTCGGATTCTTTGCTGTAAACGAATCTCGTAATTCTCGTCGCAGATGGTCGAACGCGGGCTCGCGACGCGGCAGACCGGTCAATACATCGACGTAGGCGAGTTCTATGAGTTTTTGGACCTCCTCTTCGCGTTTTCTAGTTTCTTCCTTAAGCCTTTCAACTTCTTCGTCACGAGCTTTGAGCAAGGCATTAAGAAGTTTGACTTCCCGCCTGGCTTGACCTAAGTCTCTCTTGAGATCCGAAGCGGTTTTTGTGGCCATGTCGTCCCTCGTATTTTCTGGGTTGTATCTTTGAAAATCTGCACTTCCGAACAAACAATACTACCAGAAAAAGAGGCTTTCGTCAAAAAAAGTGGCCAAGATTCGCAAAGATTTGACGGAAGATGTAATTGTGCTAGAGTATTCGCGTCCTCGAGATCCGCAGACAGCAGGTTGCGCCGTTAGGCGCTGGAAATCCTGCCGAGAATCTCTATTCTTCAGCGCTTTGTGGAAAGCGAAGAGGAAACAAGTCTGCGGCCCCGAAAGGGCTGCTATTTATTAACATCACTATGCCAAAGTCTCGTGCACAAAAGCGCGATATCGTGGCCGGTATTGCGGAGAAGCTTGGCGCCATGAAGGGCGCGGCATTTATCTCTGTTTCTGGCTTCACCATGGCACAGGCCGATACCTTGCGTTCAAAAGCTCGAGAGAACGGCGTCGATATCTTCATTGCGAAGAAGACGTTGCTTTTACTCGGCGCGAAAGAAGCGGGGATTGAAGGCTTTGTTCCAGATGCGCTTCAAGGTTCCATCCTTACCGCCGTGTCATACGGTGACGAGGTCAGTGCAGCAAAGACGCTCAAAGATTTTCTGAGGGGAAATGACATTGGAGCGCTCATTGCTGGTGTGTTGGAAGGAAAGATGATTGGAAAAGAGGCAGTTGGACGTTTGGCAGACTTGCCAAGCAAGGAACAGCTTCTTGGCCAATTGGTTCGAACGATTAACGCACCGGTTAATGGATTCGTTAATGTTCTTGCAGGAAATTTGCGCGGTTTGGTTACGGTGCTTGGTGCGGTGAAGGATCAAAAAGTTTCTTAATTATTTCTTGTATGGAAATCCCAGCAAAGTTTCAGTCAATCGTGAGCGAAATTGAAAAGATGTCTGTATTGGACCTTTCAGAATTGGTAAAGGTTTTGGAAGAGAATTTCGGCGTTTCCGCAGCAGCTCCAGCAATGATGATGGCAGCTCCAGCAGCGGCAGGTGCTCCAGTAGAAGAGGAGAAGAGCACGTTCACTGTTGAGATCACTGCAGTTGGCGACAGTAAGATTAACGTCATTAAAGCAGTTCGCGAAGTCACCGGTCTCGGGCTTAAGGAAGCGAAGGACATCGTTGACGCAGCGCCAAAGGCAGTAAAGGAGAATGTGTCAAAGGCAGAAGCAGATGACATGAAGGCAAAATTGGAAGCATCTGGTGCTACAGTCACATTGAAGTAACTTTAGAAAAAACCTCCAGCGTTTGCTGGAGGTTTTTTGATATGCGGATTTTACTTGAGCAGATGTGATGCTGTGTAGGAATAGATCGTTGTTGCTGTGGAGAGAAGAATTCTATTTTCACTTTCTCGGACTGTGAATCCTACAATTCCCGAGATGTTTGCAATGTATTGAGCAACGATTCCGCCTCCTTCTTTGTCCATAACAAGAACTCGTCCATCTTTACCATCAAGAATGTAGAGATATTTTGAATCAACATCGGTCCAGATGTCGATAGGTTTTTCGAGTGAAGGATCGATGGTTGCGTGGTCCCAAGGAATTTCTTTTCCGCTTGCGAACTTTACAACATCGTTATCTGACAAAATCCAGACGTTTCCATCAATGGCGAGCGCATGGGTTTGTGAAAGATCGCTCGTTTTCGCACTGATCCAAGGAGTTCCTGCTTCAAAATTGAGTCCTTGTGGTCGCATTTTTATAATTTGGCCGCTTACAGAAGAAAGTGCGTATATATTGTCATTATAAGAGGCAAAATCTTCGACGCTCGACATTGAGTCCATTCCACTGGTAAGCGATGTTACGCTCGGGACACCTGTGGTTGTACGCCAAAGTCGTTTGTCCATGTCGACGCTGAGAATGTTTTCTCCTTCACTAGTTATTATTGTGATGTTTTGCGCCGGACTCGTGTTGATGTCTACTCGTTCAAGTAATTTATTAATTTCATTCACTCGCCATGGTGCTGCATCTGCCGCAACTCCGTATATTGCATTTTCTGCACTGGTCATTCCAATTAACGGGAAGGCGAATTCTGCAGGGAGTGTGGCAATGATTGTTGGAATGACAGTTTCGAGCCCTCGAGTTTTTCCGAGAAGTTCGTTAACGGCGTTGAGAAGATATTCCGCTTTTGTTTCCTGAGCACTCGTCTCTCTTGGAAGCGTCGCGATGAGCGTTTTTGCGTCTGTCAGGAGGATTTGCGCATCTTGGGTGTTTCCATAAATGATTGATGCTTCTGCAGTCGTACGCTTCTCTTCGATTTTTGTTACGAGCGATTCGTACGTTGCGTTTGCCGTTGCATTGCGTTGTTGTGCGCGATTCGTTCCGATACTTACAATAATAATGATACAAATAATTGCAACAATTATTCCTACGATTTTTGTTGTTCGAGACGTCCCTTGTGCCGCGGTAATTCCTGCATGGCGGAGTGCGATAATTTTTGTAGAAAGTCCAGCAAAGCGACTGTTAGGGTTTTGTAAGTGTCTCGTTTGTGTGGGTTTGTTCTCACTCTTATTGCGTAAAAGTGATTCGATCATGTTTATGGCTTCACGTAATATGCGTTTTACACCACGCCACACTGCATTTTCACTGTAAGACATGAGTATCTTTTTTGTGGAATTCATGAGAGCGACGATTTTTTGTGCGATGTCTGGAGTTTGATCGCCAAGCAAATCCGCAGTACGTGTTTTTGTTTCTTCTAGGTTGGAAAGTGATGCCATCGGATTTCCTTTTTTCGGTGGGCCAATCGGTGCGTCGTCATTAATATGGAAACACACACTTCCGAAGGTTGTTGTAACCGGGACGAATTGTTGGATGCGTTCAAGCGCTCCATTTGGTGGGAGCGTAACAAGGATGTCTTGCAGATCACTCAGGCTTAGTGCGTGTGGCGGAACGCGTGTCGCGACATAAAAAACGTCGCCAGCATGAAGCTCTCCGTCAAGTACAGTTATAAGTGGCTTCTCCCATGTATTTTCTTGGCTTGCAAGTTGAAGATCGAGTTCGTATATAACATATCTACGTTCTGCAGTCCGATGAAGAAAAAGTGCGTGATTTGTGCCTGTGCCACTAAAAAAAACTTGGGTATTGGTCATGACGCCAACAATAATGTTGACATTCTTTAGTGGGACATTGTGTGAACCCGCAAATCGTGCAAGATCGGCATTTAGGGTGACGAGCATGGATTCGAACCGTCTTGGAATATTGATTTCTTCAGATGTGATGTCGGATTTCATTACTTCAAGGTGACTGCTAACAATATGAAGGAGCCGTTCTCGTTCCTCTTCTTGTCTTGACGTGACGTTGATAAGACCAAAAATACTTCCATTGCCTTTTGAAAGAGTCAAAAGTATGGTTTTTACACTCATATGCTCTGGTGATGATCCAGGCACGAGGAGTTCTGCGGATTTGAGGCGGAAGATTGGGGTGTTCATGGTTGCGCGAGAAGAAGGATTCTTTGTACAGTATAGGCAGATTTTAGCCTATGGACAATGAAACTCAGGAACAGCGAGGAGAAGGTATTCGAGAATTTCGGATTGAACAACTTTTTGGTTCAAAGACTCGCGCTCGGCTGCTGACACTCTTTTTAGAGAATGCGGACCGAGCCTTTTATGTTCGAGAATTGACGCGTCGTATTGACGCTCAGCTGAACTCGGTTCGTCGAGAGCTGAAGAATTTAGTTGATGTTGGAATTGTTCTTGAAGTGGAAGGGAAAATACTTGCTGTAGAGGCTTCGGATGATGACGTTGAGCGCAAGGGGGAGAAGAAGAAGTTTTATCGGGCGAATGTTGAGTTCCCATTGTTTGATGATTTACGAGGAGTTATGCGAAAGGCTGCGGTATTAATGAATCAAGAAATTGTTCGTGTACTTAAGGAGAAGGGCGATATAAGTTTAGTTTTGCTTACCGGGAGATTCGTTGACTCGGAAGATGTCCCAACAGATTTATTTATCGTAGGCACTATTGATTCCGAAGATCTTGCGCTTGCGGTTCGCGAATTTGAACGAGACATCGCGAGAGAGGTGAATTACACTGCTATGCCGCGTGATGAGTTTTTATATAGACAAGAAGTTGGCGATAGGTTTCTCGCCGGTATTTTGGGTGCGAAGAACGTGATTCTTTGGAACACTCTTCCAAAACTATGATGCTTTATGTAAATGGGAGCGAGATTGATTCTCTAGTTTTAGGCATACTTAATGATGAGCGATCGATATTTCTTTTGCAGCCTTTTCGTTTTCAGCTTTCGCCAGAGGAGTTTTTAGGCAAAATAACTCAAATGATTGACATGCCAGGTTCCGGGCAGATTTCTGGAATTGTTGTAGTTCTTGGGCCAGGATCTGCTACGGCACTTCGAAGTACACTCGCCATTGTGAACGCGTTTGCATTTGCTCGATCGATTCCAATTTTCGGTGTTTCTTTAGAAAAAGATGCAGACGATCGAACGATCCTTGTTGCACTTCGTGATGCGAAGTCCATCCCAATGGCACGGCCAATTTATGCATACGCTGCACGGATAACAGCAAGTAATAAAGACGCTTTGCGTCGATAAAAACAGTATGGCTGAACAATTTGGTCAATATGGTAGGTATAGAAGATTAGAAATGATTCCGGGAATTATTGCGTGGTCTGTTTTATTTACTATTCTCGCCCTTTCTATTTTTGCTCCAGTTGTCGGTATAGTTTTTATTATTGTTTTTGATCTGTACTGGATGTTAAGAGTTTATTATTTTGTTATTCACGTTGTTGCGGCATATCGGTCATATAGGAAGACGATAGCTATCGATTGGCACGCTGAGGTAAAGAAGTTGCCGAATTGGGAGCGCGTCTACCATTTGGTTATGCTTCCGACAGTTGGAGAAGATGAGTCAATCGTGGAGGAGGCTATTCGGTCACTTCTTCGTGGCCCGTATCGAACAGATCGCATGATTGTCGCGCTCGGAGGTGAGGAGCGTGATCAGGAGAATTTCTCTCGGATTGCTTCAAAGATGCGAGACCAATATGGTGCGAATTTTGCGGATTTTATTATTACGATTCATCCGTTTCAGATTCCTGGAGAAATCGTGGGTAAGGGATCAAATCTTCATCACATGGGCGGTGAGATAAAAAAGATTATTGATGAGAAGGGTATTCCATACGATGACATTATTGTTTCTGCATTTGATATTGATACCGTGGCTCATCCGCAATATTTCGCAAAACTTACACACCTTTTTCTCACAGAACCAAATCCAACTCGGACGTCATTTCAGCCGGTCACTGTATTTTCTAATAATATTTGGACAGCAGCAGCGCCGGTACGCATTGCTGCATTTGGAACAACATTTTGGTTGCTTGCGGAGCTAGTGAGGCCTGAGCGATTGTGGACTTTTTCTTCGCACTCCATGCCATGGCGTATGTTGGTTGATGTTGGGTTTTGGGAACCGGATTTGGTGAGTGAAGATTCGCGTATTTTTATGCAGGCATTTTTGCACTACAACGGGGACTATCGTGTTACTCCAGTTTTCCTTCCGGTATCTATGGATACTGTTGCGGGTGGAACGTATTGGGAGAGTCTTGTCGCACTGTATAAGCAGCAGCGTCGATGGGCATGGGGTGTTGAGCATTTTCCATACATGGTGACAAAGTTTCGAGAGCATCCATTGCTGTCTTGGAAGAAAAAGGTGACATATCTTTTTAACCATTTGGAAGGGATGTTCACTTGGGCTGTGGCGCCATTCATTATTTTTATTCTCGGATACGTTCCATTTTTGACCGTTACGAATTCGCAGAGCGCGATTATTGTAAATTCTCCTTATACGCTCGAAGCAATGATGCGACTTGCAACTTTTGGTGTTTTTGTAACTGGAGGGCTGAGCTTTTTCTTGCTCCCTCCGCGCCCGCAGAGAGCATCGCGTTTTACTTGGCTTGTGATGTTTGGCCAGTGGGTATTGTCTCCGGTAACTTTTGTTCTCTTTGGAGCATTGCCTGCACTTGATGCGCAAACACGTTTTATGTTCGGAAAGTATCTTGGATTTAACGTAACAAAGAAGATTGCATCGTCTCGTGACTAGTTTTCGAATATGCATGTGTCTCTTTGTATAACCACCTGGAATGATGTTGGGTATTTGCCGAATCTTTTTGCTTCGATCCATGCACAAACGCATAAAGATATAACGATTCGCATGTTTGATAATGGAAGTTCTGACGGTGAAACAGTGCAGTACATTTTAAAAAATGAACCACATTGGCTTGTGGTTCGGAGTACGAGATATGTTGGGGCTGCGGTGGCTCGAAATCAACTCATTCGAATTGCTCTTGAGCGCTTTCATGATGATCAAAGCTCTCATGTGGTGATTTTTACGGAGAGCGGAATGGTTTTGCAGCCTGATATGATCGCGAATCTTTTGCGTACATTTGAAGAGAATCCTGATATTGATCTTTTACAGCCAAAAATCCTTCGTGCATTTTCTGAACGTGGCGATGGAGACACAGATGCTGTGCAGTCCGATATTATCGACACTACAGGAAGAGTAATTCTTCCATGGTGGCGCTTTGCAGATCGAGGTGCTGGAGACATGGACCGGGGACAATATGACATGAATACTGATGATATTTTATCTGCATCTGGTATTTTGTGCATGCGTGCCCGTGTGCTCGAGTCCCTGCTTTATGAAGGAAAAGTATTTGACGATATTTTGAGTGAGAGGATGGGTGAGATTGATTTTGCGTTGCGGTGCGCGCGTAGCGGATTTGTGACGAAATTTGATCCAAGTGCAAAAGCGCATCGGTATCGGGGTTTCGCGACTGACCTTCACAAGACTCGATGGCTTAGACTCCAGAGGAGTTCTCCTGATTTCATTTTTGATTATTGGTTGTTGCTTTGGAAACATCTTAGTTTTATTGCATGCATACAGTATCTTCCTCGAGCGATATTTTTGGATCTCCCGCGAAGCGTATTGGAGAGATTTTTTCATTCTTCTCATCGAAAGGAATTTTTCCTTTTTCCTTTTTTTCGGATGTGGAAGGCTCGTCGATTTCTTTCTCAGCATTCTCAGATATCTCTCGCAGAAATTCGTCGGAAATTTTCGTTGCGCGTGATACACTGAAGGCAATTTATCGCTTCCATGTTTCTTGAACCGTCTACTTCTGAGGTTTCAAAGGTGCCAGTACCTGCGCCGAGTTTGCGTCGACGGCGACGGTGGCATTTTGGTATTGGGATTGTGCTAATTGTCGGAGCGATTTTTTTTGGGTGTATTTATGTAGGAGTTGCTGCAACTCGAGTTGTTCGAGGAGGAATCGCTACGCGTGATGCATTGCTTGCGGCCAAGGAAGATATTGCAGAAACAGATTTTTTTAATGCGCAGATAAATTTAACTGCAGCATCTGATGGCGTGCTTGAGGCACAAGCTGGTGCTGAAATGGTGTCTTTTGCCTCTCATATTCCGTGGATTGGAATTCGTTACGACGCGACGGTTGGAGTTCTTGATGCAACGAAAAATACGATTGATGTTCTTGCAGATGCAGTTACAATTGCAAACGATGTTTACGGCGTTGTTGCTGATGCGCGGAAAGCACTTGCATGGAATGATCCAGGCTCAGAACATACCGCAATCCATGATCTTCCAATATCGGTGAAGCGTGCATTGTTCGTGCGTTTTGCAGATTCATTTCCGGATTTGCAGATTATGCAAGTAAAGCTTGCGCTGGCGAGTGAGAATATTGCGACATTTGAAACGTTACCAGAAACTGCAGCTATTGGAGAGCTCATTGCTCCATTTGCCGCAGTAGTCGCAGATTTAAAAACGTCAGTTGATTTCCTTGTTCCATTCGCTGGAATAACGCGCGAGTTTGCCGGCCTTAGGGGTGATCGACAGTTTCTTCTCCTTTTCATGAATGATACGGAGCTTCGACCAACGGGAGGATTCTTAGGATCATATGGATTGCTTGTTATTCGTGACGGGGACATGAAGAGTCTAACTACCGACGACGCTTATGCTGTTGACGCATTGGTTGCGCAAAACTCAGCGTATGCCGTTGTGTCACCTTCACCAATTGCACAGTATCTCGAGCAGCCAATTTGGTATTTTCGTGATGGGACATGGTCTCCAGATTTTCCCACCGGAGCGCAAGAAACCGCGTCACTTCTTCGACAGGAGTTTGCAGTTGCCGGTCGGCCAGTCCCGCAGATAGACGGAGTGATTGGCATTACGACTGGATTTATGGAGCATCTTCTTGATTTTGTTGGGCCAGTCACGGTAAACGGTGTGACGTATGACTCTCAGAATGCTGCAGACTTTTTAGAGTATCAAGTTGAAATTGCATTTGAGCAGCAAGGTATTGCACGAAGTGATCGTAAGGATGTGCTTGGTGAATTGACGAATGCGGTTTTAGATAAGCTTCTTGAGGTGTCGCCGTCACGATTCGCCGACGTCTTTTCCCTTTTATCTTCTGGGTTTGCAGATAAAGATGTAGCTTTTTTTAGTACAGATGAAGATGCGCAGGCGATTTTGAAAGATTATGGATGGTCTGGAGCTGTGACGCAAGGAAATGCAAATGATGTTTTCATGGTTGTTGATGCAAATATGGCTTCATTGAAATCTGATCCTGTAGTGAAGCGATCAATCGCGTATTCGATAATTCCGACAGTGACTGGATATCAGGCAACGGCATCTATTAGGTATGACCATCAAGGAACGTTTGATTGGAAGACTTCAAGATACAGAACGTATACAAGAATTTATGTTCCAGCTGGAGCGAAATTGATTTCCGTTTCTGGTTCCCTCGCAAACGACGCAATTCGTAACCCGCAGAGTTTGCCTGGAGAGGTTACGACAATGTCCGAATTCGGTTTGACGAGTTTTGGAACATTTACATCTATTGAGCCAGGGCAATCTCGAACATTAACGTTTGTTTATACACTACCAAAATCTATTGACGATGCCATTGCTGCTGGATCATATCGATTACGGCTCATGAAGCAACTTGGTGCTTTAGATCCAGAAATTGATTTTCATTTGGATTTTAATAAGAAGATAAGAAGTGCATTGCCTTCAGAAGCGTCTTCTGCTTGGGGCGACGATGTGTATTCCTTTCAGGGGACTTTGGAACATGACCAGGATTTTTTCATTGAATTTTGAGTATTTTCCTCCCCATTTTTTGGGGATAGTTTATTCGTCACTGTCGCCAAGATTGGAGTAGGCTGAGGGCGATATGGGATTCAACAAAAAGATAGGAATTGATCTTGGGACCACAACAGTTTTGGTGTATGTGCCAAAGCGAGGAATTATTATTAATGAGCCTTCTGTTGTTGCAGTTTCAAAAATTGATAAGACTGTTCTTGCTGTTGGAAAAGAAGCAAAAGACATGCTTGGTCGTACTCCAGATACCATCATTGCTCGTCGGCCCTTGAAAGATGGTGTTATTGCTGACTATAGAACTACAGAAGCAATGTTGCGGTACTTCATGAATAAAGCGCTTGGCGGTATTCGCATTTTTCGTCCAGAAGTCATGATTGCTGTTCCGGGAGGAATAACGAGCACAGAACGACGTGCAGTCGTAGATGCTGCAATTTCTGCAGGAGCAAAAAGCGCATATATTATTAAGCAACCTATTGTTGCAGCAATTGGCGCAAATATTCCCATTGGATCACCGAATGGACACATGATCGTAGAGATTGGTGGCGGAACGAGCGAAATGGCAGTCATTTCTCTTGGCGGTATTGTTGCGTCAACGTCGGTGCGAATTGGCGGCGTAAAAATGGACGCAGCAATCATGGAACATGTTCGTCGAACATACAGTTTGGCAATTGGTGAAAGAACCGCGGAAGATATTAAGATTCGTTGTGGTTCCGCTATATTTCTTCCAGAAAAACTTCGAATGGAAATTAAGGGGCGAGACATGATAACTGGGTTGCCAAAGATTCTTGAAGTAACTTCCGATGATGTCACTGAGGCTATTCAGCCATTACTTGAAGGAATCATTTCGACATTAAAAGAAGTGCTTAATGAAACCCCTCCAGAACTTTCTGCTGATGTGATGGATAAGGGTATTGTGGTTTCTGGTGGTTCGGCGCAGCTGAGAAATCTTGATCGGCTCATTGCAGAAGCGACGGGCGTGCCAACCTATATCGCTGAAGATCCTCAACTATGCGTTGCAAAGGGAACAGGACTTGCTCTTGAAAATCTCGAAGCATATAAACGAAGTTTGTTTACGTCATAAATACCTATGATCACATACGGCATTGATGCGCATTTGTTGTTGAGAAAGGAAAAAGATGGAGTACCGCGATATACGAGGATGTTGCTTGAGGCGATGATGAAAGAGCCG
>JBAYHK010000001.1:0-148725 GCA_041666145.1 Patescibacteria group bacterium | reverse complement strand
CCGAAAGTCGACCAAATAAAGCTGTTTTGTGGTGCCGGGAAAGGGACTCGAACCCTTGATCGATTTCTCGAAGCAGATCTTAAGTCTGCCGCGTATACCAACTTCGCCATCCCGGCAGTCGGAAGTTTCCATTTGGTTTATTTTCGACTCACTGCGTCGGAAATTCGCTCAACGTACTGTTAAGTACGTTTCACGAACTTTCCTCCTTGTTCATCAAAACTAACCTCAAATGGAAACTTCCTAAAACTTGACCCCTCTATTCTGCATGAAAATTACGGAACAAACAAGAACAAAAAAGGGCCCGGCGCGTACCGCTAGGCCCTGCTGTTTTCTTTGGCCGGCACCAGACGGCACTCATTTCTCGCTTCGATCAATTGAGAAAGCGAAAAATGTCGGAGCTTCCAAATCCTGATTGGTGCGTTCTGGCGCCCTGGCTCGAGGCTCGGGCTTGAAAATCGGAAGGATCTGGGGAGCTTCTGTGGCCGAAATTCTAGGGTCGTACGCCTTAAGACCCAAAGAAATAGCGCCAACAGAAGAGACGAGTTGGAGGTCTTCCGGACCGATAGCAACAAAATTTGAAAGCTCCCACTCTAAACGTCCAGGCTCGTAAAGATCACTAGTTGCACAACTATCCGCGAAACTGGACAGCGGCGAAGGCGGCACCGTCCTTCGTCCACGTATCGCAGACGTCGGTTTACGATCAGAATCAGAACCGACCATGATTCAACTCTCCTCTGCAAAAGTATTCTCATCGCAGGCAAACGCTCGCGACCCAGTATTCAAGCATGAAACGTGGGCTTTGGTCAATGAATAGAGTAAGATAAATGCAGAATATGCTGCATGAAGAAGAAAATATTGCACCTCCAAGGCTTGTAGAAAAAACTGCAGAGCCAGAAGAACAGAGGCTTGAACATACGCTTCGGCCACAGCGATTGTGCGACTTTATTGGTCAGGAAGATTTAAAAACAAATCTTTCTATTTTCATTGACGCAGCAAAAGGAAGAAGCGAGCCCATCGAGCACATCTTGCTTTATGGCAATCCAGGGCTTGGCAAAACAACGCTCGCACACATTATTGGCGCAGAAATGGGAGCGCAGGTTCGAGTAACCAGCGGACCAGCGCTCGAACGTGTTGGCGACCTTGCGGCAATTCTTTCAAATCTTTCCAAAGGCGACATTCTCTTCATCGACGAAATTCACAGAATGAATCACAACATTGAAGAGGTTCTTTATCCGGCAATGGAGGACTTTGCGCTCGACCTTGTGGTCGGAAAAGGACCGTCTGCACGAACGCTTCGATTGTCACTTGAGCCGTTCACCGTCATCGGCGCAACCACTCGACTGTCGCTTCTCTCCGCACCACTTCGCGATAGATTCGGCAGCACACTCCACCTGAATTTTTATAACGATGATGACATAGCACGCATCATTGAACGTAGTGCAGCGATTCTTTCGGTCCCCATCGATCACGAAAGTGCGGAAGCGATCGCAAAACGGTCGCGAAAAACACCGCGCATTGCAAATAGACTTCTCAAGCGCGTTCGTGACGTTTCACAAATTCGTCACAATGGAACATTCTCACCAGAAATCGCAAATGAAGCGCTTTCCCTTCTTGCCATCGACGCACTCGGACTCGATCCTGTCGATCGCCATCTTCTCACTACGCTCATCGAAAAATTCAACGGAGGGCCGGTTGGACTTGGCACGCTCGCTGCGGCAACACAAGAAGAAACAGAAACCATCGAGGAAGTTTATGAACCATATTTGTTACAACTTGGATTTTTAGAACGCACACCAAGAGGCCGCATCGCAACAGCACGAGCATACGAACATCTTGGAAAATCGCGCACGCCAGAATCTGCAACGCTGCTATAATCTCCGCATATGGAGATACCACTTTGGATCATTCTCGTTCCGTTTGGAATGATTGTTGCGTGCACTGCACTCTTTCTCTTTTTTAACATCTTTCACTTGGCACGATACGGCGTTATTGGACGCGGAGCTGTTGCGCTCATTATTGTTTACATATTAAGTTTCCTCTTTGTTCTTACTCTGGGCACTGGGCTTCTTCTCGAAATCGATTGGACAAGCACCGTACCAATTTCATCAATAGTTCCGTTCATTGGAAACGCGTCACAGTCTTCAACATTTGGCCTATGATCAATCTCGACTCATTACCAAATAGAATACCGAACGAAGCTGTTGTTCTCTTTCTTCGTAGACATTGGATTGACTTACTTCGCATATTCTTTTTTAGCGGAGTTCTCTTCATTCTTCCGGTCGTCGTTGGTGTTCTTATCGAGTTTGCAAATCCAGAACTCCTGGCAAATATGTTCTGGGGTCCAGCACTTGCTGCAGCACTCATTGCCTATCTCCTTGTTGTTCTCGTGCTCACATGCACCGAGCTAACAGATTATTGGCTCGATGTATGGATCGTCACGAGTGAACGCATTATCAATGCCGAACAAATTGGGCTTTTCAATCGCGTTGTTTCTGAAGTCTATCTTTATCAGGTTCAAGACGTTACCAGCGAAACAAAAGGACTTCTCGCAACATTTCTCACCTTTGGCGACGTCTTTATTCAAACCGCCGCAGAACGAGAACGCTTTCAATTTAAAAATATCGACAATCCTGACGACGTCAAAGTGGCAGTGATCGGGCTTTCAAAAACATGCAAAGGAACACATCATCACGAACGTACAGAAGAATCTAAACCAATTGATGACTAGAAAAAACGCTACGAGCGATTTGCTCGTAGCGTTTTTTGTTACTCCCACTTTTTTGCAACATCGATTCCTGTGTAAAAATATCTCAGAATCTCGTCGTACATCTGACCGTCATTTGCCATGGCAAGCGCACCAGACGCGGACATACCAACCCCATGGCCCCATAACGTCTTCCCAACATCGGCAGGAACTGGAACGCTAACACACCACGGAACGCTCCCGCCCCAGACTTCATTCCAATTTCGCGTTCGTCCATCAGAACGAGAGAAATATGCGGTAATAGCCGTTGCGCCTTGATACGTCACGATTTTCCCTCGTGTTGCCTCGACTGCTGCAGTAAGGTTCGGCGTTCGAAGTTCCTGTCCGTATCCTTTGTACACTTGGTCAAGCCATGCATCGACATGAAAATATTCGCTCGCATGTTTTGTTGCCCTACTCCAGTGATAAAACGCGTAAGTTCGTGCCGCGGTAATTAACGTCTTTTGAAATTCTGCAGGTGAAATATTCGATGTTTCTGCCAAACCTCGCAAATACCATTCCATTGGAAGCTCATTAATCAACCAAACACGATCTTTCGCCGTGTTGTATCGAAGCTCCAAGATGTTGCGAAATGTATTGTCAGTAAATGAAGACCCACGAGTAACCTTCCGATCAAAATTTGAAACCGTCATGATCGCGTTTGCCGTTGACGGAATAAACCGCAAAGCACTCGACGACTTCTCTGTTCCCTTTCCACGATCAAACGTGTATGTCGATCCGTTCCACGCGGCAGTCACCGCTTGCCCTTTCTTCATCCCCCCCAACACATTCCCATTCAAATCTTGAATCACGAAGTCACTCTGATCTGATGTAATAACCACCTGACTCTGTGTTTCTTCGTCGACAATAAGCACGCCGACACGCATTGTTGGCTCTGAAATGTACGCAATAGAAGATTCACCGTCATCAACATTCGTATTCTTTGGTGCGTCTTTTGCCTCTGCAGCGCCGCCAGTCACTTCGACTGGAATTTCGATCATCGCATCACTCACTGCCTCACCGTCCGCAGTAAATTGAAAATTCGTCATGTACGTTCCATTTCTTCGAGGCGCAGTCAAAGCAAACGTAACGTATGCAACTTCACCGGGTTTTATTTTTCCAGTTGCAGAGGCAATCACATCGCCATTCCACGAAAGATGTTTCAATGATGCCGACGATGAAGAGGCGATGCTCATGTCTGGCGCCTTCAGTCCGTATGACGTCCACGATGTTGATCCCATGTTTTTGAATCCTGCCGTTAACGAAACCGACTTTCCAGAAACAAGCCTCACCTTATTCGCCGATATAATCGTCAACGCTGCGCTTGCATTCGATGCTGCTGGAGTTGAAGAGGCTGATGTTGTACTCGTTGCTTCCGATGAAGCAGTCGATTTTTTCACCGTAATGTTCAACGTAAACTCTCCTCCGTCAAACCAAGAATATGTTTCTGATGCTAAACGAAATGTCTCCGAATATGTTCCAGCTGTTTTTGGGGCATGAAGCTGAAATGAAACCGTGGCAGTCTCCCCCTTTTTCACTACTGGCTCAGCAATCCGCTTTACCTGACTTGGTGAAAGCCATGTTCCAGGATCGAAAACACTAGTTCGATATTTTGGTCCGTATGTATAAAGCGAAACGTATCCCGCGCCGTCATTCTTCCAAGTAAAATCCGATGTGTTTTGAAATGTCACCGACACAGTTTTTACCTCGTCGGCAGTCATGCTAATGCTTCCGTTTCCTGTTGTTGTAACACGCAACGCCGAGTAGATCGCCGCGTGCGCTGTTGGTGCTGGCAAGCCAAGAAATATTGTTGCGAAAATGGTTACTGTTGCGAAAAAACGTTGGAAATATTTAGCCATATATCTTCATGGAGTGTAGCAATTTCTGCTACACTTTGCATTACATATGTCCACCGAACGTCGCGCACTTGCAAAAAACACTGTCATCCAAGTTATTGGGAAAATTATTGGAACAATCCTAGGACTTCTCACATTCTGGCTTCTGATTCATTCGCTCGACGATGCTGGATACGGAGCGCTCACCAAGGCACAAACATACGCATCTGTCTTCGCAATTCTTGTCGACTTTGGACTCACGCTCACCACTGCGCAGATGATCTCCGAACCTGGCGCAAATGAAAAACGCATTCTTGGCACCATCTTCTCTCTTCGTGCAGTGAGCGCATTCCTCTTTCTCAGCATCGCACCAATTTCCGCACTCTTTCTTCCAACAACCGGCGAAGAACGCATCGCGATTCTCTGCTTTGCTGGCGCATTCTTTTTTAGCTCTCTTGCGCAAGTCTTTGTTGGCGTATTTCAAAAGCGCCTCATGCTCGCACAGGCAACATTCGCAGAAACCGCAAACCGCACTGTCGCCTTTCTTGGCGTTCTTGCCGTATGGTATTGGAATCTCGGGCTTGGAGCAGCCTCATTCGCTTTCGTTATTGGAGGATTCATTCAAGTAATTCTCATGCTTCGCGGCGTTTCAACACACGTTCCAGTTACCTTCATCTTTGACAGCAAGATCGCGAAAAACATCATCAAAAAAAGTTGGCCAATCGGCGTTTCAATTTTCTTTAACCTTCTTTACTTAAAGGGCGACGTTCTCTTTATGTGGCTCTTTGGACGCTCCGATGTCGAAATCGGCTATTACGGCGGCGCATACAAAGTTATCGACGTGGTAACAACAATTCCGATCACACTCATGGGCCTGCTCCTTCCACTTCTTGTTTCTGCATGGGCGTCAAAAAATACCGTTCTCTTTTACAAACGCATGCAAGACGGCCTTGATGTTCTTGCCATGCTTGGGCTCCCATTCGCTTTTGGAAGCATATTCTGCGGCGTTGCAGTCATGACGCTCATAAAGTCTTCGCTCAGCCCAGCCGGACAAGTCCTCGCCATTCTTGGACCAACAGCAACCATGGTCTTCTTCGGTTCTCTCTTTTCATACACCGTGGTAGCAATCAATAAACAACGGCTCATGACGTGGGCCTACGCATTCGTCGCTACGCTTACGATTATCGGCTATGCCATTTTTATTCCAAATTACGGTATGTGGGCCGCTGCAGGAATGTCACTCTTTGCAGAAACGCTCATCGGCACCATTGCCGCAATCGTTGTTCTTCGCGCCACAAAATGGAAGCCGCATCTTGGGATCACAGGAAAGGCATTTCTTGCCTCAATCGGCATGAGCGGGATTCTCTTCTTTGTTCGAGATACTCCTGCCTGGATTATGGTTCCACTTGGAACGGCGACATACGTTGCATTTCTTGCAGCACTCGGCGGTCCGTCGCCAAAAAGCCTACTTCGCATTTTTCAACCAAGCACTAACGTTCTCGATTAACGCCATATGATCTTTGCCATCTTTCTCACATTCGTCCTCATCGCTTTTGCAGTACTCGCATGGCAAGATCTCAAATTCGCACTCATCCTTCTTTGCGGACTCACTCCAACCTATCTGGTTCGATTCGATGTCGGACCAATCCCGACCACTTTGCTCGAATGCCTTCTGCTCATCACACTCGCTACATTCGTAATCCGATATCGATCACGATTACTCACTTGGACCAAACGCAAACCAAAGTTCACACTCGCCTCGATTTCGCTCATTCTCATCGCAATCTCGTCGATCGTTGCCGTCGTCATCGCACCAAACCACATTTCTGCTTTAGGAATTTGGAAAGCGTATTATCTTGAACCATTTCTCTTCGCCGTTATTGCATATTCACGCTTCGACCGCACTGATTATAAAAAATTATTCATCGCTCTTTGCACATCTGGAATCGTCGTCGCGCTCTTCGCGATAATCCAAGTAACTTTTCACATTGGAATCCCCGAAGCTTGGATAACAGAAAATCGAGCAACGTCTTTCTTTCCATATCCGAATGCTGTGGGACTACTGCTCGCGCCGATAGTGAGCGCAATGATAGCTTTTCTTTCTACCTCCCCCGACCCCTCCTTGTTAAGGAGGGGGGTTCGCGGTCGGAATGGGATTCTTGTTGTAGCCGCCCTCTTTCTCGTCACCATCGGGCTCGCAAAAACAGAGGCGGCACTCGTTGCAATCCCAACAGCACTCTTCATTGTTGCCATAATGACTCCGTTAATAACAAAAAAGACAAAGATCCTCGGCACCATCGGCGCAGCAACCGTCTTCCTCTTCATCTTCACATTCCTCCCGACCATTGCATCAAAACTTACTCTCAACGACGCCTCTGGCCTTGTGCGCCGAACGCAATGGAGCGAAACACTTCACATGCTTGCGGATCACGCATATCTCGGAGTCGGTCTGAATGGCTACCCAACAGCACTCGTTCCCTACCACAACCCAACGCTCTACGAAATTTTTCAGTACCCGCACAATATTTTCTTAAATGTCTGGTCTGAGCTGGGGCTTATAGGCCTTATAGGACTTATCGGTCTTATGAGCTTTTCACTTCACTTCACCTGGCAAAACAAAAAAGACCCCTGGGTCTTAGCGTGCTTTGCCGCACTTCTTACCATGTTCATCCACGGACTCGTCGACGTTCCCTTTTCCAAAAATGACTTAGCAATAATGACTGCATTGTTCTGCGTCGCAATGATTACAAAGAAAAGTTCAAAGGAGTCCTAGATATGAAAACGCCCCAGTCTCCTAAGAGCTGAGGCGTTCGTTGACCGGTCGCGTTGACCGATCAATGTCAGTGGATGCAGTCCTGATTTCTCATCATCAGAAAATGTGGATCTGAAGACAAGATAAACGGATTTTTGGTCGGCCTACAGTCACGAGTTTCAATCCTTTCCGCAAAGCCAGGAGTGAACCAGACGACTCTCTTGAGTCGTACGTCATAGGCCATCTTTTGAACCGCATTGCGTTCCGGCTTAAAATCCACGCTCCATGCCAGTACCTGCGTAACGCCTGGGTCAACAGTAACGTAGGCACTGGACCCTGGCTCCATGGCGGAGACAAACAACCCATCAATCGCATCCATGGAACCGAGCTGGTAATCATTCCAGGTATCAACCTTCATGATTGGCCCGAGATAGAGCCCAACCAAGACACCAGACTCGGCGGAGTCAAAGAGACGCGCCTGTCCCGGTCCTGCACCGGCTCCGTTGTTTCCTGGAACGATCCAGAAATCTGTGTCATTCCGAATACGGTACCAACCATTGCCGATTTTTATCTCGACAACGCTCATGTCCACGTTGCTCAGGAAGGGCCTGCCCAACGTGCGGAGCGGAGGAGCCGCGAACGCAGAGGTCGAGATAAGGGCGAGAAGAAGCGCAACGAGAACGACGAGAAAACGCTTGGACATGATGTCTCCAGAACTTTTGAGGTTGAACAAGGAACTCAAGGAACTTTTTTGCAGCGACAACGCCGAAGCGTCATCAAGCTGCGGTAAGGGGCGGGGCCGTAACGTGGCCCCAAGGTCGATACTACTCAGTGGCCCGCTCGGCAAGAACCGACTGCAAGGCTTCGAGCTTTTTCTGACACTCGTCCGCCGTTCCGCACGAGGCGGTAGCGGTAGACGCCTGCTGACCAAGCATCTGCGGCATGGCCGCGTAGCCGTTGCCAACCATCGTGCCCATCGGAACAACGCCCGAAATACGGGCAAGACCGGAGTATTGAAGGTTGGGGTCGTAAGTCCCGTAGGACAAACTGGGGTTGGCGGCAGCAACTGCCGTTCCGAAGGCCTCCAACTGAAGATGCTGCCCAGACTCGAACACGCTGTCTCCGATTTTCACTCTGACGTCTCCCCCAGTCTCTGCGGCCTTCACGAAGGAAGGAGCAAGCGATCTGACGGTGAAGGCGTTGATGATCGTCTCCCTCGCTTTCGCGGTGGCGACGTTGAAGTCTCCACGCGCTTCCGCGCAGATCCTCTCCGCGGTCGCGAAGTCAATGACGAGGCGGCCGGCGTTCTTGGCGTTCCAAGGCGCGGCCAGGATTTGCTGGCCACACATGGATCCGCCAGCACTCATCGTGGCGCCGCCGATCGCAGGCATGGGAAGCCCGGCATCGGCGGTAGCGACAGCGACGGTAGTGACATCAGCTTTTTTCGCACTCGCCTTCTCGGCGTTTGCGACGCTGGAGGTTACGAGGACGAAAAGGGCGAGCAAGAGGAATCGAAGGATGGTGATCATGAGGATCTCCTTGTGGATGCCGAATCAGGATCTCTGACTCGGACTTGTTTTTGAACTGATTTTGAAGCGAACGGAGTGGAAAAGTCCCAGGAAAACCCTTGGAAATCCTCCACTTCGAACGCTTTACTATAGCAAAAAAACAGCTTTTTGTCAAAGAAACTCATAAACGATTTTTATTGACAAAAAGCTGTTTTTTTGCTAATTTAAGCGGTCCGGAGCAACTTCCGGAAGCTTCACAACTTGTCCACATCCCCGCTTCTTCCCCTCCAAAATTCAACCGGCGCAAGGCGCCAAAGGAGGCCACATGGCCAAAAAAAACAGTCCAAAGGGAACTCTCACCCTGGCAGAAATCGCCCGGCTCGCCATAGCCGGCGAAGAGTATGCCGAGTTCTCTGGCCCCAAAACAATCGCGAACCTTGTTGCGAGCCATCAAGACAGCAACGCTGTTGCCGCAATTGTTTCCGACTGGCTCCGAAAAAATCTCCAAGACAAGAATCAAATCGCGGTCGCCTTCTTCTTTGCCAAGATGTTGAAGAAACGAGGCACACGACTCTTCAAAGTAGTAGCCGAAGTCTTCGAATGGCTTCCGGTCATCTGCGACGAAATCCGAGAACTGCCCGAGATCAAAAACGCTACAAACATTCAAGAACGTCGCGATCGCTTCGGAGAAGCCGCCTCGAAAAAATTCAAAGAAAAATTCGAAGCGGCCGTAGCACTTCTTCCCCCTATCGACCCAAACATTGGAGCCAACATGACAAATGCAGCTTCTAGCATCAGCGCAGATCTGATGGCGCGTCTAAAGGCGACGCTCGATGGTCTTGGTACCTCAACGGGTAGCCTTCTGGAGAAAATAGGAGTCGAGGTCAAAGAGGCGGCACGAGTGACTCAAATGATCATCGGAGGAATGATCTTCTATACCCTCGTGATCGGGCTGGTCACGCTCTTCAAAACCACATGGATGGCGGCGATTGCATGGACCGCTCTCGTACTCCTCATAGGAGTTCCGACGATATTCATGGTGTTGGGAGGGCTCAAGAAGGACGGCGAGGGAGTACAGCTCTCCAGCTCTCTCTTCCTCGCGTTCGTGTCTACAACCCTGCTCGTGATCACCTTCGGGTTGGCGGGAATCGGACTCACAGTCGTCAATGAAGGAAGCTGGAAAATCATCGCCGCTGGTCCAGTAATCTTTCTGGTCTGGGACCGAGTCGTCTGGGGCATTACACAAAAGCTCCTGAACGTACCGAAATTCGCCGCGCTCGTCATCGGCGCGCTGGCTAATGACGGAACCATTGAGCCAAACGAAAGGGAAAATCTGAACGCGTTCATGCGCAGCAGCATGGCGCTAGTACGGATCAGCATCACCGTAGTCGCTGTCGCATGTCTCATCTGGACCCTTATCATCATCATTCAGATGGTACAAGATCCTCTCCCGTTCCTCCCCGCGGCTCTGCTCTGTGCGATCCACGTGGCGCTTGTTGGAGCGTATACACGACTGTCGCTCGGACTCTGGAAAGAGAACGACTGGGCCAAACACCTGGACATCGTCGCAAAGGGATGGGGCGTGAAAATGCTGAACAACGCCTGGCGGATGTGGATAGCCGTACCTATAATGTTCGTCGTGGCCGTCATCGGATACGCGTTCTTCTTCAAACCGTCAGAACACGAAAGCCGCTCTCACGCCGAACACGCCGAGAAGAGCAGCGTCTCGCGTGAAGCCGATGATGAAACGAAGATCGTCCGAACCGAAGAAAGAAAGCCCATCAAAAAGAATTCGGCTCCCTCGACGAAGAAAGCCGAAAAGATGGTCATGTGCAACGGAAAGAAGGTGTCAGCAGCCAAGCTCGAGGCGGACCTGAAGAGCCTCAACGAAAAAGTCGACGGTCAATTCTGCAAAGATGGGATGACGAAGTATCCCTGCTGCAAGTGACCAGACGCAACGCGTCCCGGAACTCGAAAGAGAACTGGGACGTTTTATTTTCCATCAAACAAAAACCGGCCCGAAGGCCGATTTTTGTTTAACCTTTTTTCTTATGATGTTGCAGTACTGAGAGCATTGATCACGAAAGTGCTTATTGCGTAAGCCGAGAGCAAGATGATCAAGCCCACAACCGACCTGATGAGAATATCTTTCGCCTTATCAACGGCCTTTGGATCACCCTGTGCGGTCATCCAAGTAAATCCTGCGTAAATAATGAGAAGGAGGAAAATGACTCCAAGAACACTGAGCATTGCTGCGATCAACTTACCAATAGTAGCGGTAAGATCTTCCGAACCAAGATCTGCATCTGAATTAACATCCTCCAAATTCCCCATTAAATTAGGCGCCGCATATGCAAGCGGAACACGAAGAGCTGCGCCAAGTGGTAGAGCTAAAAGAGCCACGCCAACCAGGAGATTCTTGAGTTTCTTCATACGAAATAAGAAAATTATGTGAATAGTGTAACACGTTCAAAAAAACTCGAGCTGTGGATGCTATGGAAGGAAAAACTGTGACGCAAAATCTGTAACAAAATATGCAATTCCGTATGACAAAACACAAATAATGAGTCCGATCAATGACTGAGTAAGAATATCTTTTGCTTTTGTTACTTTTTTTGGATCCCCCGCCGCAGTCATCCAAAGCACACCGGCGTAAACAGTAAGCACAAAGAAAACAACGCCTAAAACACCAAAAACAGCTGAAATTATATCTCCAACCAACTGACTCAAACTCGAACTTGGCGGAGGGCCGCCATATGCAAAGCTCCCGACCTCAGGGATTGATCCTATAAATGGGCTAGTTGTTGTTTCCACAAAAAAATATTATTCAGACACCTAACCATTTACATTACCGTAGATCAACGCATTAAAAATGGCATTTGTGAGAACGTAAGCAGAAACAATAATGACGATACCTATAACCGAAGAGATCAAAATGTCTTTTGCTTTGTCTACCTGTTTTGGCTCTCCGTGTGCAGTCATCCAAAGCACGCCAGCATAAACGGTAAGCGCAAAGAACAATACGCCAACAATTCCAAAAACTGGCTTAATAATGTTATTCCCAATGAAATATGTGATCAGTCCACCTTGACCGCCGGTATAACCGGCTCCAAACGCACCATCCGCTGTTGCTTTTAGCCCAGTCGCCGTTGCCCAGTCATTCGAAGCTGCATCATCGGCAAGAATGACTCTTGGGAATACAAGAAGGCCCAATAGTCCCAAAAAGACAAACAGTTTTCGCATAGTGCAAGCCTCGAAAACTTTTCGAGGCGAGCATCGTGAGAAAACCTATTCAACCGTTGCGCCAACAATACTATCAATTGCGAATGACGCAATTGCGTAGGCGGAAAGAATAATTGCCAAACCGATAATACCAGCAATAATTAATCCCTTTGCCTTGGTGACATTGTCTTCATTTCCACCTGCAGTCATCCATTTGAATCCACCAAGAAGAATAATTACAACGGCAACAATGCCAAGAAATCCAAGTGCAACACGAATCAATGAACCGATTGTTGTTTGCAAGTCACTCTGCCCAAGACCAGTAGAGTCACCAAAATCCGTACTCAATAGGTCTTCTGTTTCAAGTTGACCAGACGCAGCACTTACGAATGGCAAATGCACAAATGGCAGAGCAATCGCGAAGCCAAGAGCAATGCTCACTGCGTAACGAACTAATGATTTCATCATACGAAAAAGGAATAAATGTTAAAAAAAGTATATCACGAGACCGATCCAGTAGTGATCCCAAGAATCAAGGCGTTCACAATAACGTACGAAGCAAAAATGATCACAATGCCCAACACCGCCCACGTGAGCGTGTCCTTTCCTTTTTGAACTTGTTTCGATTCGCCTCGCGATGTCATCCAAAGCAAGCCGCCATACACCACCATGAGGATGGCAAGCGAACCAGCGACTGAAAGTGCCGCAGAAATAATGTGACCGATGATGATACGAACGTCTTTTTCGCCAAGCGGATTGACTAATGAAACCGTTTCAGTCGCTGCGCAAGCCATCCGCGGTGCGATAAGAACAAACATTCCAAACAAAACCCAGAAAAATTTTCGCATATTATTCAGTAGTAAATACAGGAGCAGGCTTCACTTCAGAATCGATCCCTTGAATTACCGTGTCTTCAAGGTCCCCCGACGTTGGCGTGCCAGACTTGGTTGTGAGCCCGGAAATAATGAAATTCAAGGCAACATACGAACCAAAAATAATCATAAGACCAATCGCCGCACCGGTCATTGCGTCCTTTCCTTCTTGAATCCACTTACCTTCGCCTCTGGAAAAAAGCCATTTAAAACCTCCATACATAAAAACAAACAACACTACCGATCCACTAATTCCAAGAACAAATGTGCCGATGTTCACAAAAACCTGAAGCAGGTCGTTAAGCGTACAGTTTCCAGAATTACGGCACTCTGTACACCTAGAACTTGCTGGATCGTCACAAATTCCTGCAAAAATAATGCCCTGAGCACCAGAACTTGCGTTCACTTTTGAAAAATCTGCAGCGTAAACTGAAGTAGTCGGAAATGCAAAAATAACCATGCTCATTGCAAGAATGCCAGACAGAAAAAATGCTCGTAATGATCGCCACATATCGCTCAAAAGTATAGCATGCAAGCTCTGAGCTATTCGTATGTTTGCGCCACAACTTTTGCAGCATCATCTACCGCTTCTTGCGGATCTTCGTACGTACCTTTAAGAATGTCGTCGATCATTTTTCCCATCGCCTTTTCTGCAGCATCAACATCCTTTCCGCGATACCACGTTTCTGCTGTCAAAAGCTCCTGCGCAAATACGCCAATATTTTCATCATTCAATTGATCATCAATGAGCGAACGAAGAGCGGTTGGCTTACCCGCAGCCGATAAATATGAACCAACGTTCTCTGCCGCAGTTGCATACAGAACGAAGTTCCATGCGTCGTCTGTATATTTCGAGTCTCGCGAGACTCCCTCTGCCCAATAATTTCCAAAATTTGCCTGCTGTACGTCTCCGGCCACGCTTATCTGCGGCAAAGCCGCTACCCCAACATTCAGCTTTGGTGCAAGTGTTCGAATAATGGGCAAATGATAGCTGTACCCTAAGAACATAGCCGCATTCCCATTCACAAATGCTTCAAGTGACGAGGATTGGTTAGAATTCCATGTATAAACTTCCTTCGTTGGATTTGCAAAATCAGTATAGAATCGCACGGCATCAAGTCCTGGACTAACATTCTTCGGCGTCCCTTCTGGAATCTGATTAAAGGCTACCTTGCCGCGATCATCAACCATTTGCGCACCGTTCTGCATCATAAGAACAGAGAGAATGTCGGTTGCGCGCTCTACATTCTCATACGTTCCCATGCCAACCGCTGATTGCGTAACGGCACCAGTAGCATCGAGCTTAGTCAAAAGCGTTGTTGCTTGTTGAAAATCACTCCATGTTGCTGGCGGCTGTGGAATTCCTGCGGCATTCAACATGTCCTGGTTATAAAACAACCCCAAAGTATCGACACCCATTGGCAAAGCATAAATTTTATCAACTGGGTCTGACTTTTCTGTTTCTTGATATGGAAGAACAACGTCGCCGACTACGGCAGGAATAAAATTCTGTTTCAATGCCTTCATGCTCAAAGTCGCCTGTGACGAAGACACGAGAACCTGTTCTTTTCTTAACGTTCCTTGCGTTTCAAGGTGTGCAACCGTTACCGCGTCTGGCATTGGCTCAAGCAAATCGGTAAACCCACCAATCCACGTGTTATGAACTGCGAAAATATCCGGTCCCTTCCCTTCTGCAATCGCCTGAACCAAATCATCTTGATACTCCTCAAATCGCATCTTTGTATATTCAATGGAAACATTGGTATGCGTTGACTCATAACCGCTAATTATCTCCTTCCATGCATCCTTCTCATCAAAAACACCCCACACTTTCAATGTAATTTTTGACGTCGTTGCCGTCGAAGCGCTTCCCCCAAAACATCCGGCACCAGTCATGAACAACGTTGAAGCAAGAACGATCGCTGCAAGATATTTTGGAATACACATATTAAACGGAAAGAGATTTCAAATACGAACGTAAGCCCTCTTGTACTTCTTCGTGCTTCAAACCCAACTGAATCTGCGCAATAATAAACTGCAGCTTATTTCCGCAGTCATATCTATCTCCAATAAACTCATTACCAAACATTTTTCCGCCTTGCATAAGATACGTCATAAACGCATCCGCAAGACGAATCTCCCCGTCGTTCCCAGGCTCTTGAGTTCTAAGAATGCGCAAAATCTCCGGAGTAATGACATAGCGACCAACAACCGCCAAATTCGATGGCGCGTCTTCCATTTTTGGTTTTTCTACAAACGTCGAGATGCCCCACTCCCTCTCCCCCAATTGATGTCCATCAATAACTCCATAACTCGAAACACTCTCCTTCGGAACTTTCTGAAGTGCAATTACTGGTCCGTTTTGATTATGAAACGTTTCAATAAGCTGACCAATCGCTGGAATCTTTCCGTCAATAATGTCGTCACCGAATAACACCGCAACCGCCTCATCGTCGCCAACAAATGGCGCAGCAGCCAAAATGGCGTGTCCGTCGCCAAGCGGCTTTTGTTGACGAACGAATGCGAATCTTGCCAGCTTCCCAACTGCCTCTATTGCCTCGAGCTCCTTAAACTTCTTTTTCTGTTCCAAACGATATTCGAGCTCAAAGTTTCGATCAAAATGATCTTCCAGTGCGCGCTTGCCTATTGCAGTGACGAAAATGATTTCTTCAATACCGGCCGCAACCGCTTCTTCAACAATATATTGAATGACCGGCTTATCAACGACGGGAAGCATTTCTTTTGGCTGCGCTTTTGTTGCTGGCAAAAATCGCGTTCCCATTCCCGCGACTGGAATAATCGCCTTTTTAATCTGCATAGTACGTTCAGTATAAAACATTTTCGTGCAGCTCACTTTTTAAAAGCGAAACGCGTATCGACATTCATAAAAAATTGCCAATCCCCCAAATTTGCGATAATCTATCCCCGCGTTTCAAATCAAGAAAAGCGGAGAACGCTCTCGGTTTCGGCCAGTTTTGACGCACGACGACAATTGGGTCGTCAAGGCGTACCCAAATGTACGCCGTCGACACAATTGAGGAGTAAGTCGAAAATGGACAAACCGAGAGTGTTCTCCCTGGAGAGGTGACCGAGTGGTTTATGGTAACGGTCTTGAAAACCGTCGAAGTGAAAGCTTCCGAGAGTTCGAATCTCTCCCTCTCCGCCACATAAAACCGACCCAAGTGGTCGGTTTTACGTATAATGCCGACATGTCTACACCGTGGGATAAAAATTGGGAAAAAGGAGCCCTCATTGGTGAGGGTGGCCAGGGATGCACCTATCACGCGACATCCAAAAATGGTAAGTCTGGTTTTGTATTGAAAACACTAAAGAATCAAAAAAACCTGGAGCGCCGAGCGAGAATGTTTATAGAAGTTTCAAACCTCAAAATATTGAATCACGAGTTCATTCCGAAATTAATCGAATCCAATACGGATGATTACCGTGACAGTAGCAAAGATTTATATTTTGTAAGTGAATTTATTTCCGGGTCAACTTTAGAGAAATATATAGAGAAACAAAAACTGTCTCTGGACGATGCCTTAATATTCTCCATGATTGTTTGCGAGACAATTGAATATGCTCACAAACAAGGCGTTTATCACCGCGACATAAAGCCAGACAATGTAATCGTCGCCAATGACGATGCTCATAGGCCATTCTTAATTGATTTTGGACTTTCGTTTAACGGCGCCATTGCAACAGAGACGACTCCTTCTTGGGAACAATTAGGAAACCGTTTTTTGTCGCTACCCGAACTGAGGGTAAGCGAGGGGAATAGAAGGGATGCTCGCTCAGACGTCACAATGGCTTGCGGCTTGCTCATTTTTGTTCTTACGGGGATCCCTCCAGTGGATTTAATAGACGAGAAAGGGTCAAAACCTCATCAACGGAATAAGGAAAAAGAAATACTTAAAAAGACTATTCCCCCTGAAAAATTAGCGTTACTAAATCGGATCTTTGATATCGGATTCAATCAAGGGATAAATGACAGGTGGCAGACCATTGAGTCATTAAAAATGGAGCTGGCGAATGTTGCGACAGCCAAAACACCAAAAGAGAATATGGATGCGGGTGAAAAACTGGGGGATTTAAAAATCCAAATTCAACAACGCCACGATTATAAATATTTGCAAGACCTAATCGCGTTATTTGAAAAGATAGACGCGGCTATCAAAGAGGTTCTTGCTCAAGTTGTAGCTTTGTTAAAACCAGTCACCTTCTCTACTAAACAAGGCGGCTATGGCATCGATACAAAAAATCGAAAGTACACAAATGGGCTCGGGCTCTTTAACGCTCTTGGTTATTTGGAGTTTTATCCAAGGTTTACTGCCTATACAAGCGGTAGCGAGATTGTCATAGAGGCCGAAGAGGCCGGTTCCAGAATTGAGCTTCTAAGATTCCCTCTTAGCGAAGAGATAGATTTTGGAAGCTTCAAAAAAAAATTGGAAGACTATTTCATTTCGGGCGTTAAAAAGAATTCCACGACTGGTTGAGAATGTCATACCAATGTCACAAACCCGTCTGCCTAAAAATCGCCAAAGTGAGAATCTTCAAAAACCTATTCAAGGTTCGGTATAATTTTGGTACTAAACCCACAGACACCGCCACGAGAACGTCTTATCGGACAACCCGAGTACCTCAAGCACACGGCGCGACCAATAGGGCCTTGTCGATTACAAAACAACCCTTTTCGGGGTTGTTTTGCTTTGTGTACACCTGGACGCTCATCTTCCGATAAGTTTCGCACGAAATCATTGATGCTCACGCGCTCTACTTTTTTGTGTCTGCCGGACCGATTGGAGGACGAGGATATTCGTTCGCCCGTTCTCGTGCAGCGGAGTCGAATTTTCCTCTATTCGTTTGCCAAACCCAAGGAGCAAAGCTCTGTGCCCTTCCGCTTGATACCATCGGTGCAATATGTTCATACATCTCTCCCACGGTACGTGATCCATTCCTTTTTGCCGGTTTCCGCTCCTCGCCTGAGAGAACTTTCATTTTGATTTCATCTACAACAACGATCGTGGGACCTTCTTTTTCCGCTCCGAACATCTTTTCTCCCGATAAGGATCCGTCAAAATATACCGTGTATGCCGGATCAAATTTCATGGCAGCGTGCTGGAGAACAAAATGGAGTAAGTACGCATTCTCTTTACTGAGAAAAATATTCTGCACTTCGACAGGATATCTTACACGCAAGGAAAAATCAGCGAATACACCACGTGTTTCCTCTTGAATATTTGCAAGCGATCCAGGCGGAGCAGCCAACTTTGCCAATACGATTGCCTCATCTTTTGAAGACGCTTTATATGACTGGTAACGTGGATCATCTTCCGAACGTCCAAAATCTGTCAAAGTGGGAAGTCCAAGAATAAAGACTGTGTTGCAACGCAGCTTGCTGCCAAGAAGATCTCTCAGGGTTGGATCAAGAGTTTGCTCTCGTTTTCGATACAATTTTACGGCATCAACAATGCTCCGATCATGCCCCCCGTCTCCTAAATTAATCGACCAGTTATATTCGGGTGGGGTTTTCGATACTCTTGGATCTACATACCCGCCAATAGGCTTACTGAAAAAAGTAATGTCCAGAGCATGATTCGCGAGTACGTCCGATGCTCCGTTAATATACGCCCTCTCTTCTTCCGTTAGCGCCTCATATTCGCGTCGCGCGGATTCTGTACGTAAACTCTCCCAGACGCGAAATTCACATCGTTCAGCTTCCGCCATTCCTCCGTCTTTTGATTCGCTACCAAATTCTCCAATTTTCATAAACACCACAATAATTTTATAAATCGTACCACGACGATGTCGCAACATCCTCCGACCCACATGCCTCAAAATCATTCAAAGAGAAGCCGTCGAAAACTCCTTCAAAGACCTTCGTAAATCCAGTGCCAAACCCGCTGACACCGCCATCCCCCGGAGCTCTGAGCGCAAGCGAGGAGCGAAGAGGAACAAGTTCATAGCCTCCGAAAGGGGGTGTTTTGTTATCATGACAAAATATATGTACACGGCGTATATTCTCAAGAGTGACGCCGATCAGACTAATAAAATTTCATCCTATGCAAAAAGAAATTCGATCTCTAAATGAGCTCTTCGCTGAGCTTGAGAGAAAATCAGAAAAATCGACTTTGTGGTTCGGTATTGCTGGAACCTGGGCAAAAACGAATGAAGAGATCGAACACGACGTCAGAGAATCGGTTCGTGAAATCTATCTTCACAACGGCGGAATAGTTTCCGGCGGAGCACTATCTGTCGACTTCTTTGCTACCGACGAAGCATTACTACTCGACCCGACAGCTGAACACATTAAAATCTTTCTTCCTGTTACATTAGAACGATATGCAACTCATTATCGAAAGCGTGCAGAAGAAGGAGTAATTACTCAAGATCAGGCCGAAACGTTGATCAAACAACTTGAAGAAGTGAAGAAACGCAATCCATCAGCGATCATCGAGAATGCGCTAAATACCTCCGTAGATCCAACGACATATTTCGAACGAAATACAAAAGTCATCGAAGCCGCAGACGCACTTCTCGGGTTTCAGGTTAATGAAAGCAAAGGCACTCAAGACACGATCGATAAGGCACTCGCGCAGAGCAAACCTGTCTTCGTAAGAAAATATATTATCGACTAATATTTGACGCGCTCTCAGCCACCATCCCTGCTATATACTTCACTCATGAGTCACGTTTATTTTATTGCTATGAACAAAGTTCATTCGCATAAAGTGGGATTAGTGTGTGGAGGAACGTTCGCTATTTTGCACGCAATGTGGGCGCTCATGGTTCTTGGAAAAGTCGCTCAGCCATTCATGGACTGGATTCTTGGTCTGCATTTCATGGCCATGGACTATTCCATTCTTCCGTTCGCACTCGGCAATGCAATCCTCCTCATTCTTGTAACAGGAATCATTGGTTACATCGTGGGATACGTCATTGGAGAACTCTGGAACTTGGCACATAAAGAGGCGCATAAGAAATAACACTCGACCGTTCCACAAAACAACCTCTCCTACGGGGTTGTTTTGTTACAATGAAACAAATATATGTCGAATTCATTTGAAAAATTCACCGCAGAAAAACCGAAGCTATCTCCAATAAGTAGAGAAGGGCTCAAAGAAAAAATCTGCGAATCCGACTATGACGAAAAGGGAGTCGACAAGCTTCTTGAGCAGCTGCTTAAAGAAAAAGAACGCTTTTCTTCTATATTCCGAACAGAAAATGGATCACATTATTTTGTTCTTCATGACGGGTCATGCTTGCGATTCCAGCCAAAGTTTCCGGGAATGGATGATGAGGATGACAATACGTATAAATTGCAACCGATCGCAAACCACATTTTCTTCGTTGATCCTCTTGCGGTAAAAAAATTAAAGGGGCTTATGGAATACCCTGGTTTTGCGCTAACAACAGGAGAAGATTCGTGTGAAATACACACCGCTGAATTAAAACAGGGATCAGTTCCATTTGAATACGGCTTTCCATCCGTAAGAAACGTCAGCCCCGTCTTTAATTTCGATAGTACTACCGCGAAATACATCGGATCCGAAGAGTATGGAAGAATCAAGCCCATTACCAATCCTCGTAACCCTAGTAATTACGATATGGGAGTCACGCATCTTGGCCATACGATCACTCAAGTCCTCTGGCAAGCAAAAGAAGTCAACAAAGAAACACTGAAACAAGACAGTCCAACGTTGTAACCAAGATTGCTTCGTCTGGATTACCGTCCTCGCAATGACAAAAAATACAGCTCAAATGTAGAGCTGTATTTTTCATCGTAATCAATTACTTAATCCGCGGTTGATAGTCCTTCGAACACAGAGAGATCTGTGGTCTTTACCGAAAACCATCCTTCAACATTCGACGTATTTTTTGCCTTACACCACTCGATATTATCGCAACCAACAATGGTGATGACGTCATTAGCGACTGTAGAAAATGCAATCAACGGGTCTGCTGGCGATATCTGGAAATCCATTACCGACGACATCGTCACCTTCATGTCATCAAGTCGCGGATAAAAGTCTTTATCGACATGCTGTAATTCTCCATCAATCAGCATGTAATCATCGGCAAAGAACCAGGTATCAAGAATTGATCCTCGAGTGGTCGTCGTTAACTTCCCCGCTCCATCAAACACCATGTCTTCAAACAACCCCTGAGTCGATCCGATCTTTACTAACTTCGAGCCATCGAACCGGTAGAACTCTGTGCTGAAATCGGAGCTTGGACCAAGATCTGAAATCGCGATCTCCTTCCATGAATCCGTAGCGTTCAAGTCAACAAGACTGAAATATCCCTGCGAATTATTTCCGTCCACCTCTACACTCGATTCGTTCACAGACAACGTCACAACATTCCCGTTTATATCATCTTCCACAATCGTGAGAACAACCTTTTCACTCGTTCCGTCTCCATTAAAGTCGATATCCAAGGATTGATACGTTATAGGCAAACCGTCTCCAGCAGCCGTTTCATCAAGCTGGATTGCCGCAAGCTCTTCCATCTCTTCAAGCGCAGAACGACGCTCAAAAACGGCAACCGTCAAAATACCGGTGCCAATAAAGACAATGAAGAGGAGGAGCGTTGCGTGCTTGTACTGCATAACGGCAGTGTTTTAAGGATTCAAAATCAGTATTGCAGTATTCAGCGCAGTTGCAAAGAGGATCCAGGCGAGATACGGGAGCAGAAGGATCGTCGCGGTTCTATCAACGGAACGAAGCTTCCAGGTCAAAATCCCGACACAGATATCGAGCGCGACGATGATCACCAGGGCTCCAACGACGTTGTGCGCGAAAAAGAAGACTGGAGTCCAAAGCGCATTCAAGAAAAGCTGCCCAATGAAAATTCTCCGAAGCATGTCGCCGCTCTTTGTTTTCATCCAAATCCGAGCGCCAGCGATGCCCATGCATATATAAAGGAAGGTCCAAACTGGACCAAACAACCAACTCGGCGGCTGCCACGTTGGCTGATTTAGTGCCGCATACCAAGTTGGAATCTCTGAAATTGTAAAAAACGAACCGAAGATTCCAGCCGCCTGACACAGCACAACGCCAAGGAGATACGGAAGAATTTTTTGAGATGTTTTCATATGTCTCGAGTATACATTGCGCCCCGGCCACCGCCTTGATTCTCCTGAAAAAAACCTATATCCTACTGCCGTTACCAGCACCTGGAGAGGTGGCAGAGCTGGTCGAACGCGCATGACTCGAAATCATGTATATCCGAAAGGGTATCGAGGGTTCGAATCCCTCCCTCTCCGCCATCCCCCGTCGCCCGACTTTGTCGGGCTATGGGGGATGGTCCCCCGAAGCTCCGAGCGCGAACAATGAGTAAAAGTGATGAGTAAAATAACCCTCCGTAGGGTTGTTTTGTTGAGGTAAAATAGAATCGCTATGCTGCAATACCTTGTACTTCTCGGAGCGGTCGTCCAGCTTGTCGGTATCGCAGCATACCTGAAAGAAACGCTGCAAGGAAAAACAAAGCCAAACAAAGTAACCTGGCTAATGTGGTCAATCGCCCCCTTAATTGCTGGGGTCGCTGCATTGGCGGATGGAGCCGGCTGGGCTGCGCTTCCTACGATCATTTCTGGGTCGAGTGCCGCATTGGTTCTGCTTGCATCTTTTACGAACCGACAGGCCTACTGGAGACTAGAAACCTTTGATTACTTATGCGGTCTTTGCTCCATTCTTGCGCTCATCCTTTGGTACGCCACGCGGGAGCCGATTGTAGCGATCACATTTGCCATACTAAGTGACGCGTTCGCAACAGCCCCTACCGTCCTCAAAGCATGGACCCATCCCAAGTCTGAAACCCCGCTCGCATATACCACGGGCCTGTTCAATGCCCTTACAAGTTTTTCAGCAATACGGACACCGTCTATCTCATCGATTGCCTTTCCCCTGTATTGGGCGGCTACAAATTGCTGCATCATTCTGATCCTCTATCGGTCAAAAAATGGTAGGAGCAAATAACTAAACTACGTGCCTCAAAATCGTCGCTCAACAAAGATTCGAAAAATCCTCAAAAAACTCTCGAGATTCTGATACTAAACCCATAGGCACCGCCATCCCACCTCACTCTTAGCGCTATGTTGGGGATCGCTCACGGAGCTAAAATAACAAAAAGAACGACAAATGTTCGGCAACAAAACGACCTTTTAATAGGTCGTTTTGTTGCAAATCAAGCGTCCGCTACTTCGCCACCTTCCAAAGAGCAGAAAAAAGTTCACGATGCTGCTCGGCCAAATCTGGCTGCTTTATAAGAATGATCTCTGTATTTTGTTTGGTCTTCCAAACAATGTGCGCTAAATAATCACCAAAAATCCAAACCACGCCCGGGAATAGTCGAGCGTCATATCGTCGAATTATTACTTCTGCCGCTCCATACAAATGAGCATCGGTGACCTCGTTAGGCGCCAAGACTCGAAAACGTATCTTCTTTTCGATTCTGCGATCATTCCAGTGATCAAAAATTTCTGAATAAAACTGTCTGAATCGAGCGTTGCCGCCTAAAACATCCAAATCTTGTCCTTGTGCTAAAACAAGCTCAGTAAAGGCGTTTACGCCCTCAACTCCTTCAAAAAAAGTGACGGTACTTTCTATCTTTTCTTTCTTTTCGCGAAGCAATCTCGCAATCTCCGTGGCGGCAGCGTATCGATCTTCTGCTTCTTTAATCAACGGATCTGCACTAAGAATACGAAAATGCGCCACATCATTTCTGACTAAACGTTTTGCAAGCCCCCGCGCTTCAAGATCTTTTAGCGCCTCATAAACGAGGTGCCGGTGTAAGCCGGTTTTTTTAATAATGTCTGAAGCTTTTGTTTCACCCAATAGAAGCAATGATTCAAATACTTTTGTTGTGTTTTTTGGCAGGCCAAGCTTGGCCAAATAAATTCCGAGCATAGTCATCATAATTATGACAGCCAAATCGCGAACAGTCAAGGGTTTTGCATTGATTTACTAGTCATATTTTTTATGATCAATAATTCATCCTGATTTCATTCGCGTACCTTCATTCAGCGAATTTCTTTCGCAAAATAGGAGGATCCGATGTCTGAAAATTCGATTCACTGGCCGCAAAAAACACGAGAATTCCGAAACCACCATTTCGACTCTCGTATGTGGAACGGATTCCCGTTCCGAGAAGACGATATCTGCATCGCGTCGTATGCCAAATCTGGCACCACTTGGCTCCAACAGATCGTTGCTCAGCTCATTTTTTCCGGAGCCGACGATATTCCGGTTGCTGACATGTCGCCATGGATCGACCTTCGCGTGCCAACCAAAGAAGAAAAGTTCGCACAAATCGAAGCGCAGACGCACCGTCGCTTTGTGAAGACCCACCTGCCAGTCGATGCTCTCGTTTTTTCGCCGTGCATGAAGTATCTCTACATTGCTCGAGACGGACGAGATGTGGTGTGGAGCATGCACAACCACCAGGCTAGCGGCAACGAAGCATATTACAGCCTACTCAACGACACTCCAGATCGAATTGGACCACCAATCGAGTCCCCAACAAAAGATGTACGACAATACTTTCTGGATTGGCTCGAAAAGAATGGACATCCTTGGTGGCCATTTTGGGAAAATGTTAAAACGTGGTGGGACATCCGGAACCTTCCGAACGTTCAGCTTCTTCACTATCACGACTTGAAAACTGACCTCCCAAAGTCAATCCATCAAGTCGCGAAATTTCTAGAAATCCAGATAGACCCAACCTCGTGGGATTCCATACTGTTGCACTGCAGCTTTGACCATATGAAGTCACACGGCACAAAAATAGTTCCCCTCAACGGCACCCTCTGGAGCGGAGGAGCTCAAACGTTCATGCATAAAGGTACAAATGGTCGCTGGCGAGACATACTTACGGCCGAAGACATCTCAAGCTACGAAACGACGGCAACACGTGAACTCGGCCCCGAATGCGCCACATGGCTCAATCGCGGATAAAAGCTCGCCCATACTGCCGCTTGTCGTCACATACGACGGGCGGCATTTTTAATTCAGCTCGCAAACTACTGCATCCATATTCCCTAAAAGTAGCATCACTTCGCTCTTACAAAGAAATCAACAATCGCTGCAACTACAAAACGACTCATCACTGAGTCGTTTTGTATTACTCGCACAACCATTACTTTTTCTTCCCTTTTCTTTCCAAGATTGCGCTAACAGCTGTCTGTAATCCACCACCAAAAACTCCTGGCTTCTTGACCGCTTCTCTTAATTCATTGAGCAACGACGTCATCGCCTTCTTAGACTTTTTGAGTTCCTCCTTTTGCATTCGAACGAAACATTGAAAGTTTAAACATTTTCTGCTACACTTCTCTGTTAGTTTCCACCGTTCGATTTAACCACTGGCGATAATCGCCAAAAACAAGAAAGAGAGGAAGTCATGGCCACTGCCACAATCCTGTTTGCCCTCCTTATGGGCTGCACAGCGCAACAAGAAGACACCAGCGCCAACACAGCGCAGGTCACGCCAACAGAAACTGTCGATGAAGAGGCGGTCGACGAGACCGAAGCCTCAGCAGACTGTGAATTCTGGGTTTGGAACGGAGAGTTTGATGACGAAGGAATGCAAGTGGGAGTAACCACAAACACCTTCCTGTCCTACATCCTGATGAGCCCAATGACGGTCACCATCAACCCTGGCGACGACGTCGTGATCGAGTTCGACCTTCGGTCATATGACGGATGCGGCCCCATCAAGATCAATCATGCTTACATGGTTGTATGGAACAAAGAAATACCCTCCAGTGAGGAAGACTATGCGTGGATGAAAAATCCGAGCATGCTCGGTGGCGCCACGATGGAAATTCTCGAGCCTCCAGAAAACTTCGGAAGCAATGACCCTATTATGACCGGCGCCGAAGATAGGACGATTGGATACTGTTGGGACGATGGATCAGGGGCCCCTTGTCCAATCACGATTCCGACAGTAACCGTTCCTGCGATCGAAGAGCGCAGAGTAAAGATCACGTGGGACAGCACGGGAACGCCACCCGGAACGAGCCTGTTGGTACGAGTTGAAAACCTGGTCTGGACAGACCCAGTTTCTGGAGAACGAATCACTACCTACGACGTCCTCGAAGACCTACGGGTCGAGGTCGAAGTCGTCGAGGTCGAGTAAACGCGCACATCCGCGCGGCAAGAGCCATCTGGCTCGCCGCTCTCCGGATGTGCTTTTGTTTATCTCTTCGCCTTCTCCGGCATTCTCATGTGTTTCCTGATTGGCAGAATAAGAATGGTTCCTAAAAATGAAATCACTGACGTCATAATAATCACAATTGGAAATCCAACCGTAACAGCAAGAACGCCACCAATCGCAGCCGCAATCGCACAACCAAGATCGACCAACGTAAAATACGTTCCCCATTCTGTGCTCTCCCTGTCTCGATCAATATGTCGAGTAAAAATCGCCATATACGACGGGAACATGAACGCATATGAGATGCCAACAAAAAACTGAATTGTATAAAAATGCGCCGGCGTCTTCATGACCAAAAACAACAAAGGTAATAATGAGGAAACGAGCGATCCAATAATCAGCATCAAAAAATCATCGCGCTCCCCCCGAATCTTATCCATGAGCGAAGCAACTGGAACCTGAAAAAGACTCTTTGTTACAAGAAAAATCGTCGTACCGATACCGATGGTTTCTACAGTCGCTCCAGAGATTGCTTCGACCGCGAAGATTGCAAAGATTGGAGTAAGAAATCCTCGAGCGCCGGTGAGAAAGATGTCAGAAATTGTAAGAAACTTAATAACCCAATTGGCATCCATTAAAAGATAATCTCGAAACGGTGAAGCGAATCGCGACATAAAAGATGAGAAAGAATATGCAAACATTGTAACGCTAACCAAACATCAACCATTCTGGACGGAACAAAAGAAGAAGACCAATAACCAACATGAGAACTCCGCCGATAAGACGGGAGGCACGAATGTATTTCGTTGTGAGTCCTGTTGTTTGCAGCGTAATCATCGAAACAAAGAAAACAAAGAGGTCGTCTATCATGAAGAAGAAAATGTAAAGAAAGATGTAGCCGTAATATTGCCATCGTGGAAGGTCATTCTCCGACAAGATCTGCGTGAAGACTGCTGGGAATCCCGCCGAACAAACAAGCTCAACAAGATTGACGGCAAATGCGAGCGCAACAATGCCAACCAGCGCAACAAGAAATGATCGTTCGCTCACGATTTCCTTTATTCGATCGATCGTCTTTTTCCGTCCTTGCGCGTCACCGACCTTACAGACCGCTTCTTTATTCACAAAATATTCTCGAAGGCTGTATCCACCACCAACCAACGCCACCAGGCCAATAATCGCTCGAATGGCACTAATGAATCCTAAGAAAAGAATCAGCTCAAGCCATGCAGACATGAAAAGAAAGTAAACCGCAGCAGAGACAACAATAAAGGCTCCGCCCAGCGCCCACATTCGCGAACGATTCTTCATTCCAATCAACATGCTAATAAGAAAAATCAACACCCACATTGCACACGGATTAAAACCATCAAGTACGCCAAGAACAATCGAAAGAATCGGAAGCGAAAGCTCGGTCAGATAAACATCTCCAAAAAAAGGCACGCTCACCGAACTCGCAGAATCGTTTATCGAATGCTCGAGTGTGGGTTCGGCGTCAATCGAATGTGGAATATTTGCAGAATCGGTTGGCGAAACAATTGCAGCAACAGAGTCTGAACATAATGACTGAGCACATTCTTGAATACGCGCCTCGATAAGACGATCGGAGGATCCTTCTGAATATCCAGCAAATGACTCATTACCGATGACCAAGAACGGAACCCCAGTAACATCTTTTTTTAGCAATGACCCAACACTCTGTAATAACGCTGCATTTTCTCGGCTATAAAAGATTTCAAATCGATGCATTGCCAATGTTGGATATTCATCCTCCAACTGTGACAAAAAAATCTCCTCCTTTGCACAGTGTGGGCATCCGTCACCCCAAAAAAAGTACGCGTCAACAATTCGAGCGTCTTCCAGCGATACTGCAAAGACAGACATCGGAGCGGCCGCGAATCCGAATAGTGAAAGAATGAGAAAACATGAAAGAGAAAAACGGCGTATCCAAGCAATAAAATTCATAAAAATCATCAGGATAAAGATCGAACAAAGTATGCATTATATTATGCAAATGAGAAAGAATGCATGATCGACAAGTCTTTTGAAAAAGTGCATGCTTACACCATATGATGAACACTCTTCAGTCACTCAACGTGGGGTTTGGACTTCCGGTTGCGATTACTGGGCCATTTATTATTCTTCTTGTGTGGTCCTTCTTCTGGAAAGGCCTCGCACTCTGGCACTCTGCAAAACGAAAGCAGCCGTGGTGGTTCATCGTGCTTCTTCTTGTAAACACGATGGGAATTCTAGAAATCATTTATCTGTTCGCTATCGCGAAAGTAAAACGAGACGAACTTTTCAAGTAGCTATTAGCTCACAAAAAGATACTTATCCGTCATCGCGAGCGCAGCATCCAGCATGGCCAGAAAGCAATCTTTACACGAACAAACCAAGATTGCTTCGTCGGATTACCTCCTCGCAATGACAAAGGACGAAATAAAAAAAATTCCCTCTCACTTTCTGAGAGGGAATTTTTTATTTCGCCATTTCTTTCTTGAATGCATCGACGAATGGAATCTCTTCTGGATGAACGCCGTTTTGCATGGCCATGTAATACGCAACAAAGCTGGCAAACTGCAACATTTCACCCACCTCTTCTAAACGATCCGTTCCGTGCGCTTCGTAATCAATGACCGTTAAGCCTTGGCGCTCAAGAGAGTCTGCTGTCACAACAATGCGCTTTTGAATGCGCTCGCTATACAGCGACGATTGCATCATGAATGCAACCGCTTTTGATGAGAAAGACTTTGGATACGTCAATCCCTCAAGTAAGTGGTGATTCAATTCTGGAAGCGGGAAATGTACAGCGAATTGTTTTGCAGTTTCATGAATACAGTTTGTAAACATGTGAGAAACACCAACAAGATGCTCTGCGGCTATGAGAAAAACCACTGAATCCTTCATGGACTTTGCAACAGTCTTTGCTGGATTTTCTTTTGCTGGAACATCCACTGCGCATGTATCAATAACCTCGTCCATCGCAATAACCATCCTGTCGATTTCTGCATCTGAAATCTTCATAAGCCTTGCGCGCTCAAGAATGCCGAGCACTCCAGCAAGTGAAAAACCCGTTCCCATGCGCGGCTGACGAGCAAGTTCTCCTGGATCAAATTGATAAAGTGGCCACTTCTTTTTCGTTGCTCGTTTTGCGAGCTCACCTCCTGAAGCAATAACCACAATCATCGCGCCGATTTTTTCTGCTTCAAAAGAACATGCGAGAACTTCTTCAGTTGTTCCAGAAAAACTCGACAGAATCACCAACGTCTTTTTTGTGACGCATGCTGGCAGGTGGTAGTCATTGACGATAGAAATGGGAACGCTCAAACGATCAGAAAATGCAGTCGCCAACATGTGCGAACCAAGTGCAGAGCCGCCCATCCCGGCAACGACGATATTCGATGCACGACGAAATGATTCCGGGAGAATGAGTTCTCGCGTTTCGTGCCACGCAATACGAATTTGCTCTGGCAAATGTTCAATGCCAAAACGGATGTCTGTAGCATCCAACGTTGCGTATGTTTTGTTGTGATCGAGGTTCATGTGGATTATCCTATCACATTCGCAAAAAATGATTTTCACGAATTTGCGCTGTAATTGCAGCACGTTCAGACACGTCTCCAATCAAAATTGCCGCAACAATTTTTCCTCCTCTCAAGAATACCTCAACTGAAGCATCGCCCGTCGCCTTGATCATTTTTGTCTCTTCAGCAGCGGCACGATCAAGGTCACCAACGAACACCATCTGCAGACCAAAAAGGTTCGTCGAATAACTTGAAACAAGTTCGAACACAGAGCGCTCCCCCGCTATCGCTTTTGCAACAGCTCTTCCTTGCATCTGCGCGTTCATCCAGTTTCCGTAGCAAACAGATCGACCAGCAAGCACATCAAAGAATTCTGCGCTATCTCCGACCGCGTAAACACTTGGATACTTTGTTTCAAGATATTCATTCGTCAAAATGCCGCGCTCGACATCGAATCCCTGTTCTTTAAAGAACGACTTTTCTGGATGTGTGCCAATGCCAACGCCAACAATCGCCGCTGGCAAAAACGTGCCATCGGCGAGCTTCACGCCTTCGATATTTTTCGCTCCAATAAGTTCAAACTCTTTTACGTTCGTATGAATAGCCAAGCCATTCGCCTTCGCTTTCTTCATAAGCACATCTTGCGCATGCTCAGACAATACATGCGACCAAAATCCTTTCCCGCGCAAAACAACGTCACAAGGAATATTGAAGTGCGCAAAAATGTTGATGTATTCAAAAGCAATAAATCCTCCGCCGATGACTACAGCTCGTTGTTCTTCCTTCGGCCGCATCTTTACTTCACGAATCAATGCAATCAATTCATCCGCATCATCAATTCCTCGTAAATACGAAACGCCACGCGGTTCACCACCAATCGTGTTCAACTCACTTCCCGCTGCAATGACAAGAGCATCGAACGGAAGCTCACGCCCTTCGCTCGTTTTCACAAAGCGGTTTACACAATCAATGGCCTCGATACGAACGCTTGGCATGACATCAATGCGCTGATTTTCATACCACTCCCATGTTTTCAAAAAAACCTTTTCCCGTGGAACCTTTCCCATGACATAGTGCCCAAGAATGACTCGAGAATAGAGCGGATGATGTTCTTGCTCAACGAGTGTTATGTTCACATCAACATCAAGCTTCCGAAGCTCTTCTGCCGCGCTTGTTCCTGCAATGCCGCCGCCAAGAATGACAACATTTTCCATACGTTATGCCGGATAAATTTGCGTTCCGTTTTCATCAAAAATCGATACTGCAAGCGTTGGACAGGACTGAGCGCCTAAAAGAATGTTCGCCTTTTCTTCTTCGGTCACCTCGATAGTGCGCTCATTGGTCGAAGCACCGATCGCCTCGCCATGGTCGATGACTTCAGCCTTATTCTCCGTGTTCATGACAAAAGTATCTGAAGCAATAGTCACGCAACTTGCTGCACCAATACACAAATCTGGATCCACAACGATTCGAAGCTTCATAGAAGAAAAATTACTGGAAAGAGCGTACCGAACTTACCGCATGGCGGCAATGATCTCCTGAACGGTGCTAATAGTTTTCTCAATTTCTTCTTTTGTCGTCAAACGCCCAAGCGAAAAACGAATGCTCGATCGAACATCGTCAAGAGGAAGCCCTAACGCCAACAACGCATGACTTGGCTCATCGCCGTGACCACAAGCCGAACCAGTCGATGCTGCAATCCCGGCAGCATCAAGACGAAGCACCAATTCCTCCGCATCAATCCCAGCGCAAGACACATTCACATTATTCGCAACACGATGAATGCGATCTCCATTTAATTTCACACCTTCAATCGCAATAAGACCTTCAATAAACTGTTCGCGAAGCGCAAAAACACGAGACGACTCTCTTTCGCGCATCTTCACTGTTTCCAAAAGCGCCGAAGCAAATCCAACAGCTCCTGCTACGTTTTCTGTTCCCGGCCGCCTACCGCCTTCTTGCTTACCACCACTAAACACCGACTCCCACGGCGAATTCCTCCGAATATACAGCGCGCCCATTCCTTTTGGTCCGTAAACTTTCGGACTCGACAGAGTCAATAAATCAACGTGAAGTTTTTCAACATCAACAACGAGATAATTTGGAGCCTGGCTCGCGTCAGTATGCAGCAACGGATACACCGCGCCGTTAGATTTTCTCCACGCATCAACCGCTTTCCCGATCTCATGAATATCCTGAACAACACCAATCTCATTATTCACCATCATGAGCGAAATGAGCACAGTATTATTACGAATCGCCTCTACAACATCAGCAATCAATACTCGGCCATACTCATCAACCGGAACCAAAGTAACGTCAGCCCCGGCAGCACGAAAAACATTCAAAACCGCAGCATGCTCTGTTGCGATAGTTACAACATGCTTCCCTTTTATAGCACCGGCCTTTAGTGCTCCAAAAATTGCTAAGTTTATTGACTCTGTCGCTCCAGATGTAAAAATAATCTCGTCGGCATGAGCGCCAATGCACTCAGCAACAACGGCGTGCGCCTTGTCTAGCGCCCTTCGTGCTCGAACGCCTTCTAAGTGCAGACTCGACGGATTCCCGTATTCATTTAACAAAAATGGCTCCATCGCCATCCAGGCAGAAGGCGAAAGCGGAGTTGCCGCGGCGTAATCAAGATAAATACGAGACATAATTACGCTTTACAGCCACCAAAAGTAAACACATAACATTTCACTCCCGCATTTTTCACCAAAAGCTTAAGAGCGGCGTTGTGGTAATTGTCTGCGTGAATAATGTTGTACATGCGGTGCACGGAGACATGAAGATGCGTGTTTCCAGAACGATCAATAACAACGTCCTTACCCGCCATATTCGCAGGAATCGGCGCTCCATCCAACGTCACGTCGACAACAACTTCGCGATCATCGAGCGCTCCAAGAACAAGGTTTACAGAAAATGCATGATATTTCAGCGCAATATATTCAGATGCAACAGGAAGACTTCGCGTATGTTCAATATATTCACCGGAAATTCTCCAATGGCCATGAAGATAAGGAATGTCGTCTTCATGTTTGCCGGAATCAGTAAGAGCCTCTTCAGTTTCTGGTAATACATTGACTGCGTTTCCAATGCTGCCACGAAGATATCCAAGATAAAGTTCTGGCGTTGGTCGATAGCAAGAACCGTCATGCAGCGACACTTCTGGAGCAATCGGCGGAAGCTTTGTTGCGCCAACAGCCTGGAGCGCAGACACAATTGCCTGTTCCGTTTCGCTCGCCGCGCCTTCTCCGGCATGATCGTAAACAATCGCGCCGTGATGGTCGATGAGAAACGTGTGCGGCCAGTATTTATTTGAATAGCCTTCCCACATTATGAATTCCGGATCAAGAACAACGGGATACGTTATTCCAAGCGCAGAGATGGCACGAGCGACATTCTTTTCATCTTTTTCAAAATCAAACTCCGGAGAATGAATGCCAATAACTGTTAGTCCAGCTTTTTTATATTTTTCATGCCACATTTGAATTCGTGGCACCGAACGAACGCAGTTCACACAGGAATACGTCCAAAGATCAACAAGAACAGGCTTGCCCCGAAGCGCCGCCATGGTTCGAACGCCAGAATTCATCCAAGTAAGTCCATCTGGAAATTCTGGTGCGGTTTTTTTTCTTAACGTCGACATTCGCATAAACTACATAGCTGCTACAGCGTGAAATGCCATCGGAACGAAAGCTCCAAGACCATAACCAATGGCCGCGGCCGCCGTAGAAACGGCAAACATTTCAAATCCGGAACGTAAAACGTTCACTCCCGTAAGTTTTGCCTTAAGTGCGCCAACAAAGAAAAGCGCAATAAGCGTGGCAACGACAGTCAGCGGAATTGCAATTTCAATTGAAACAAAAAGATACGGCAAAAACGTAAAAAATCCACCCAAAAGATAAAAGCCCCCCATGAATATCCCTGCGGTAATCGGTGTTGCGCTCGGATTTGGTGTGTGACGGTACTCACAACGTGCGACTTCCTTCAACCATAATGCTCGCTCCCTACCAATAGCCTCGACCGCAAAAGCGGTGTCTTGTTTTGAAAATCCTTTTCGCAAAAAAAGCTCCGCAAGTGACTCTTTATCAGAAACGCGTTCATGTAAAACTCGGGAATGGTCTTGTTTCGCCCTTTCGCGATAAAGCTCATAAGCTGATTTTGATGACAAATAGCTCCCCGCCGCCATAGAAATGGCCTCAACAAAGACCAAAACCACGCCGGTAAGAACAACGTAAAAAACGTCATGCGTACCGACCGCAACCCCCGTAATGGTTCCCAACGTCGAAACAAGGCTATCTTCTAAGCCAAAAACAACGTCTCGCACATTTTCTCGCAATTTCCTCCAAACTCCTCCTAACATATGCAGGTATTTTATCATGATCGTGCTAAAATCTGCGTATATGGAGTTCTCGGAGCACTATTCGCCATTCACAGAAAAAACACTCATTGTGCTCACAAATACTGAACGCGCTCGGATTCTTTCGGCATTCAATCGAAACGTAGAGGAAATCGACGATATCCGCGTAACAGTTCCGGAACAGAACGACTTTGATGCACTCAAGGCTTCACAGCTTTCTGCGCTCGGAAAAAAAGTTTCAAAACGAATTGAACTCGCATTAAAAAAAGAGGGCTTCACCGTTGTCACGGTCTGCGTCCCAGAAGTAAATCGCGAACAGCTCATCGCGGCAATGGACCATTCAATCGTTTCTCGCTGCGCCTCAATCATTCCAAAAAATCTCTGTGCCATGGATCTGCCCGTTGTAATGCGAATTTTGCTTGAAAGCTAATATGGCCAAGCCGGGAGCCAAAGTTTTCGTCATTTTTGAAAAAAAGTTTGTACTCGTTCAACGCGACAACAATCCCAATATTCCATATCCAAATTGTTGGAATATGCCAGGTGGAGGGATTGAAGAAAATGAATCCGCGCTCAATGCAGCATTTAGAGAGCTTAAAGAAGAGCTCGACATCGTGCCAGGCAAGCTCGAATCAATAGGGATAGACGTGTATACAGACAGAAAAGTCGTCCATCGATTCGCGGCCCACCTCAACAAGACGGAGTACAGCCAAGTTCGTCTCGCAAGTGAAGGGCAGCGGCTTGACTGGTTCACGTTCGACGATGCGCTCAAACTCAATCTCTCTCCGCATTTTCGCGCATACCTCGAACAGTGTAGCGATCATGTCCGCGAAGTCCTTTCTGGAAATGTCACCGCAAAAAATGCAACAATCGAACTTTAAACTGACTTTTTCTTCTTCCCTTTCTCCTCGTCAAACAACCACTGCGCGATTCTCAGCTCATCGTACGAATATTTTCCCTGGAATGCATCAAACACTGGCCGCAAAAATCGGCCTTTTGTTTTTAATTCACGCATAACCGGATGAACAACATTTGAAATGTCTTTTGCTGCGTCGCGTAATCGATCGAATGCACTACTCGGCAGCTTTTCGAGCAATTGAGCTTCCGCAAGATGGTCGACGATAGTTCCAACGGTTCGAGCGCGTTCCTTTGCAGCTTGCATGATCGATTTTCCTTCAATGATGAGCGCGACTGTTGGTGCCCACTTCGGCTCTTTCGCTTTCTTTGCCGGCTTCGTTGGAAAGTAAGCAGATAAGGCATCGATGGTTTCAATAACTCTCGCCTCCTTCTTTCCGCCACACGCTCGAATAAACTCAAGCGCGCGTTCGGCGCGGTCTTCTGCAAGACGAGACGAAAATGCCGATTCAGTCGCAAGAGATTTTGTACGAAAAATTTCGTCGTTTCGCAAAACAACAGGATCAACTTCTAGCGCTCGAGAATTCAAACCGCCAAGAAAAAGTCCTTCAAGCGATCGAACCCGAGAAAGCGCCACATATCCCTGCCCATACGCAAAGGCCTGGCCAAGATCAATAAACGCGGAATCGAGCGTCATGCCCTGACTTTTATGCACGGTCATTGCCCAGGCGAGCCGAAGCGGAAGCTGACGAAGAGTCGCTAGCGGAGTTCCGTCAATTTCAACGCTCCACATTCCAGGCTCGGCAGTAATCACACGACCAGACGTCAATTGAACGATCGGAAACTTTGTTTCTTGGTCATAGTCGACCACGTCCCCAAGCGACCCATTCACATACCCTTCGATAGGATTATTTCGTGTAAACATCACTCGAGCGCCAATTCTCAATACAAGCTTTTCCGGAGAAAGGCACCCGCGCTTCATTTGTTCAACAAGCTTTGGATTTCCAGAACTTGTCATGGTATATGTTTTTTCTTTTCCAAGAAGCGTGCGCAATTTCTTGGTATTCATCTGATCAACATCGATGTTATGCGAATACAGCTTTGTGATGTCATGCGAATCTGTTGTGAGTCGACGGGCATGCAGTCGATCAGCATGTTCTTGGTCGATGGTGCCGGAACGAAGCGCAGAAAGAATTTCAAGAAATGCGGGGTCTTCCTGCCGATATTGTTCTGAAAGATAACAAACCGTTGGATCAACATCGGCCCAGGCACGAGAATCGAAAGCGAATCTTGTTGGCGCCTCGCCCTGACGAGAAACTGGCGGTAACTGAAAAAAGTCACCAACGAAAACCACCTGCACACCACCAAACGGACGATCATCTTCTCGAAGCACGCGGCAAATCATGTCGATTGCATCAATCGTCGCAGCATCAAGCATTGAAATCTCGTCAATGATGAGTACCGATGCATTGCAAACACGTCGACGAAGATTCTTGTTCGTTGCAAGCTCCTTGCATTCACGCCGTGTAATGAATTTTCGAATTCCAATTCCACTCCACGAATGAATCGTCATACCACCGATGTGTGTTGCAGCAATTCCAGTCGAGGCTGTTAGCGCAATCGAAACATCATGAGCGCGAAGATATTTCACGTATTCACGAACGGTATGACTTTTCCCAGCGCCAGGTTCGCCGGTAAGAAAAACATTTGCGCCAGTTTTGAGAATGTCGATTGCATCGATTTGCAGCATAAGTACTTTGCATACTACAACAAAAATATCATCAAGTCTTTGATGATATTTTTCCTAACCTTCTTCATTATTCCGGCAAATATCCGCCTGACTGCAGCCGCCAAAGTTTGTCATAAACCCCACCGTCATTCAGCAATTCTTCGTGTGTTCCCTGCTCAACAATCCTTCCCTGATCAAGCACAACAATCCTATCCGCCGAATACACCGTCGACAATCGATGCGCGATCACAATCGTTGTTCGTTGCTTCATCGCCTTCGCGAGCGCCCCTTGCACATTCGCTTCTGTTTCAGAATCGAGCGCACTTGTCGACTCATCAAGAATCAAGATTGGGGGATCTGCCAAGAATACACGAGCAAGACTTAATCGCTGACGTTCGCCACCAGAAAGCTTCACACCGCGTTCTCCGACCAGCGTGTTATATCCCTTTGGCAATTTCAAAATAAACTCATGCGCTTGGGCTGATTTACACGCCGCCTCAATCTCTTTCCTCGTCGCCTTCGGATTCGCGAAACGAATATTATTAAAAATCGTGTCATTGAATAACACCGTATCTTGTTGCACAACACCAACCGATCGACGAACATCTTGAATCTTCGCCCGTCGCAGATCAACGCCGTCAATAGTGACAGCTCCAGACAACGGATCCAAGAAACGATTCACAAACTTTACCAACGTCGACTTTCCACTTCCCGATCGACCAACCAGAGCCAAGCTCTTTCCAGCAGGAACAGTCAATGAAATATTCCTCAATGCATACTGCGACTTTCCGGGATATGTATACGAAACATTTTTAAACGAAATCGCTCCTGCCGCATTTTGAAGTCGCACCGGCGAAGGAACTTCTTCAATAAGATTCTTTTCATCCCAGTCTTTCGACAACTGTCCAAAGGCTCCTTGAATTTTTCGCGCTCTTCGTAAAACATCAGCCAAAAGATAATCAAATGGAGAAAGCATTTGATTAAGCATCCCCAGGAACGTCGTAAGAACACCAAGCGTGATCTCCCCATTGCTAATAAGATAAATACCAAAACCAATAACAATGATCCGTGCGCAAAGCCGAAGAAGCCCCGATCCAGTTTCCAAAGCTCCCCAAACACGATTAAGCTCATTCTGTTGTCGAATTACTTTTTCAGCACGCGAATCAAGATCTTTTAACACTCGTTCTTCACCAGAAAAAATCTTGATCGGAAGAATGTTCGACAAGGTCTCATAAACTTGTGCGGAAAGCCCCTCCCAAAAGACGGCCAACTTTTCTTGCTTCTCATGCGTCCTTGTATAAACAACCAATGTCACAAGAGCGATAATAGGAATGACCACAAGCGATGCAAGCGTCATCTTCCAATTAATCACCATTCCTGCAATAAAAACTGCTACAAATCCTATAACCTGCGGCAACACGTCAACGAGCATTCTTCCTGAAAAATCATCCATCTTGTCCCAGACCTGGTCTACTCTTTTTGCAATCGCCCCACTCGATTCCTTGCCAAAACGATCCGGATCCCAAAAAATCATCCGACGCAAAATAATACGAAGGAATGCAAGGTCGACAACATTTCCAGCTTCCCAGCTCAACCACATAGCACCCTGCCCAACAACAATTTTCACTACAAAAGCACTGACCCAAAAAAGAAGTATCGGGGTGACGCGCTCGAGTAATGTTGCCGTTCCGAACCCGATCTCATCAATAATCCTTCCAAAAAGTACCGGCTCGGCAACCTGAGCAAGCGCAGTAACAACAATACAAAATATAATGAGCGCATATCGCCATCGCGTTCCAAGAAATGCTGGGCCGACAATAGACCAAAATACCGCCCATGAAAGTCTCTTCCCCTCCTTTTTCATGCGCCAAGTATATCGTAAGGATTTTTGCCTGAAACACACCTTTCTGATACATTCTCTTCGCAACTTTTGGCCGTGTGGTGAAGTGGTTAACACAGCGGTCTGCAAAACCGCGATTCGCCGGTTCGACTCTGGCCACGGCCTCCAAAAAAATACCTCGAGCAATCGAGGTATTTTTTTCATCGTCTCAGAATCGTGCCGTGGCACGGGGCTAGAAACACGCGAAACTAAGTTAGTGACTAACTTAGTTCGCCTTCACGTCAGTAAAAACAGTCACGACTTTTGCAGAGAGAATAATCGCCTTCGCTGTTTCTTCGCTACCTCCATTGTTCGTTACAACAAATTGATACTTCTCTCCGGTTGATGACTGAAAATAATACTTTCCCTCTGCAACAGAAAAGCCGTTTCCAAGGTCTTCTGCATCCTTCGAGATAACTCGTCGCGGATCAAGACGATCAACGCGAATCATGGTGTACGCCGATGTAACGTACGTATCTGGAGCAACGGAATCCTTTGGCAGCCCACCCTCAACAATCGCCTTGCTTGTATTTTGAAGGATGACCGTAGAGATGTCGTGCGTTATTTCTTGAGAAGGCGTTACCGCATCTGTTCGAGGCTCGTCATATTCTTTTACCATCGCCCATCCTTCTGGAAGGTCAAACGCCAACTTCCACTTCCCCTCAACATTCGAATCTCCCGATAGTGATGAAAGCACTCCGGATGCCGCACAACCGGCGCCGGTCAAAACAAGAACGCCAAGAACCAAAGAGACAAAGATATTCTTCATATGTCAGGAGCATAATGGGAAATCGAGGATTGGAAAAGGCTTCAAAAAAACAATCACCCCACGATTGCTCGCGGGGTGATTGAATGATTATTTCGCTTTATAGACTTCAATGGCAACCGTTCGAACACCGAACTGACGGGCCTCTGGGCCCTCTTCCATCCAAATGTCGATACGCTTGTCATATCGTGGATTCATACGGTCTTCCACGATAAAAATCTGGTCTCCAAAATGTGACGGGATTTTAACCAAGGTACCGATTGGCAAGAAGTTTGCCGCAAGAACACCCTGACGAACATGAGTTCCAGAAGCCGTAATGAACGGCGTGTCGTCTGTTTGTGCAGGGTCGCTATTATAGGCAGTCGCAGTCACGGTCATTGTATATGTTGGGTCACCCAAACCAGCAACCGGAAGCGCACCAAACGGCTTATGTCTATTTTGTGCTGCAGCGACTTCAAGTTCCGTTGCACGAGTCACAACAAAAGCATCGGCAGTAGCTCGGGCAGCAGTTGGGAGCACGAAGAAAAGGCTAAGGGCAACAATGGCGCCAAGAGTAGCAACCTCAAACGGCGAACGCTTGACCAAAGTTTTAAGAGAATTCTTCATAGGGCTCGGAAATAAAAACATCGGCTCGCGCCGAAGTATTTCACGCAAAGAATGATACCATTTTTTAGCCTTTTTGTCACGCGTTTTCAACGTTTTTTCGCCAATATTAGCCATTTTTACGGTGGCATTTTTTGCGACTTTTTCAAGGTCGACGTATCATGCAAATAACGAAAAATTTTCAAAGGATTCTATGCAACAATACGGACATTATCGATCGACGCTTCATAAGAATCGCTTTATTGCCGCGATCATTCATCGAGTAAAAGCTATTACCGGCGGATCACTCTTCAAAAACCTTCTCCTCGGCCTTATTGCCGTTGGGCTTCTTGGCGCGCTCGTCATTTTTCTTGGATATCTCTGGTTCGCGAGCACACTTCCAAGCGCCGACGACATCAATAATCGCGATGTCGCACAATCCACAAAAATCTTCGACCGAACTGGTGAACATCTCCTCTACGAAATCGCGGAAAACGAAAAACGGACCATTGTCCCCATTTCTTCGATGCCACAAACCCTTATCAACGCAACAATCACCGCAGAAGATCGCCAATTCTATAACCACCACGGAATTAACTATCTCAGCATCGCCAGATCAATCTACGAAGACATCAAATGCGGCTGCAAGGCACAAGGCGCCTCGACACTTACGCAACAGATGGTCAGAAACGTCATTTTGACGCTCGATAAAACATATACAAGAAAAATCAAAGAGGTTCTCTTGTCTTATGCAGTCGAAGACAAGTTCACAAAAGACCAGATCCTCGAGCTTTATCTCAACCAAATCGGATACGGATCTACAAATTACGGCGTCGAGTCTGCAAGTCAGGCATATTTCGGAAAAACAGTTTCGCAATTAACACTTGCAGAGTCCGCAACGCTTGCTGCGATGCCAAAACAGCCAAGCCGATATCTTCGCGACCCAGAGCTCCTCAAGGCACGGCGCAATTGGATCCTGACAAACATGGGAGAACTCGGATACGCCACATCAGACGAAGTTGCTGCAGCGCTCGCCCAAGAAACTCCAGTCGTCGTAAAACTGAGCAACATTACCGCGCCACACTTCGTTCTCTGGGTAAAAGAACAGCTTGAAAGCGAATACACGGAACGCGAAGTGGAAACTGGTGGACTTAAAGTCATCACCACGCTCGACTACGAAAAACAGATGGCAGCAGAAGCGGCAATAGCAACTGGAATCGATGGGAAGGGAGAAGTATACGGATTCAATAACGCTGGTCTTCTTTCGATCGACCCAAAGACCGGACAAATTCTCGCCATGGTAGGCAGCGTCGACTACAACAATGACGAAATCCAAGGACAGGTGAATGTCACGCAACAGCCGCTCCAACCTGGCAGCAGTATGAAACCGATTATCTACGCTGCAGCATGGGAAAAGGGCTACACTCCAAATTCAATTCTTTGGGACGTAAATACTACATTCTCCACAGAAACCGGCGTGTACTCACCAAGAAACTACGACAATGGCGAGCATGGATACGTCACCATGCGAAAGGCACTTCAAGGATCGTTAAACATTCCAGCGGTAAAAACCATGTATCTGGTTGGTATCGATAGCGCAATAACATTTGCAGAACGCATGGGATACACCACGCTCGGCGACCGATCTCGCTTCGGTCTCTCGCTTGTTCTTGGCGGCGCGGAAGTCACAATGGCAGACCATCTTCGTGCATACGGAACCTTTGCAAACAATGGATTACAGCAGGAAACAACCGGAATCCTTAAGGTTGAAGATCCGAAGGGTGTCGTGCTCCAAGAATGGAAGGCGGAAGAACATCTTGGCAATCAGGCCATCTCATCAAATCTTGCCGCAACAGTAAGCAATGTTCTTTCCGACAATAATGCCCGTGCATACATTTTCGGAACCGGAAGCGCACTTCAGCTTGGAGGCCGACCAGTGGCAGCAAAAACCGGAACCACAAACGATTTCAATGATGCGTGGACCATGGGCTACACACCGTCACTCGCCACAAGCGTCTGGGTGGGAAATACGGACGGTACACAAATGAACAAAAATGCAGAAGCTGTATTTATTGCTGCGCCAATCTGGAAGGAATACATGCAGAAAGCGCTTGAAGGAACGCCGGTCGAAAACTTTCCAACGCCAACAATCGACATGACCGGCAAGGCGATGCTCGATGGAAACATTCCAACAACCACATACACCATCGATTCCACAAGCGGGAAATTAGCCACAGAATATACACCGGAACGCTACAGAGAAACCAAAACATGCGGCGAATATCACACAATTCTTACGTACGTAAACAAAGACGACCCTCGAGGCGAGGTTCCGACAGATCCAAAATCAGATTCGTACTATCAACCATGGGAAGATGCGGTTCAAGCATGGATCACGAATCACAATGCGTCACTTAAAGATGGCGAGACTGAATTCATAACCTGCAAAGACATCCCAACCGAATACGACGATTCGCATACTGCAGATTCGGCACCTTCAATTCGATTCCGATCGCCGAATAATAATCAATCTCTTGGCAGAACATTCACAACAGAACTTGAAAGCGAAGTTCATGGATCGTTCTCACGAGTCGACTATGCAATTGACGGCGCTTACATTGCGACTGGAGAAAGCATGAATGGTAATACACTCACGCTCCCAACATGGGTCACAACCGGAATGCACACGCTCACCGCCACCATTTACGACAGCAACGAAAACAAAGGCGAAGACGCTGTGTCGATTTCAGTGTCTGAATCATCAGGAAATGAAGCGGCATTTCACATAACAAATCCGTTCCCGAATCAAACCATCGAAAATACCGGGGCTACTTACATGGTAATTATCGAGGTTCCGAGTGCTTCAGACATTACCTATCTTGAGGTAACCGCCAAAAATCTCTGGACTGGCGAAACAACGGTCATTGGCAACACCACAAATCCAACCGCGATAACCACAATAAACTGGGTCATGGGAAGCAACGCGGAATATCAACTCACCGCCAGAGCATCGAAGCCAGACGGCACAACCGTCGAAGCAAATCCTGCTCTCGTCACTGTTACGACACCAGTATCAACAAGCATTCCAGCAATACAATAAACTCGCTCACTGATTAGAGGTCAGCCATTGCGAGGAAGGTAATCCTAACGAAGCAATCTTTATGTGAGCCTGGCCTGGATCGCTTCGTCAGGATTACCTTCCTCGCAATGACGAAATAACAAAAACGTCCCAAAACTCGAAAGAGAATTAGGACGTTTTTTAATCCCTACTGCCGAATTGGCATCACAATGTAAAGATATTTATCTCCTGGACGATTCTCAGGAACCACCACGCAAGGATTCATCGCGTCGATAAACTTCAAAACCACTCGATCTGACAACATCGCATTCACACCGTCGAGTAAATAGCGAAAGTTCAGAACAGCGGCGCTCGCAATCCCCGTGACGTCGCCTTCGATCGAAACCGTGTTCTCGCCACGTCCGACATCTGCAGCAGAAAGTGTAATATTTTTATCGACTGGATTAATTTCAAGCTTCACATCGAAAAGTCCAGCTTTAGAAAAAAGACTTGTTCGCTTAATTGCCTGAGCAAAGGCGCCCTTATCGACCGTGATCTCTGTTGATGCCGACTTCGGGATAATCTGTCGATAATCTGGGTACACGCCTTCAACAGTACGAGATGAAAGCTCAACGGTTCCATATCGAAAGACAATCTGACTTTCCGTAAGCTCAATATCTACGTTCTCTGGCGCGTCTGCGTTGTCTCGAAGCACGCTCAAAATACGACGAAGCTCTGCAAGCGTTCGCGACGGAACGATCGTCTTGCGCTCGCCCTCTACACGCTCTGCGAGAGGAATAATTTTTTCTGCAAGTCGATAACTATCCGTTGCAGCAAGAACGACTTGATCATTCAGCCCGTCAAAATGCATGAAGACTCCAGTGAGCGCCTGACGCGCTTCATTCGTCGCAACGGCAAAGAGAACGTTTCCGAGCGCTGCGTCGAACGCAGAGGCCGGAACAACGAACCTGACCCCTCCCGTGACTGGAGGGATGAGTGGAAATTCATTCGCCGGAAGTCCGTTGATTTTTGTTTTTGTTTTATCGCACGTTACTGAAAGCGCATGGTCAAGAAGATCAAGATCAACGCGCTCATTTGGAAGAAGGGAAACGTAATCAACAAAGAGTTTTGCTGGAAGCGTGTATTCGCCAGGCTGGTCTACCTTCCCTCGAATCGTACAGGTAATCGTTAACTCGAGGTTTGTCGCGGTGAGCTTTAAGCCGCCGATGTCTGCTCGAAGAAGAATGTTATTAAGAATCGGAAGGTTCGCATTCTTTCCTCCGGTATGACTGGTAATGGAAAGACCTTGATATAAGTTTTCTCGCGTACAAGAGAGCTTCACATTCAGGATTTAATTCTTTATTCCAAACAGTAGTAACAGTAAGGGGTGTGGATGGCGGGGATAAGCGATTATTGCGGTTAGTGCCAGTGCGATTTTGAATTTCCTTCCGTGGATGAATTGAGGCGACGTCGGTGACGTTGGTGTGGAGTATTTTGTCGACCTCATTGTTTACTGTTTTTGATCACTGTTTATCCTACCCTCTTCCACATGGAAATACACCCATCACTCCACTGCCTTTTCCCCACTGCATCCACAGTTCACAGCACTGTCACAATGTATGCACAATTTATCCCGCGTAAAGTTTCTGTTTTATAAGTTCGAGATCCTTTTGAAGTTTTTCATCCTCTTTTAAGAGGTTCGCGATTTTGCCGTAGGCGTGCATTGCAGTGGTGTGGTCGCGTCCGCCAAGTTCGTTTCCGATCGCAGGGTATGACGTTTTCATCTCTTCACGCATGAGATACATGATGATCTGGCGTGGAAAGGCGAGCTTTTTTTCGCGAGACTTTCCAAGGATGTCTTCAATGGTGATGTCGAAATATTCAGAGACTACTAAGATGAGCTGGCGTGGAGTAACGGTCTTCCGAACATTTTCAGATTCAAAGCTTGTAATGATCGGCTTTACGCTTTCGAGAGTTGGTTCGATGTTGCGGAATTGGTGGATGGCGATGATTTTGTTCAGTGCGCCTTCAAGCTCGCGAATGTTCGAGTAGATGTTCGATGCGACGTAATGAAGAATTTCACGATCGAGTTGAAAGGCTTTCTCCATGCATTTCTTTTGCAAAATGGCGATGCGCGTTTCAAGATCTGGCATTCCAATATCTACAAGCATTCCCCATTCGAGTCGTGACTGCAGTCGCTTTTCAAGACTTGCTATGGATTTTGGTGGACGGTCTGACGAAATGACGATTTGACGCTGTTCTTGGTGAAGCGCGTTGAATGTGTGGAAAAATTCCTCCTGTGTTCCTTCTTTTCCTGTGATGAACTGAATGTCATCAATAAGAAGAAGGTCGACGTTGCGGTAGCGGTCTTTGAATTCTTTTCCCTTTCCTGAACGAATCGCGTTGATGAAGTCGTTGGTGAAGCGTTCACAGGTGACGTAAAGAATTCGAACGCTTGGATTGCGGCGGCGCATTTCGTTTGCGATGGCGTGAAGAAGATGCGTTTTGCCGAGCCCGACGCCTCCGTAGATGAACAGCGGATTATAGGCGCCGCCTGGTTGTGCTGCCACTGCTTGTGCGGCTGCATGAGCGAGCTCATTCTGTTTGCCAACAACGAAGGTCTGGAATGTGTATGAAGGATTTACTGTGATCGTTCCTGTTCCTGTGGCGCCCTCCGCAGAGCCTCCGGTTGGGATGAATCCGTAATCTTCGTGCGCCTCTGGAATGAGCGGCTTCTTTTCTTCAATAATGAGTGGCTGCGTAGCGTTTGTTTTTATCGCGACACGATAGGTAAGACTACGAACGGATTGGTTGGTGATGTTTTGGATGCTCTCAATGATGTCTCGATGATGCTTTTTGCTGATCCATTGTTGGGTAATGGTATTCGGAATGCCAATAACAACTTCCCCATTCTTGTAGTCACAGATGAACGTATGTCTGAACCACGTAGTGAAATGCGCCTTGCTAACAACAAGCTCCAATTCTCCTAGAACAGCCTCCCAAAGCTCGTGGGTATTCATAGTCTCGATGGCAACCAACGTGACAGGGCGTAAATCCCCTGACAGACGTGACGATTGGCCACAGCATAGCCAATTGTCCACAGGTGTAAAGGCCGTCAATTTTGTCGAAAAGTGGATGAAAGTGTGGATAAGGTGGCAAAAAGAGTGGATAAGCGGGGGTACTTGTGCACATTTTCTAGAAAAGACCTTCGTGTTCGGTTTTTGTTTTTGGTGTGGATGTCTGAAGCCGTTTCTAAAAAATTGGGTCTCTCAAAGACGCATTTTTTCTTCTAGTCTTCGCTGTTTTATTGACATGTCAAACGGTTGCGCGTACCCTTTTCGCCACATATGCCTAAGCGAACGTACCAGCCGAAAAAGCGGCAGCGCGCGAAAGTGCACGGGTTCCGCAAGCGCATGAAGTCTAAGGACGGCCGCATTGTTCTCAAGCGTCGCCGTGCAAAGGGCCGGAAGCGTCTTACCGTCACTGCACGCCCGCGTTAGAAAACAGAATCCGACGAGTGTCGGATTTTTGTTATGATGAGTGAAGCGTTTATTTTGGCCATTTTCGGCTTGCGTCATCGCAAATTCGTTCAACGTACCGTTAAGTACGTTTGCCCCTCCGCTAAAGCTTCGGAGGCATCCCACGAAACTTTAGTGAAGTGGGATCGCGAGCTTCGCTGGTCGCGCACCGAAACTGACCGAAAATAAACGCTTCACCGCGTCTTGTCCTTTCCTGTCTCGCTTTCATCTCGTCGCTTCAGTAGCCTTGTACAGCTTGACCTTGTCTTGTCCGGTCTCAATTTGATCTCTTTTATGCTCTCGGCCCAATATCGGTTACGAAAATCAATGGAGATTGCGAGAGTTTTGAAATCAAAGCTTGGTGCTTTTGATTCGGCGTGCGGGGTAAAGATGGCGAAGAATGGATTGGATGTGTCGAGATTTGCTGTGGTTGTTGGAATAAAAGTAAGTAAAAAGGCGGTTGATCGAAATCGCATTCGTCGGCAGTACAGGGATATTTTGCAGAAGTCGATACAAGAAATAAAACCAGGTTTTGATGTTTTACTTCTTACAGCAAAGCCAGCGCTCGGTTTAGATTACGCAGAAAAAGAAAAAAAACTTCGAAGTGCGCTTTATCGAGCAAAGTTATTATGATCCGCCTTCGTGATATCGCGACATGGCCGATTGTTCTTTATCAAAAAACGCTTTCTTACGATCATGGGCCAATGAAGCGCATGTATCCATACGGATTCTGCCCATTTTATCCGAGTTGTTCTGAATACTGTCGACAATCTATTGTGAAAGACGGCGTTGTTCGAGGAATTTTGAAAGGAACGTGGCGCGTTCTTCGGTGCCATCCGTGGGTAAAGGGCGGAATCGATAAGCCGTGAGAATCGATGTCGTAATTAACTTTCTAGAATTTCGATACGTTTTTTCTTGTTCGTTATTCCCTGTTTGATGATGATTCGATTTTGCGGCACATGAAAATGTTTCGCAAGAAGTCGAATGAGCTCGATGTTTGCTTTCCCGTCTATTGGTGACGACTTGAGAGAGACTTTGATTTGCGATTCGACCAGTTCGACCTTCTGCTCCTTGCCATTCGTTTTTACTTCTATTTCTACGAATATCTTTGAGCTTTTCATAGCGTATACTGAAAAAAGTCTATGAAACGAATCTTCATTGTCGGAGTTACCATCCTTATTCTCCTCTTGGCTATTATTGCTGTCTGGCTTTGCATTCCGCATTTTGACAAGAATTTTGATGAGGAGGAGAGCGGAAAAATGGGCACGTTTTGTAGAATGACAGGCGGAACATTTATTGACGGAGGGTGTATTTGCCCTTCCATTCCCTATCGTGAAGAGCCGCTCAAGGTGCCGCTTATTTACAATGAAGAGACCGGTTTTTGTGAGATCAAACCGGGCGTTCCTTATTTTGACGACGGAGCAACGGTAGACGCGTAGGTTCTATTTGTAATATTTTTTCAGGAGCACAAGATCCGCTTTTCGATTTTTATCTCCCGATTTATCAAGAGGCGTTTCAATAATGAAATCGACGTGTTTGAGTTTCGGATGCTGAACAATGGCCTCGAATCCTTCGGCGCCGATGAGGCCCCGCCCGATATGCTCATGGCGATCTTTGTGGCTTCCGAGTTCGGTTTTTGAATCATTACAGTGAATGACGATGAGTTTTTTGAGACCGATAAGTTTGTCGAATCGTTTTAACGTTTCATCGACTGCTTTCTTCGTTCGCAAATCGTAGCCAGAGGCGAACGCGTGTTGAGTGTCTAGGCAGATTCCGATTTCCTTCCCACGTTTTGCGCCTTTGATGAAGTCGGCGATTTCTTCGAACGTATCTCCCATTACTTCTCCTGCCCCGGCGCTGATTTCGATGAGAAGTTGGCATGTTCCTTTGTAGCCATCTAGAATTCGATCGAGCCCATCGATCACAGCATCTGCGCCTTCTTTTTGTCCGAGCTCCTTTGCAGAGCCCGGGTGAAACATAAGCGCCCTTGCTCCGATCTGTGTTCCGCGATCAAGTTCTTCTCGAAGAATTTTTATTGAGCCGAATCGAGTAGTGTTTTTTGCAGAGGCAAGATTGATGATATACGGCGCATGGATATAAACCTCTTTTATTCCATTTTCCTTCATTGAGATTCGAAACTTTTTCGCGTCTTCGTCCGATATGGGTTTAACGGCGAACATTTGTGGTGAACGAGAAAAGATCTGAATGACTTCGCACCCAAGCTTCTTTCCCGCCAGCCCCGCCTTCCAAAGTCCACCAGATGAAGACACATGTGCTCCAAAACGCATAGATTATGTGTTAAGCGTGTTCCAAATTCCGCTAAAGAGTTGCCGTAAGTTTTCCGCCATCATTGCATCATGGAACTCGACGAGATAGAAAGGATGATTTCCTGTGTTGATCATAACAACATAATCCCCCATGACCCACGTTGTTGCAGTGAATGAGGACGCCCCAGACCAGAGTCGAATTTCACGTTTCGCGTACCCTTTTGTCGACATTGTTTCTTCGATATTTGATTGATTTGTAAGAAGTCGCAATGCCGCCGTTTCCGGTCGTTGCCAGTACCAGTCAATCCAGGTTTGGTAGTGTTCAACAAGACTTGGATCTTGAAAGCCCCAGTAAAACGTTTTCGTTTTTTTAATACTTGCGTCCCAGATAGGAGTTTGTTTGTAGAGATAGTTATCGATTTCTTCTTCTGGAATGAAAACGATTTTTGGGATTGAATATTTTGAGCTTTGTGCGACTTTTTGCAGTTCTGTGATTGCAGATTCGACGAGCGTCTTTTTCGCATCGAGTACCTTTTGTTCTCGATTAACGAGTATTGCGAGGTCTTCTGGTTGTTTTGCGATGAGCGAACGTGATGATCCGCCCAGATCTTCAAGGACGACGCCTTTTCTTACCAATTCCTTCGCGACGCTATACACCGTTGGTCTGCTGATTCTTGTGAGCTTAGCGACTTCCGCCGGTGACATTTTCCCATGTTGAAGAAGCACGAGATAGACCTCGATTTCTTTTTCGCTGAATCCAAGTTTTCCAAGCATTGCTCGAGACATTGAGCGACAATATCAACATTGTGGACAAGTTGTCAATAACTCATCAACAGCAGAAAATGCCTTATGATACGGGCTTCCAGAGCTTAAAGAGTCCACAGCTTGTGGACAGAATGTGCAATTTTTGCTATTCTTGTTTGTTCGAGAGTGATCGCCGATTGTCGGCAGGAAACTTGAACAATATAGGAGACTTTCATGTCCGCTCTCGTCGTCACCGTCGCTTCTCTCGTTATTGCTTCCGCCTCCGCTTCCGATCCCTTCGTCCTTCTTGCCTCAGAGAATCAGATCGATGTTGCGGGAGCCGTAACCCCGCGAGCCAAGGCGATCGTCGACATTCCGGCCGTTCATGATCTTTCGGTGACTGCGACGTTCGTTGTGTCGCCTAATTGGAGCGAGGCGTATGTCGGCCCGACCTGGAGCCCAAAAAAGAGCATCTCTCTCGGCATCGCCGGCGGGATCGAGTCCGCCGATGCTCCATGGAGAGTAATGGCCTATTCGTCGATAAGTAACAAAAAGCTCAGCTTCCTCGGCATTGCTGAGTACGGTGGAAGCGGGCCCTGGTACAAAGTTTCGGCCTCGTACAAGGCGGAACCCGTTACGATCGGTGTGCTTGCGCAGCGTTTCGACGGCATCGGCCCTCGAATCGGCTACTCCTTGTCGAGGCCGAGTCTCGATGTCTGGGCAGCTCCGCTTTACGACTTAGAGTCGAGATCGCCGAAGGCGCTCGTTGGCTTTAGTTGGATACCAAGACTCTAGTTATTCAAGCCATTCTTAACGAATCAGGCGTCGTGGTTCACTTCCACGTTGCCTGATTTTTGCATTGTAGGCTTGATTTCCTCGCTAATTTATGTCACCGTCCTTTACTCAGGCGAACGCCAGCGAGGCGAGCTTGATGACGTGGGTGACAAATTTACATGGAGGTGATTCGTGTCCAGTCGGCTACTTTGGTTGAGGGTGTTTTTCTATGCGGCATTGAGCGTCACGAGCTTTTTTGTGATGGCGATTTTGCTCGATCATGGAACGAGGAGCCGTTTTGTACTGTGGAGGGAGCATCCATTTGTTGCAATCGCGCTCTGTGTTCTCTTGTCCGTTGTTTGGCTTCTGGCCATGGCGGCTGGATTTGAAGAAGTTCGGACGTTTTGCAGACAGAGGAGCTTGAAACATCCGAATTAGAAATAGGTTCCCAGCAAATACGAACGGCCCCAACTCTACACGAGAGTCGGAGCCGTTTGATGTCATTCGAATGATTTTAGCCTTGTTCTTTTGGCTAACTTGTGCCATTATTCCTCGTTCAAGCGCAAACTGTGGAGACGCGCTTGATTCGAAGACAACCTTCAAACTTCGCAAAAAAGAGAGAGGTGAATAATGTTTAGAGGAATCCGTTCTTTGTTGCTGATTCTTTGCGGATTGGCGTGTCTTATCTTCTTTGGTTTTTATGGGCCAAAAGATGGCTCGGCTGATGTGGCGACGATGTATGTCGTGCAAGTATTCGGCGTCTTCAGTTCGCTGGTAGGCATTGCCGTTGGCCTTTTCGGCCTGTTTCGTTCGAGAAGATAGGGTCAGGGTGCTTATCGAGAGATTCGAAACGCTTCAAAAAACTCACGGCCCCAACTCTACACGAGAGTCGGAGCCGTTTGATGTCATTCGAATGATTTTAGCCTTGTTCTTTTGGCTAACTTGTGCCATTATTCCTCGTTCAAGCACAAACTACGGAGATGGGCTTGAATTGAAAATAACCTTCAAACTCCGTGGAAAGAGAGAGGTGAACTGTGAGTCGAAGATTCCGTTATTTGCTGGTGATTCTTTTTGGGCTCGTGTTGCTCGTATCTTTCGCTTTTTACGAGCCAGTAGGTAGTTCTGATGCAGCGGTGATCTTTGTTACGAGAGTAATCGGCATTTTCGGCGGACTCATGGGCATCGCTGTTGGTCTTTTGGGTTTCTGCCTTTCCCCCCCAAGGAGATGAGTCAGGGTTTCCATTGAGGCCTTCGGCACGCCCAAAAAACTCACGGCCCCGACTCTACGCGAGAGCCGGGGCCGTTTGATTATCTTTTCTTGAAACCGATTTTCGGCTTTTCTGAATCATCAATGAGCAATCGTTGACCGCCCCAACTTGAGGTACCAATTTGGCACCTTAAGATTCCAACTCGTTTACGGTAAGCTCAAACATGAAATCTTCTGGGAACTGATCAATATTTCACCCAAATCGTCGTCTTGTTCTTTTGGCTAATTTGTGCCATTATTCCCCGTTCAAGCACAAACTGCGAAGATGCGCTTGATCTGAAAACAACCACCAAGCTTCGTAATGAAAAGAGAGGTGAATAGTGACGGTCAAGAGAATCGGTTTTTGGGCGTTAGTGTTTCTTGGATTAGCCGCGTTTATCTTCTGCTCCTGGGTCTATGATCCAAGAGACGTATCAACTAGTATCGCGTCTTTTGGATGCGTATCCGTGTCCTTGCCAGTTTTCGGGCTCTTGGTCCTGCAAATTGGTATCGCGGGTCTTGTTTCTAAAACAACTCCTCTAAATTAGGACGTCTGTCGAGGCCATTGAAGCGTTTCGACAAACTCACGGCCCCGACTCTACACGAGAGTCGGGGCCGTTTGATGTCTGGGTTACTTCACCATTGCTGCCATGATTTTGTCGACGACTGCGCGGTTACGCATTTGGAACTCTACAAACTCACGATATTCTGGCTCGTAAACTCGATCACGATATTCTTTGTTTTCACCCATGCGTTCTGCAATCTTGTCGAGTTCGGCATCGACTAGAGCTGCATCGATGGTGACGTTTTCTTTTTTACTGATTTCGCGAATGAGGAGAGCAATTTTTACGCGAGTAAGCGCAGTTGGCGTAAAGTCGAGCTTTATTTCTGCAACGCTCTTTCCGATGGACTTCAGATATTCTTTTAATTCCATCCCATTTTCACCGATTGAATGTTCAAGCTCTTGAAGCATTCGTTCGATCTCTTGGTTGACGAGCACGTCTGGGATTTGATCGAACTCGGATTTGCTTGCAAGAAGATCAAGACATGCACGTTCTTGTCTTCGCTTTTCTGTTGTGACATTTTCGAGCGCAAGATTTTCTTTGAGTTTGATTTCAAGATTTGCTACGTTGTCTAGTCCGAGGCGCTTTGCAAATTCATCATCGATTGAAGGAATTTCTAGAGTAAAGATTTCGTTGAGGCGCACGGTAAAGTCGACATCTGAGCCGGCAAGATGTTTTTGATAATGATCTGCTGGAAACTTGAGCGCGAATGTTTTTTCTGCGCCTTCTGCAAGGCCAAGAATCTGTTCGACGAATCCGTCGATGTAATAAGATTCGTTGGTGTACACGCCGTGATTTTGGCTCTCGCCACCTTCAAGAACGACTCCGCCTTTTTTCATGGTGAGATTGAGAACAGCTTTGTCTCCTTTTTGCAGTGTGTGCCCGGCAAGCGCGCGAGTTTCTTTGGTTTGCATTCTTGCAATGTCCGCCTTTGCTTGCTCAATAGTTTCTGGCGTTGGTTCGGTCGGTTCTTTTGTAACGGTGAGCGCTGTATAGTCTGCAAGTTTTTTTACTTTTGGCATGAGCGCAACTTCTGCGCTGTAAATGAGGTCTTCGCCCGGAACCATAACGTCCATGCTGAAATGCGGTGCCCCAACAGCGTCGAGGTCTTCGTCGATCATTGCAGACGCAAAGGATGCGCGAATAAGGTCTTCTGCGGCCTCTTCAAGGATTTTCATTTCGCCAACGCGTTGTTTTACTACTTCGTACGTGGCAGTTCCTGGACGAAATCCTGGCATGTTTACTGTTGCGGCAATATGTTTTGCAGCTTCCTGCATTGCTTCCGCCACCTTTTCTTTTGAAACCGTTACTGTGACTTTAACCATGTTTTCGCCGGTCGTTTCAATGGTGTGTGCCATAGGGGGTTGATTCAAGTTTGCACAGTATAGCGTTTGGTGAAAAAAGGTCAATAATATGGCCAATATTTGCGAAAAACGTGTAAATTTTCTTGTCTTGAATGAGCGGCGACGGTATGATGCGCTTGCTGTGAGTAGCCAATTTTCTCAATTTTTTGTGCGATGCGGATTGCTCGTTGTACGCGCCCTTGTTTGGGCGAAGGCGTCTGCATTCCGATTTTTACGGCTTTTCTCCGTCGTATTTCGGCCAATTGCGAAAGTAGTCATGTCAGTTGTTTTTATTCCGGTGTATCGCCTTGGATTTGCGTTTCGTCGTCAGGCGACGTCGTGGTATGGGCCGGCGAAAAATCGGGTCATGTTTTTTCTTACGAATCGTGCGGTAATGCACGTTGCGATTGCTGCGGTAGTTATGAGCACTGCCGTTATTAACCTTTCCATGGATACGGTTCGTGCGGAAACTTTGGATGCGTTTAATAAGAGTCTTGCGTACGCGGTGGTTACGCAACAAGACTCTCCTATTGTTGAGGAATATGCAGATACAGACGTGGCTTCGCTTCGTAGCGGTGCAACGAGCTATCTTTCTTCTGCGTCGTTATCTGTTCCGCTTGGTGCAATGGACAATGATGCATCGTCAATATCAAGTTCGGCGTCGTTGGCTGGTGGAGGCGCCTTAGCTGTGCCGATTATTGCAAGCGCAAGTGCAAGTATTGCTCCTCGTGAAGGAATTGAAACATACGTTGTTGCTGAGGGAGATACGATCTCTACCATTGCTTCTCGATTTGGAATTTCTGTGAACACCGTTCTCTGGGCAAACAATTTGTCGGTGAGAAGTGTGTTAAAGCTCGGACAAGAATTAACGATTCTTCAAACTTCCGGAGTTGTACATACCGTAAAGAGCGGAGATACGCTTACGAAGATTTCGAGTACGTATCACGCAGAGTCATCTGCAATTCTTGCGGCGAATTTGTTGAGTGACTCAAGCGCGATCGTTGTGGGGCAAAAGTTAATGATTCCTGGCGGGACGCCTCCGGCAGTTATTCCGGCGAAGCCGACATCATCAAGTATTCGAAATGTTTTTGTTCCAGCTCCAAAAACAGCGGGAACCGCTCCGGTTAGCTCGTCGTCTCGTATGTTCTGGCCAAGTGACGCTCATTATGTTGTTCGGGGGCTGAGCTGGTATCACACCGGTGTTGATCTTGACTGTAATGGTCACGCAAATGGCACATCGACTGACGATAATTATGCTGCAGCAGACGGTGTTGTGACGTTCGCTGGTCCAAGGTTCTCTGGCCCAAATGGTGGATACGGAAATCTGGTTATTATCGACCATGGCAATGGTCTTCAGACGCGATACGGCCACAATTACTCACTTTATGTCACCACTGGTCAGATTGTTACTGCGGGAACACCGATTGCGCGATGTGGGTCAACAGGATGGTCAAGCGGCACACATCTGCATTTTGAAGTTATTGGTCCGAATGGCTCAAGTGATTATCGAAATCCATTGGAATACATTCGTTAGGTTGTGATAATTCTGTAGTGAAGTGCTTCGGCGAGATGGTCCGCAAGGATCATCTCGTTTTGTGAAAGATCAGCAATGGTTCGTGCAACTTTTAGAATTCGTCCGTAAGAGCGCGCAGAAAGTCGCATGCGATCCATGGCAGACTTCATAAGTGCAAGGCCATCGTTGGTGAGCATGCAGAATTTTTTGAGTGTGCTTGTGCGGATTTCTGCGTTTGTAAAAATGCCGAATTCTTTATAGCGCTCAGTGGTAAGCAGTCGAACACGTGTTACTCGTTCTCGAATTACCGCCGATGATTCTTCAGCTTTCGAAGCAGTAAGCTCGTCGAACGCGACGCGGGGCACGTCGACTCGTAGATCAATACGATCAAGAAGCGGGCCAGAGATTTTTTGTTGATATTTAAGAATTGTTCCTGGTGTGCAGGTGCATGCGGTTGCCGGGTCGCTTACAAAGCCGCATGGACAGGGATTCATTGATCCAATGAGCATGAAGCGTGCAGGGAACGTTACGCTTCCTGCTGCACGCGATACGGTGATAGTTCCGTCTTCAAGCGGTTGTCGTAAATTTTCTAAAACAGCACGAGAAAATTCTGGAAATTCGTCGAGAAATAAAACTCCTCTATGTGCGAGTGAAATTTCTCCAGGCTTTGGTTGTGCACCTCCGCCAACAAGTGCACTTCCGCTTGTGGTGTGATGCGGTGCTCTAAAGGGGCGCGTTGCAATTCGACCGGTGCGTGGCAAAAGTCCCGCAACAGAATGAATCGCAGTAATTTCAAGTGACTCTTCGATGGTTGGAGGAGGAAGAAGGGAGCGAAAAGCTCGAGCGAGCATGGTTTTTCCGCTTCCTGGTGGGCCAGAAAGAAGGATGTTATGTCCTCCTGCCGCGGCAATTTCAAGAGCACGCTTTGCTTGCGCTTGCCCTGCGATGAACGAGAAGTCATCAGTACCGGTATCGATGGACTCTAATGCGACAGAATGTGACTTCGGAGCTTCGATGAAAGATCGAGACTCGATAGATTCCACGAGCGAATGGAGCGTTGATGCGGAAAAGACGGGCACGTGTTCAACGAGATGCGCCTCCAGGACATTTACTTCCGGAACGATGATGCCAGAAAATCCTTCGCGTTTCGTCATTGCAGAAGCAAGGAGCGCCCCGCGAATTGAGCGAATGCTGCCGTCAAGACTTAGCTCACCAAGAACGATGTGTTTCTCTATCGCCTCCGAGTTTTGAAGCGCGCCTTGGGCTCCAAGAATCGCGAGCGCAATTGCAAGGTCGTATGCTGGTCCTTGTTTTCTGGTGTCTGCCGGTGCGAGATTAATAACAACGGATGTGCGCGGAAAACTGAATCCAGAATTTTTCAATGCCGCTCTTACGCGCTCTTTTGCTTCCGAGACTGCAGCGTCTGGAAGCCCGACAATATGAAATCGCGGTAGTCCTGAAGAAATGTCTGCTTCAACGGTTACTGGTGTAACGGATAAGCCAAAGAGCGCTGCTGAATGTGTGCAAAATGATCCCATAATCAAAGCGGGGAGCTTTGGATTTAGGCGGGTCGCTTTTGGGGAGTATTTTTATAGTACACGAGAATAATTATCGCCCCAACAAGAATGAGTATATCTGCGAGATTGATGATGGATGTTTGAAAAAGCATGATGTAATCAGTAGTAAATCCATGAATGATTCGGTCAATGAAGTTGTCTGTCGCGCCAACGATTATCGATACGATCGAAAGTGCTATGAGTGGCTGTTCTTTTTTGAGTTCCAGAGCCTTTTTTGCAAGAACAAAGAGAATCGCTAAAGTTATCGGAGCAAGAATAAAAATGGAAATAGGAATGTCGAATGTAATGCCTGGATTTTTGTGCAGAACGAAGGCGATCACTGATTGTGTATTCCGCGTAGAGCCATCGGAGAACGTTGTGAGCGCGAAATATTTACAGGCGCCATCGATGAGCGCGATGGTAGATATTGCACCAAGTGTGAGAACGACAGTGCTCTTTCGCATAGATCAAACATCGAGCTCTTCGCTCGATGTGTGGTGAAATCTAGATTTCTTGGGTGAGAGTTTTTTTACAGGCGACGCACGATGTTGATGTTGGTCTTACCTTTAGGCGCGCTTCATCGATGAGTTGCTTGCAGTATTTGCACGTTCCGTATGTTCCGTTTTGGATTGCCTTCAGTGCGGAATGAATATCTCGAACTGCGGAAGAAAGTTCATTCTCTAAGGAAAGATTGTCGCCAATCTCTGCGGCCTTGTCTGCGCTCTCATCTTCTTTGTCGCCGAGAGTGTTGTAGTCTGCATCAAAAGCATCAGTTTTTGTGACTTGAGGCGCAACACGTTCAAGCTCGCCAGTTAGCTTTTCAAGCTCTGTTCGAAGAGTGGTTTCCATTTCTTTCAAGAATGCAGCTTTCATACGTTTATTAACAATATCTATTTACGATAGAGAAGATGAGTAAAAATAGCAAGAGGGCGTCCTTCAGGCTTGTGAACATTGCATAAGATGCAGAGTTTATTCCTGGGTACGCCCGCTTGGGAGTTGGAGATTGAGAATCGGTCTTGTGGGGGCGTTGGGCATTGGTCGATCATAACAAGGATGATCAACAGTGCTCAACACCGCACAGACGTCATGCAATGACGTTCTCCATAGTTGTCTGCTCTACCAGCAAACGGGTTAGCGTGGGTTGGCAATGTACATTCCAGTCTCACCACGGACACCCAATGCTTCTTATGCTCGTACAGCAGTGAGGTACCTCCCGAAACTTTATGAAGCTTCGGAAGATTTCCCCCTCATCATTCAAAGGGATTGTAGAAAGAGCTGCTTTTAGTATACGCGATTTCTTTATACACATTTTATTTATAAACACATGCGCGTCATCGACGTCGAACTCGCAATGGCTGATGCGCGAGAAAAAAGCTTAAAAAAAGTTTGTGGAGTAAAAAGTATTTGTTCTGGATAGAGAGTTTGTAGTGCTTTTGGAGTGACAAATGCGACCGCATTCGAGAGACACTGTGGTTGCGTCGCGAGATTTGTTGCAGAAGCGTCGTTGCTTATTGTGAGGAACGCAGGAGTTTCTGTCATAGTCACCGAGTTGTTTAATGACGTAGCGGTAAGGAATCGATATGGTGACTCATCTCGGAAAACAAGAGTCGCCTCTTCTCGTGATCGAAGTGCAATGGTTCTGCTTCCGTCGCTAAGATAGTCGACGATTCCGTTAATGGAAGGAATTTCTACAAGTTCTTTTGCTGCAGCACGAAGTGACATCTCGCTAACGTATTCTCGAGAGTTTTCAGTTATTGGAAATGCAAATGTGTAACGGAGAGAGTCTGTTGTTCCGCGGAGTATTGCGGAAAGGCCATTGTGCGTTGCCGCGGTGAAGAGCGAAAGAAGTCCTGGCGTATTTTGCGTAAAGACTTTACTTGTTAGCCCCTCGATGTCTTTCGGGGAGAAGGATGCGAATAACAGCGTGTCTGCAGTTATGACCGTGTCGATCTCTGGTGGAGTAAGCGCAACAAGATGATCGATGGTAATTGTATTTGTGTCGACGGAGATATTTGACGATCCTTCTGTTGTTGTGATGATTCCATCGTCATTGAGAAACAGCGTTGAAACGAGACCTGAAAAGAAGCTGTGACGAATCTCCGGAATTGTCGATGCATTCGTGAGAATCGTTTCGTTATTTCTCGTTGATACACTCGCGCCAAACCCGACGAATGCAGCGCTTTCAGCTTCTGAGATTTTTCGATCGAGGATTACGGTGACTGTGCCGTCATGGGCAACGCTGATGTTTAGTACTCGTGAGCTTTGGTTGAGAAAATCGGTTATAGACGTGGGAATGCCGGGAATAACCTCAAGTCCTCTTGTAACAATTCGAGAATTTGCGATGTTCTTTTCGGTTTTTATGATTCGAATGTGGGTTGAGCGTTCTATTGGAACAACGGCGTTCCAAGTGAATAGAAGGCGATATATGCCAATTACGCCAATCCAGACGCAGAAAATAGCACCAAAAACGCGAACCACCCGCCAGAATGTTTGGCGGGTGGGATCTTGTGCGAGCGCGATATGAAGGAACTGTTCCACAAAGAATGCTGAGTTTAGTGTCGTGGAGCTGCTGCTGGTTTTGCGCCTTGTGGTTTCTGCGCCGCCTTTGCGCGCATTTCGTCGGTATAGTTATTTCCTTCGGCCTGTTTCATTGATAGGTTCACGCGACCCTTCTCGTCGATCTCGATAACTTTAACCTTCACCTTGTCACCAACGTTTACCACGTCGCTAACCTTTTCTACTCTCCACGGCGCAAGCTCAGATACGTGAACCATGCCGTCTTTTCCCGGAAGGATTTGAACGAATGCACCAAAGTCCATAAGACGAACCACTTCTCCGTCGAAAAGCTCGCCTGCGACGACTTCTCGGGTGAGATTGAAAACCCAGTCATATGCAGCTTTTCCGCTTTCGCCATTTATGGCGGTGATCATCACTAAGCCATCTTGTTCGATATCGATGGCAGTAACGCCGGTCTTTGCGATGATTTCATTAATGACTTTTCCGCCAGAGCCAATAACGTCACGAATGCGCTCTGGATTGATGCGAAGACTAAGAATTCTTGGCGCATTTGGTGCGAGTTCTGGGCGTGGAGCTGCGATTGCAGACTTCATGACATCGAGAATCTGTACGCGCGCGATTCGCGCTTTTGTTATTGCTTCAATAACGACGTTGCGTGGAAGTCCGTCGGTTTTTGTGTCGAGCTGGATCGCGGTGATTCCGGCCTCGGTTCCGGTGACTTTGAAATCCATTCCACCAATGCCGTCTTCAAGATCTTGAAGATCAGTAATCACTTGGTATTTCTTCCCATTGCTTGCAAGACCAATAGCGATACCTGCAACTGGAGCTGTGATCGGAACGCCGGCATCCATAAGCGCAAGGCTTGTTCCGCAAGTTGAGCCCATTGAACTTGATCCGTTCGAACCAAGAACTTCCGAAACAACGCGGATTGAGTATGGGAATGTTGCTGCGTCTGGAAGAACTGGCTCGATAGCTTTTTCCGCCAGTGCGCCATGACCAATTTCCCGTCGACCTGTTCCACGAAGTGGTTTTGCTTCACCAACGGAGAATGGAGGGAAATTGTAGTGATGCATGAACCGTTTTTCTCCAGTCAGCTCCATACCATCGAGTGTTTGTTTGTCTCCAGGAGCGCCGAGGGTGCATACCGAGAGAACTTGTGTCTCGCCGCGCATAAAATGACCACTTCCATGAACGCATGGCAGGAGTGCGACTTCAGAGAGAAGCGGACGAATCTCATCAAGTCCTCGTCCGTCCACACGCTTCCCTTCCTCCAAGATTCGTCGAGAGACTTCTTCGTCGAGTGTGTTGCGAACCGTGCCTTTCGCGATGAGAATATCGTCATCGTTCATTCCAGCGATTTTACATGCGTCGATGAGCCGTTTTTTCATTTCATCTTTTGCGATTGCGCGCTCTAGCTTTGATGCTTTTGGTGCGCTGTAGAAAAGTTCATCGATGAGAGGAAGTGTCATCGTCTTTGCTTTGGCGATGATGTCGTCTTTGTGTGCCAATGCGGCAATTGCAGCTTCAGTTTTTGGTGTGAACAGGTCTATCTTCTCTTTTCCGACCTCTGCGCGAATTTTATTTAATAAGTCGATAATGCCACCAAGTTGTGTTTGGCCAAACTCGATAGCGGAAAGAATTTCTGCCTCTGGGACTTGGTTTGCACTTGCTTCCATCATGAGAAGTTTTTCTGGCGTACCGGCAACGTCAACGTCGAATGTTGAGAGTTCACGTTGTGCATATGAGCCGTTTACGATGAGTTGACCTTCGATGCTATTTACTCGAGCGGCAGCAATTGGGCCATTCCACGGAATGTCGGAAATATGCAATGCACATGATGCTGCGATAAGGCCAGGAATGTCTGCGTCATTCTCTCCGTCGAATGCAAGAACAGTGACGATGACTTGAATGTCATTTTGTATGCGTTCGTCAAAGAGCGGGCGAATGGCACGATCAATAAATCGTGCGTTTAAAACGGCCTCGTCGGTTGGACGGCCTTCGCGCTTAATAAAGCGGGAGCCTTTAATGCGTCCTGCGGCGTAGAGCCTTTCTTCAAACTCGACCATGAGCGGAAAGAAATCCATTCCCGGACGAATGTCTTTGCTCATGACTACGGTTGCAAGAACAACGGTGTTTCCGTACTGCACGGTGCAGCTTCCATTTGATGCGCGTGCGAACTTTCCGATCTGAATAGTGAGTGGCTTGCCGCCGAAGTCAACGGTGAACGTTGGGTGTTGTGTCATATTGTGATGCCGGCAAAAAACCAAAGGACTCAATCGCGCCTTGGCGATGAAGTACTCGATGTTTTATGCCGGAAGAATTAAAGAATAGAGATGACGTCCTCACGTGAGGAAGGATCTCGAGCGCTCCCGCTTCATACGGTGGGCGCGTTCGAGATCCTTCGACCATTTCAAGCGTTACCCTTGATTTTGGTTGTTTTGTTTTCGCGGTCGACCACGACGTTTTGTTTCTGACGAACCTTTCTTGAATGAATGAGTGAATATTGGCGCCGTTGATGTGGATGGGGATTTTTTTGGTTCGACTTTTGGAACGAGAATGGCTTTATTCGCGAATTGTTCCGCAATGACATCGTCGAAGGTGTCTGTTGTTGAGCCGATGCGTCGTTCCGGAGTTCGATGATGGACGTCGCGCAGAAGGAAGACTTTTTGTTCCGCAGAAAGGTTTGTGTAAATGTCTGCAGCCTCTACGAGCATGCTTGATGTTGATTCACGGAATGAGGCTACGTGGAAAATCCGGCCGTGATTTTTAACATATTCAGCAAGCGCGCAGTAATCGCCATCTCCAGAAACCATCACAACAACGTCGAGCATGTCCAGCATACGAACGACGTCGATGGTGATTCCAACGTCCCAGTCCCCTTTTTTGTGGCCACTATCGTATTCAAGGAGCTCTTTGGTTTTGACTTCAAGACCGATGTTTTGCAACGCTTCAAAAAAGGGACGTTCCTCTCCAGTTTTGGTAGAAATTGTGTAGGCGATTGCCCGAATAAGATTTTGATCACCGACGACAGACTGCACAATCGCGCCGAAATTTACTTTTGCGGCGTAAATATTTCGTGCGCTGTAATACATGTTTTGAACGTCGATGAAAACGCCGACGCGGCGAGACGAGGTATCAAGGAGTGCCATAAAAAATTGGCAAAAAGATAATAAAAAATGGTGAATGTTACTGAAAACCCGTGCCGCTGAACATCGTATCACGACGCCATCGGCACGGGGAAAATGTTACTTCTTCAATCCAAGCGCTTCAATGAGCTCTGCGTACGCTACGGCGTTTTCACGCTCGAGATACTTGAGCAAACGACGGCGCTCTGCAACTTTCTTGACCAAGCCGCGGCGGGAACTAAAGTCCTTGCGGTGAGTCTTTAAGTGCTTGGTAAGCTCCTTCACTTCAGCACTGAGAATCGCGATCTGTACCTGTGGCGATCCAGTGTCTGAGTCATGAGTGCGGAACTTCTTGATAAGTTTTTCCTTCGCTGACTTGTCGAGCATAGTAGTGAAAAGTTATTCGATCGTCTGAGAACGAGGAGCTCAATCCTCAAACCTAGGCGAACGATATGATTGACGCGGCTAAGGGTAGCGGAAAAATGGAAAAGGCGCAAGGATTTGACATTGGTTTCATTCTTTTGTACATTTTGTACATATGAAAGTTGTCAGCACAACAGTTGCTCGAAAAAATATTAAACAGATCATTGACGAGGTTAGGCATGAAAACGAAGTCTTTGTTGTTGGCAGGCACAGTCATCACGATGCGATCATTATCAGATTCCCGGAACATTACAATAAATCTTTGAGCGATATTACAAATATTAACGCGAATTCGTCGAGTTTCGACTTTCTTAAGGACGAACCAGACCTGTATTCGCGTGACGATGTAAAAGAGGCTTATGTTTAGGTGGGACATTGTACTGACTCCATTTCCCTTTTCCGATCTTTCTGGCCAGAAAGTTCGACCGGCGCTCGTCTTATTCGTTGACGAAAAACAGGGAGACATGGTGGTGGCATTTTTGACGTCGAAGGTGAAAAAGATTGGCGAGTTTGATGTGAGCATTCTGAAGTCTGAAGAAAACGGCTTACGAGTAGATTCCGTTCTCTGCCTTTCAAAACTTTCTACACTTGATACTCGCTGTGCCATCGGTCGAATCGGAACTGTCGAAGATCAATATCGTAAAACAATTCATCAAAATCTCCATCAAATTTTCGGAATGTCAGACCTTTCTTAAAAACAGAAACGCGCCCAGACCGTGAAGCCGTAGTAGCTTCTGCAGTTGGACGCGTTGCGTTGTGACGGTGGATTTTATTTCCCCGCACTTCCTCGCTTGTCACAGGATCAGGTCCGGGCCAAGAACTCTTCAAATTCTGGACTTTTAAGCCAGAACTCTGTTCTAAAGATAGTGAATTTTGCTGCTATTTCACCATCTTTTATACAGAAGACAAGCGTTCCAATGAAGTTAATCGCCCAGGTGTATGGGTCATCGAGGTTTTTGGCTCCGGTTAGGTCGAAGTGGCACCTTCCGTCGATTAGTCCGCGATCAATTCTTACTTTTTCGAAGGCGATGTCATGTTCCTTGCTGCAGCCCGGGGCGAGTATTCTTATGCCACAGAGTTTGTCTTGAGTGACTCTTTGTATTCCTATTCTGACTATTCCGTTGTGGTTGTTGAGCTTTACGCCGGAAAAGATAGCCACGCGCCTTTCTTTATAAAGCTCATGGGTGACAATGGTCTTTTCTCCCAATGTTCCTTCCTTTCTCTGTTCGTGTTGTATGTTGGAGTCATGAGGACGGATGAGATTAGCACAAAATGCCTATATTGATCAATGGCTTCGTCTACTTTGTGTCGCAAAAGCGGTACAATAGAGAATATGGCAAAGGGAATGCGAACGTTAATGAAGGAATTTTGTGAGTATCTTGAGATTGAGCGCGGAAGGAGTGAAAAAACCACGCGGAACTATCATTTCTATCTCGATCGATTTGCTACTTGGGCAAAAGACCCAAATCCGGGAGAAATAACACTAGAGATGGTTCGAAAGTATCGGCTGTATTTGAATCGCGAAATCGCGGGAAGAGATGAAGAGTCGCTGCAGAAAAACACACAGAACTATCATCTCATCGCTCTTCGAGCATTCTTGAAATATCTTGCAAAACGAGACATAAAGACGCTTTCTGCAGATAAAATCGAACTCGCAAAACAAGGATCACGTCACGTGATGTTTCTTGAACCAGAAGAGCTTGCTCGATTCTTGTCTGGGCCGAGTGAAGATGAAACGATCGTTGGACTGCGCGACAAGGCGATCCTTGAACTTTTGTTTTCAACGGGTCTTCGTGTTTCTGAATGTGCAGGGCTTCTGATAGAACAAGTGAACTTAAAACGTGATGAATTCACAATCAAAGGAAAAGGAAGCAAGCACAGAATTGTTTTTGTTTCCGACGCAGCGAAGCGAGCCCTGAAAGCTTATATCGATCACCGTCATGACGTTTCGCAGTTTCTTTTTGTTCGTCACGATCGAGCAAAGAATCAGGCACCAGAAGCGGCTCCGCTTACTCCTCGATCGGTGCAGCGTATTGTTGACCGCTACGCGCGACTTGCCGGCATTACGAAACCTGTCACCCCTCATACCCTTCGTCACACTTTTGCTACCGATCTTCTCCGAAATGGCGCCGATATTCGCTCTGTCCAGTCGCTCCTTGGCCATGAGTCGATTACTACGACACAGGTTTATACGCATGTTACGGATAAAGAATTGAAGAGAGTTCATCAGAAGTTTCATGACAAAGGAGCTACAAAAGCTTGATTGAGTGTATTGTTCGTGGTATTTTGCCGTTCGTTCGACGATTGTGGCGGCTATAGCTCAATGGTAGAGCACCGGGTTGTGGTCCCGGCTACACGGGTTCGATCCCCGTTAGTCGCCCCATTAAAAAATCTCCCTATTCGGGAGGTTTTTTGTTTGTGTAGAAAGTCTGGTGCCCTGGAGTGGAATCGAACCACTGACCTTGGGCCTAGAAGTCCCCTGCTCTATCCAACTGAGCTACCAGGGCAAAAGGTATCCAAGTTTGGTTAGCCTCGTAGTCGCTAACCAAACTTAATACCTTTTGCCACACGGCACCGACTTTCTTTTCCGGGAGAGTTTAGCAGTTTTTTTGGGAAATGAGAAGTGAATCAGCTCAAAAGAAAAGAGCGCATCCGGCAGGAGCAGAATGGCGCCGGGGCGCTCTTTTCTGTTCCTTGCCGAACACGCTCGAGTTGTTATCCGGTCCCGACGAGGATCCATGCGATCATTCGCGCGAACCAGTTTGCACGAGGCGGTTCGGAGGGCGAAGGACCCTTAGGTTCTGGCGTCCGAACGTTGTCGACGGACGCGAAGTTGTTGAACCTCTCCGTTGGCACGAGGCCTCCTTCGCCATGGGCCATGACTATAACATCCACATTGAGACCACTCAAATCGACTTCTCCCATCGGATCCTGCGGGCTTGGACCCCAGAGGTCCATGAAGTTGATACTACCCAACATCTCAGAACTCGCCTGAAGAAGATGACAGGTTCGTCCATCTTCGAGCGTGAATTCGTAGTGAATCGCGCTTGGATGAATGACGCAGATGACGTTGAAGCTTTTCAAGCCACGTCGCGGCGGTCGGCCCTCGGCGGGATCGTGGGGGATAGTAAGGACGCGACCGTAGAGTTCTGTTCCTGAGGGAAAGAAAGCCCTTCCGATCATCGTCAAGTCTTGTTTCGAGGGTTCGGAGTTTTGGCTGTTGTAGAAAAGAATTTGTGGAATTGCGTCTCCGAACGCTATGTGAATGAACATTTTCTTTTGAGGAATCGAACTTGGGTCACGGTAGTCGAACTTTTGTACGATCATGATGTTTCTCCTGCGGAAGTGTGGTTTTTGAGTCGTTGAGTTTTGTCTTTCGACGGGTAAATATAAGCAAAAGAGAGAGATTTGTAAAGCTCGTTCCGCTTTCTATCGATTGCCGATACAATGGCGGCATATGTCTACGGACCAAAAAATCTTTGTTATTTTAGACGGAAATGCGCTTTTGCATCGCGCTTGGCATGCCATACCGCCACTGTCGACTGCAGATGGACGAGTAGTGAATGCGGTATATGGATTTGCGATGGTTTTGGAAAAGATGCGAGTGGAATTGAAGCCGGATTTCATGGCTGTGGCATGGGACTTACCAGGCGGGACGTTTCGGCATGAGGAATACGAACCGTACAAAGCAACGCGGGAAAAGAAGGCCCAGGAGCTCTATGACCAGATTCCGATGATTCAAGAATTATTGAAGCCGTACGGTATTCCATCACTATCGGTGCCGGGGTTCGAGGGCGATGATATTTTGGGAACCATCAGCGCGATGAATGAAAAGAATGGAATGAAGACGTTAATCGTGACCGGGGATTTGGACTCGCTGCAGCTTGTTTCAAAGAACACAGAGGTTGTATTTTTCGTGAAAGGACTTTCGGTGACCAAGCGATACACCATCGACGCAGTGAAAGAGCGATATGGATTGCTGCCAACGCAACTTATTGATTACAAAACATTAGTCGGAGATACGTCGGACAATCTTCCGGGCATTGCTGGGATTGGTGAGAAGACCGCGCTTGAGCTTTTACTGAAGCATGAAACAGTCGATGGAATTTTTGCTGCGTTAAAGCGTGGCGAACTGTTGGAAAAGTTTGCAAGAAAATTTGAAGGGCAAGAAAAGAATGCGGCGCAGATGAAGCGACTGGTGACGGTGGTTCGAGATGTGCCGTTGAAGGATTTCTTGGTTAATGATGCAAAGGTTCGAGAAGTAAAAGAAGAAGAGCTGCTTCCAATGTTGCGAGATTTTGAGTTTAAGACGTTGTTAAGAAAGTATGAAAAGTCGCCAGAGGAAAGACGCGAGAGTCGAAGCGTGGCTCAGCCGAAATCGACGGGCACTGGATTTACGTCAAAGCGTCATGCTTCGTTGCCTCACGCTTCACTCGGTGACCTTTCGCTTGATCGCGTTGGAGTATTGATCGAAACAAAAGCACAAGATCTTTTTGGTGGTGGGATTGCATCGATTGCGGTGACGGACGGAAGAAATACGTTTTCAATAAAAGATCCTTCGAAAAGTGACATTGAAAAGATTGTGAAGTTTCTTTCAGCGTCAAAGATTTATGTTGGGCATGATGTAAAGTCGATGTTTCATGTTTTTGCCAAGGCCGATATTGCGATTGAGAATCTTTTAATTGTGCCGATGTTTGATACGTTAGTTGCTGCGTATCTTTTAGCATCTGGCGATCGTGAGTTTGCGTATGAAGATGTTGTGCAGATGTATCTTGGCGCGAATGTTCCTATCGACGGAAGCGCTGGCGACCGCATCGGCGCACTCCTTCCATTAGCGGTAACGCTTGAGCGAAAAATTGAGGTGGAGGGCATGAAACTTCTTTCGGAAGAGATCGAGATGCCATTGATTCCAGTTTTATTTCGAATGGAAGAGTCTGGATTCGCGGTTGATAGTGATCGACTTGGTGCACTTGCAAAGAAATTTGACGATCGTCTTCAGGAACTTACGAAGTCAATTTATATTGATGCGGGCCGTGAGTTTAATGTGAATTCCCCATCGCAGCTTGCGGAGATTTTGTTTGAAGATCTTGGGATTCCAACAAAGGGGATTAAAAAGACAAAAAGCGGATTTTCTACAGCAGCTCCAGAGCTTGAGAAGATCGTGGATGTCCATCCAATTATTGAAAAGATTTCTGAGTATCGTGAACTTGCGAAGTTGAAAGGAACGTATGCAGATACGCTTCCGAGGCTTGTTGATGGGGCCGGCAGGATTCATGCGAGATTTAATCAATGTATTGCGGCGACTGGCCGACTTTCATCTTCTGACCCGAATTTGCAGAATATTCCCATTCGTTCAGACCTTGGACGAGAAATACGAAAAGCATTCATTGCTCCGTCAGGTCGAAAATTGGTGAGCGCCGACTATTCTCAAATTGAGCTTCGACTTGTGGCGTCTATTGCGAAAGATATTTCGTTTATTGATGCGTTTAAAGATGGTGCAGACATTCACAAGCGTACTGCGGCGGAAATGTGGGACATTTCAGAGGGAGAAGTAACAAAGGAGCAGCGTCAAGCTGCAAAGGCGATTAATTTCGGGATTCTTTATGGGATTGGAGCCAGAGCACTTTCACGGAGTGCAGGAGTACGAATTGAAGAGGCAAAGGATTTTATTGATCGATATTTTGTTGCGCATCCGGGGATTCGAATCTATTTGGATGCGATGAAGCTGCAGGCGCATGAGGAGGGATTTGTTACGTCTTTATACGGTCGGCGACGATATCTTCCGGATATCAATTCCGGCATGCCGCAGTTGGTCGCTGCTGCGGAACGGATGGCGATTAATATGCCAATTCAGGGAACTCAAGCGGACGTCATCAAGAAAGCGATGATTGCTATCGACGTGTGGCTTCGTTCGACCAGTCTTGATGCAAAGATGATTGCTCAGGTGCATGATGAATTAGTTTTTGATGTGGCAGACGGTGATGTAGACGCCTTGTCTGCTGGAGTAAAGGAACACATGAAGCTCGCATCGATGCTGGAAGTTCCTCTTACTGTTGACGTGGCGTGTAAACAATCTTGGGGTGACATGGAATGAATATGTTGTTAATTGTATATGGCGGCGATGCATTTCGGGTGAAAGAGCGCGGAAGAGAATTCGTCACAAAATTTGTTGAGAAATACGATCCAGCGCGGATGAACGTTGATGAAATTGTGTTTAGCAAAAAAGATGATCTTGATTTGCCTCATGTTGCCGATGTTGTTACTGCTTCCCCATTCTTGTCCGATAAGCGGATGGTTAGAGTCGACGGAATTTTTTCATTTGTAACAACAAAACCAGACGCAGAGCCGTGGGCGAATGTTTTTTCGAAGATCCCTTCGTCAACTATTGTAGTTCTTGTTGACGTAGTGGGAACGGAGAAAGTCGAAAAAATAGAGTTGTTTAAACGACTTTCTGGATTATCAGACGTACATCTCTATCCCATTTCGATGCTTACAGGATCGGAATTGCGAACTTGGGTGCAGCAGCGGGCAAAGACGCACGGGGCCGTTCTTGTCCCGGACGTTGCTGATTCTCTTATAAACCGAGTCGGAAATGACACATGGCGGTTAGAGACAGAGATTGCGAAGCTTGCAGCGCATGCAGGGGACGCTCCGATTGATGAGGACATGATTCGGATGATCGTTGTTTCTGAATATTCTGAGGACATTTTTGGAATGATTGATTCTGTTTCGGGCGGAAGGCCAGAATTTGCTTTGCGAAAGCTGGCGCAGGAGCGATCGGCTGGAGCAGAAGACTTCCCTCTTTTTGGCATGTTTGTTCGGCAGATTCGGTTGTTACTGCAGGTTAAGGCGCTTCTTGAAGATCGGCCAAACGCAGGAAAACAGGACATTGCGACAGAATTTGGAATTCATCCATTCGTCGCGCAAAAGATTCTTGCAGAAGCAAAACGACATGATTTTGCGAAGATTAAAGCTTGGCATCTGCTTGCGGCAGAGTTAGATGTTGGGATGAAGCGTGGAGTTGCTCCAGAAATCGCAGTAGATCGTCTTGTAGCGGCATTGCTTGACGCTTCATAAAGATTCCGCTAATATTTGCGCATTCTTATATGCCAAATCTCAAAAACGCGAAGAAAGCGCTCAAGCAAAGCAACGTTCGTGCCGTGCGAAACGCCAATGTTAAGGCTCATATCGACAGCATGCGCCGTGCATTCAAAAAGCTTCTAGAAGCTGGAAGCATTGAAGAGGCGCAGAAGTTAGTTTGCGAGCTGAATCAAGCAATCGATAAGTCGGTTACGAAGAAAATTGTGAAGGCGAATACGGCTTCTCGTGTAAAGTCGCGCACAATGATTGCCTTGAACAAGGTAATCGCGGCAAAGAAATAATTTCTCAATAAACAAAATCGAGCTCATGGCTCGATTTTGTGTTGTCTGGGTTGGTTGAGTTGTACTATTCAATCTGTGGTTTTTCCAGCATTCCGATTTCGATGATTTCGTCGCTCGAACTGTTCGTTATTTTTATCATATCCTTCGTGAACTTTTTTAGTTCATTGCTTGAGAGATTGTATTGGTTCACGACAGTGGTGAGATTGTTCCCTACTTTGAGATGAAATTCGGAGTACGCTCTGAAATGCTTTCCAAGGTCTGAGACATTTTTAATAATGTCTTGTGCGCGTTCCTCGATTTTCATTGCATGTAGGGCCTGTAGGACAGTTTGAAGATACGCAAGAAATGATGTTGGAGAGACGATAATGACGTGATATTTGCTTGCAGCGCGCTGGATAAGGTTCTCGTTATCTTCTTGCGACCCGCCAATTTTATTCACGAGAAGATCGTAATAAATAGCTTCATGAGGGATAAACATGAATGCAAAGTCCATGGTTCCTTTTTCTGGATGAATGTATTTTGATGTTTCGACAATTCGATTTTTCAGATCATTTACGAAGAGCTTCTCAAGTCTTCCTCGCTCCGTCGCGTCCTGTTCTTCGGTGATTCGGTTGTAATTTTCAAGAGAAAACTTCGAATCAATCGGAATGATTTTTTCTTTTACAAAAACAACCGCATCTGGAATTAAATCTTTTCCTTCCTCGTCTTTTCCTAGCCGATATTGCATTGCATAGTGCTCTGGTGGGAGCGCATTTTTTAAAAGTGTTTCAAGATAATATTCTCCAAGGATTCCGCGGTGTTTTGGATTCTTGAGAATATCTTGAAGATTTTTTAGTTGTGAAGAGAAATCAAGGACCTGTTTATTTGTTGCATCGAGAGTTGTTAGTTTCGTTGTTACCTCTTGGATGATGCGTGAGGTTTGGCTGAATTGATCTTGCATGGTTTTTTGTGAGTCGGCGATGCCTCGGTAGAGCTGGTCGTTAACGCGATCAAGGCGTTGTTGTGTTTCTTGGCGCTGTTCTGTTGAAACACGAAGAAATTCTTCACGAATACGGGCTATTTCGGCTATAAGATTTTGCGACACTCCAGAATCGTCTTGTTTGCGAGTTTGGAGCCAGATTAATATTCCGATGGTTGCGGCAAAGCCGATTGCCATTATGAGAAGTGATGAATAGTCCATATTTTTGTTTGACTGTGGGGTCCTCCACGTTTATACTTTTTCCGTGTTTGATAAGTATAGCACGCTTCGTAAAAGTATTTTACGACACATAGGCGTGGATTAAGACCTCGTAGCTCAACTGGATAGAGCAGGTCCGTCCTAAGGACAAGGTTGCAGGTTCAACTCCCGCCGAGGTCACCAGGTTTTGATCTGAAATTTTTTAGTTGAAGAATTGGATGTAAAGATATGTTTCACGTGAAACATATCTTGGAATGGGCTTCGAGACTATTGATTTTCAGATTTGGTTCTGAAAAAGAAAGGAGTTCGAGATTTAAATCTCGCCTAAGGTCAAAATTTGGGCCTGTAGCTCAGTTGGTAGAGCGCTGCATTCGCATTGCAGAGGCCAGCGGTTCGAATCCGCTCAGGTCCACCACAAAACACCCGCATGTAAAGTGCGGGTGTTTTGTTTCACGTGAAACAAAATGGGTTGAATTGATTTGTTCGGAAATTATCGATGAACCTCCTCGCAGCAAGCTGTGCCCTCGCAGAGCTTCGGCGAGGCATCGGGGCTCAATTGATTAGCTTCTTCTGCCTAAGAGTGGAAACGCAGCAAGCTGCGAGGAAAACCCTTAAAAGGAGATTTTTGAATTGGTTTGCCGTCTAGAGATTTGCCGTCATCCGATTTTAATGTTTCACGTGAAACAGTTTTTAGGATTTGTGAAAATGGCGCCTTAGGGCAATTTTGCTCCTGGATTTCTCGTTTAGTTTTTATTCGTCCAGCGTAAAGCCTCGTACCGTTAGGTCGAGGATGCAGTCTCCATTCGAGCTCGCTTCAAGATGAGTAGCGAGAACGAACGATCGATTAGCACGAGAAACCCCGGCTGCAAGGCCGGAGAGAGAGTTATATTTTCGATGTTTCACGTGAAACCTTGTTGATAAACTCCGATTTCATCGAATAAGTTTGTCTACAAAGGTGTAGACAAATATGTATTATTAACATAGACACCGAATATAAACAGGGATATCCATACTTTATCCACAGAGTGTGTTCTTTTGCGTTGTTTTCAATTCTCACATGACGCATTATGGAGTTTATAGAGAACGGCTAAGATTATGTTTAGAAAAAAGATAGTATTTATTTTGCTTATATTTGCAATATTTTGCACTTTTCGATCTAGCTTTGTTTTAGCTGGAATGACTTCTACGAATTATCAGATTCAATGGGATGAGATTTCTTCAGGAGGAGGAGACTCTTCGTCGACTTCTTATAATTTACGGGGGAGCATTTCGGATTCGGCATCGAGTACGGCTTCCTCTGACAGTTATTCAATTTCTCAGGGGTTTCGGGCTGGCGTTTACAATCGCGTTATTAGCTATATCCCTTATATTCAAGATAGGAGCACGCAGGTCGCCGCTCTTCGGTACACACCACTGGTAGGAGGAGGAGAGATTACTGTTACTTCAACCTCAGAGTTTTCTGCAGGCGATTATATTTTAGTTGTTCAGGATGAGGGGGAAGACCAGGTGACGACAATGGTTCAGGCTTCTGGGATTTCTAGTCCGGTGATTACAATCCCAGTTCCATTAGCTGGTCCTATCCCTACTATTGATGGCGTAAACGACTATGTTTACCGAATGGGGACTTCTTCGTCCATTAATTTTGGTACTTTATTGAATTCCAGCGTCGCCACTCACACGATTGGATGGACAGCAACTGCGGACGTAGATGATGGCTATTCTGTTTATATTTTTTCCGACGGAGACCTTCGTTCCGATTCGGATTTTATTCCCGGAGTTACAGATGGATCAGTTTCATCGGGGTCGAGCGAATATGGAGGGCGTTCCTCGGATCCTTCATTATCATTGTCGACATTCGACACTCAGGATACGGCCTTTTCATCGACTCCGCTTCTCGTTGCTAGCGAATCTGCTCACCCGTTTGTAATTCCAGGTTTTGTTACGCTTAAGGTTGGGATTTCTTCGTCGCAAGCAGGCGGAAGATATAGTCAGGTTCTTACGGCGATTTTTGTTGGAGAGTACTAGGGATATGCGCTTTGAGCGATTTATTAAAACTATCGTGTTGACGTGTTTTATTTTTTTGGGTTTTCCAGGTTTGGTGTTAGCTTCCCCTGCTCCTTCGGCGATAGACGTTAGTGTTTTTCAGGGTGATCAGAAGACCTTTACGCTACCTGTTGAAAAGACCATTTTGAAGTCTACTGATGCAAGGTTTTCGATTGTTCATGTTTCGTTTGCGGAAGACGGATCTCCGAATCTTGGTTCGGCCGCTGATGATGTTTCGTGGATCTCGTTTTCGAAGTCAAATGCGAATATTGAGTCGGAGACTTTTAGCGATCTTGTGTTTATCGTGAACCCTGATTCGAGCGTTCAATCTGGGTCATATGTATTTGCAATCCTTGTTACTAATGTAATAGAGGGGGCAATTTCTTTTGCACACGGCACTGCGACTTTAGTCTTTATCACGGTCGGGTCTCCAGCTCCATTGATTATCTGTAAAAGCTTTTCTAAAAATCAAAATGGATCTTTTAATATTACGCTGCAAAATGAGGGCCAGGGTATACTGTACGATGAGGGTAAAATCGTGCTTAAAGGGCCATTCGACATTGCGTTTTCAGCGATAGAAAGCAATCCTCTTCACCGTCGTGTACTTGCTGGCCAGACACGTTCTTGGACGAGTGACGAACTATCGGTGCCGTGGTGGGCATTTGGTCCGATGCATTTTTCCTTTGAGACAGATTTTTTATCATCGTCATGTTCAGACGTTGATGCTGGCATCCGTTGGATTCCGCTCGTTTTCTTTGCTGGTACGGTCGGTGGCGTGATCTTGGTACTTCGTCGACGATAATTTCATGCGGAGGATTATTTTTAAAAATGTTATTTTCTTCTTTGCGATTTTTATCGCATTTTTTCCGTGTAAGCTTTTCGCTGCTACCGTTATAGACTTTACAGATCAGCCAACGAGCATGCAGGCATCGATGGGATCAAACCATAAATTTGTTTTTACTACAGTCACGAACATTCCCGAGGGATCTTCCGTCTTGTTTACCTTTCCTGTGGGGTTTGACTTAGCGGCAATAACCGAAGATGACGTTGACATTGCAGATGACTATATTCAACTCACAACAGCTTCTGATTGCCTTGCGTCTGATAATGTTTCCGTAACAGTCACGGGTCAGAATCTGAGCTTGGGAATATGTGCTGGGGATGGGGGGTCTATAGCGACAGGAAGCGTCGTGACTATTGAAGTCGGAACGAATGCTCACACTTTTGGTTCCGGAATAAACCGGATTACAAACCCGTCAGTGGTGAATTCCTATTTTATAAAACTAAAAGAAGGCGAAAGTGGTTTGATCGGAAATCATGGTTCTCTTATTTTGGAGATAACATCAACTGGAGGACCGACGGTTGGTGCGACTGTGCCAACCCAGTTGTCTCCTGGTGGCGGTGGAGGAGACCGCCCAGACGGCGGATATGTTCCATTTCCAGAAGAAGAATCGGATGAGGGGCCCGAGGTTCCTGTTGTTCCTGTTGTACCAGAGGTACCAATAGACGAAGAGCCTGTAGCAGAGATTCCTGTGGTTCCGGAAGTCCCTGGCTATCCGCCAGATAACTTTTATGAGGAATCACCTTCAGATAATTCTGAAGGCAGTGCTTACGTTCCAGATGTTTTACAGGATTTTTTGGAAGACGTCGGTAATGAGGTTATTGACGTTGTTAAAGAGGAGGGAACAGAAGTTCTTCCGGTGTTGCCAATAGAGGAGCCTATTTTTGAGTCAGAAGAGCCAGAGCTTTCTCTGCCGCCGATAGTAGAATCGGTAACTGTAGAGGAAGTGCAAGAAGATCGTGTTTTGTTAGATATCAGAACTGCAGTAGTAGATGTTGCAGTTCCCTTGGGGCTTGCTGCCGCGGTCGCAACAATAGCAATTCTTGCAACGTCGTTTAATTTATTTTCGTATTTGCAATTTCTTTTCACTTCGCCATTCCTGTTCATTTCTCGTAGGAGACGAAGGGCTTTTGGTATTGTTTACAATGCGGTGACAAAAGTTCCTGTCGATCTTGCAATCGTTCGTTTATACAATATTGCTACAGGACGCCTTTTGAACTCAATGGTTACTGGCGTTGACGGAAAATATTTTTTCGTTGCGAGCCCCGGACAGTATAGGGTTGCCGTTACGAGAAACGGATTTATTTTTCCGAGTACGTATTTAACTGGAGTGAAGGATGACGGCGTTTTTCTTGATGTCTATACGGGTCAAATTGTTGAAGTTACTGATAGAGACGCGACGATTGCAGCGAACATTCCGCTTGACGTTGCGCAAGATCAGAAAATACAAGAGCCAAAATACATTTTCCGTAGAAGGCTTTTGCGAAGATTACAGTTTGTTTTTTCACTTTCCGGTTCGTTTCTTTCCATTGTTGCCTGTTTCTTGTCGCCCTCATTGTTCACCATCGGGCTCGTTGTTCTTCAGGTTATAGTTTTCATTTTATTCTGGCGCCTTGCTCGGCCAAAGAAGCCTCGAGGTTGGGGCGTTGTTTATGATGTGAAAACAAGGCGTCCTGTGGGCAATGCGATCATTCGACTCTTTGAACCAAAGTATAATAAACTTGTGGAATCAACGATTTCTGATGCGCTTGGTCGGTATAGTTTCATTGTTGGTCCAAACGAATATTTCGTGACTACGAATAAGGCCGGATATGAAGAGCGGACTGTTCGTCCGATTGATTACCGACAGAAGCGTGAGCCTGAGCCGATGGTAGTTGATGTTCCGCTTGAGCGGAAAAAGCCCGTATGACCAGGGGGGATGTGAAGATTTTTTCCTTTTCAATGTTTGCAAAGCGTCTCTTTGCAAGCTTTATTTTTGCATGTGTTCTTGTGGCGGGTGGATATGTTGGCATTGCGCGTGTTCAGGCGACTCCCGCTGCTCCACCGCGCATCGTGATGTATCAAGGGCGTTTATTGAATAGCAATAACGTTCCTTTGTCTGATACCTCGATGCTTATGTCGTTTGCGTTTTATACTGACCCAACGGCAGGAACGTGTTTATGGTCGAATAATTCTGCAACTTGCGCGTCTGTTGCTGCCCGAAACGTAACACTTAATGCCGGATTATTTTCTGAGGCGCTTGGTGGCGGGGACTATGCGGCCATAGGCTCTGAAGTTTTTTCAGAGAACGCAAGCGTTTATTTACAGGTAACGGTTAACGGAGAATCATTGCTGCCGCGCAAGCAAATGCTTGCTACGCCATACGCAATGAACGCCGATGTTCTTGACGGAATGGATTCTACTATTATTGGATCTACGGTGAAGATGATTCCTGCATTTAATAGTTTTGGTAATTTAGTCATTACAGGTGCGCCGCAGACTTCGGCGGGAACTGGTGCTTCATTATCTGTAAATCCAGACGTCGCTGGAGTTGTGGCTAATGAAATGCTTTTTGGTGTTAGTGTGAGTAGCGTGGATAGATTTACCGTTGATGCCGAAGGAGATGCGATGTTTCTTGGCTCTTTAGATGCAGAAGGAATGTTAACGCTTGGAAGTGCAAGCAGCTTTTCTGAGATTTCTTTTACTTCCGCTGTTACTACAGAGAATGCATCGGAGTGGACGTTGAATTCATTAACGTCTGGCTCTGCGTTAAACATTACTCGAGGCGACGACCTTGGTCCCACAGAATATTCCGGAACATTGGTTTCATTGGAGAATTTGGATACGAGCGGTGGTTCTGGAGATGTACTCAAGATTAGTAATAAAGGTGGAACGGGTTCAATTGGCCTTATTATTACTCAAAATACTACAAGTGCACATGTTGCGGATGATACTGGCAATAACGCTTTGGTTATAGACATTTTTGAAGATCCTAGTGCGGATGACGCGGTAATACTTCGTTCTGGTATTGCGAGTGGCGGGGCTGCGTCAGACACTGAATTCCGCATAACAAGTGCTGGTGATGTGTATGCAGATGGTGCATTTTCTGGTGCTGGTGCTGACTTTGCTGAATACTTTTCAACAACAGATGGATTGCTACAGGCGTCATTGCTCGCTTGTACAGATTCGTTAAATCCGAGTCATGTTGAGAGATGTTCTTTAGGAGCGCAAAATGTTCTTGGTGTTATTTCTACAAATCCAGCATTTATTGGAAATATTGTTGGAGATGGAGCAGAAGACTTGCGAAATAATCCTGCGTATCGCTTGGTTGGTCTTGTTGGGCAGATTGATACAAAGGTGAATACAGATCATGGCGCGATTTCTGTTGGCGATCCAATTGCAGTATCAACGACAGTTGAGGGATATGGCGCTAAAGCAAATGGCCCAACACGCATTATTGGTTTTGCTCTTGAGTCGCTTTTGAGCGGTTCCGGAACAATTCGTGTTCTTGTTCAGCCGCATTGGTATGCGGGAGATGTTTTTACCAAGAATGGATCCGCGACTCAGGTTTCTGGAAGTCTTGCGATTGCTGCAGTAACGGCAGCAACGAGCGCGACTTCTGCCATGAACTCGGCGAATCTTGAACTTCGAGGATCTGCATGGACCGGGGCATTTGCGGAGACGCGGGAAATGTCATTGCGCACTACGGTTGCTGCGGCAGATGATTATCGGCTGTCTGTAACGAATAATGATGGAATTGAAGTCGCCTCGATTAGTCATTCCGGAGATTTGTCACTCGCGGGGAAATTTTATCCTTCAGATCGTGGGGCAGTCCAGGATTCTGCATATATTTATTACGATGGTTCAGCTGGTATTGGTGGAAGTTTCATGCGAACAAATTCTTCTGGCTGGGCAACGGGTTCATATGACTTCGCTGAAATGTTTGCCTCAAGAGATGGACTCCAGCCAGGAGAAGTCGTTGTTTTTGGTGATGAGGGCCAGTATGTAAAACGATCGACTGGTGAGACGTATAGCCAAATAGTCGCTGGAATTGTTTCTACAAAGCCAGGATTCCTTGCTGGAGAAAATCGCGCTGGTAGTTATCCTATTGCATTGGCCGGTCGTGTGCCAACATTTGTCTCTACAGAAAATGGCGCGATTCACATTGGTGACCCACTCACAACAGCATCTATGCCAGGCTTTGCAATGAGAGCTACCGAAGCCGGGCCAATTCTTGGATATGCAGCTGAATCATTCTCTGGCATAACTGGATCGATCGTTGTTTACGTCAATGTTTCATATTACGCCGGTACACCAGTTGAAGAAGGACCAGGCGCAGAAAATTCTATTTCTAAGCTTACTCAAGATATTGAGAATTTTGATACGTCTGGAGTGTTGAATTTTAATGGCGGTCAACTTCTTGCAATTGGATCATTGGCTGGATCTTCTGGTTCGTGGCGACTTGAGTCGAGCGGCGATCTTGTAACGTCTGGGCGTTTAATTCAGTTAGTACAGTCTGTATCTGGCGAAAATGTTGAGACGTACGCTGCGGCATCTCGAGAAATGACTGTGCAGCTTTCTGGCACAGTCGCACTCGATCATGGCCGTGCTTCTGTTCGATTCTCCGACATCGATCCGAAGTTCGTATCTATTATCGACATCAACCCAACATATCGAGCCTTGGTAACACCATACGGAGCAACTGGATCTCTTTATGTTACGAATCGAACAGTCGATGGATTTGATATTGTTGAATCTGGTACGGCATCAAGCGGAGTTGATGTTGATTGGATAGTCATTGCGTATCGTCGAGATTTTGCGCCGTCTCAAGATTTGCAGGATGAAGTTGACGAGATAGTTCCTGCTCCCGTTATTGAGACCGGTGGAGCGAATACATCGGGAGAGGCGAATCCGATTCCCGAGCCAGAGGACGGGATTGATGACGCTGTAGAGTCTCCTGCGGTTGCTGATGACGGAGTTGTTGATGGTGTTATTGGCGAAGACGCGGTTGTCCCAGTCGTCGATTCTGAAGTTGTCGAGTCGGAAATTTTGTCTCATGAAGAATCGCAAGCTCCTATAGCTCCTATTGTTGCCGATCCTGTTGCACCAGAAACTTCAAGCAATATTGATCCGGTTTCTCCTTCTGTCGAGGGTGCTCTATAATTTTTCTGTATGCGAATTGATTTTCCGTCTCTTCTTCGGGCTATTGTTTTACGTACATTTGAGGGGATTGCATTCCTTGTACCCGTCCTTGTTCTTCCGTGGACGGTCAGTCCGCTCGAAATCAACAAACAGGCACTCTTTTATTTTCTTGCGACTATCGCAATTTTGGCGTGGCTTGGCCGAGCGCTGCTCGTTCGAACTGTTGAGGTAAATTTTGGGAAGGTATGGATTCCGTGTGTAATCTTTTTTGGATGCGCAGTACTTTCCGCAGTGTTTTCTCCAGATTCGTATACGAGTATTTTTGGTCAGGCAAATCAGGAATACACAAGCGTTGTGACGATATTTTTTGGAATAGCGCTTGCGTATGTTGGTTCGCAGATGCTCGATAGCCGCACAGTTCGACGAATGACTATTGCTGCAGTAGCTGGAGCGGCGTTTGTAGGTTTTATTGCATCTTTAACATTTTTTGGTATTTCTTCTGACGTATTGCCGATGAATCTTGTTGGCATGCCAAACGCATTGGCAGTTTATCTTATTGTAATGTCTTTGGTTGGTTCTGCCGCGGTCATGATTGGAAATTATGATTCTCCATTGCAGCGAACCTTGGCGATTGTCTCCACCGTAATTGTTTCGATAACGGCGTTGATGACATTGCTTGCAGTTGATTATGTTGTGCTTTGGGGGCTTGCCATTTTTGGGAGTGCTGCGCTTTTCGCGCTCGCTTTGGTCCACCCGGTGCTCTTAACGCGCCCTACACGTTTCATTCTTCCGATGATTCTTTTGGTAAGCGGGTTGTTTTTTTCTATTCTTCCAACCCTAGTAAGTAATCCTTTTGTTTCTGAAGTTTCATTGAACACATCAAGTTCTTGGAAGATTGCAACGGAAACATTACAGGACGGGCATTGGCTTTTTGGCACTGGTCCAGGAACGTATGTTGCAGATTTTGCAAAGTTTCATAGCGCAGATTTGAACACAACATCATTTTGGGACACTCGTTTTGATCGCGCATCTTCTGGAATGCTTACAACGCTTCCAACATTTGGTGTTCTTGCGACTATCGCATTTATTCTTGGATTCGGTGCCGTATCGATTCTTGCGATTTTGGCATATCGTCGAACGCAACATCCAGAAGATTTGCCAGGGTTAATTGGCTGGCTGGTTATTTTTGCCGCATGGTTTGTGTATCCGCAGAATTTTACATTGACCGTTCTTTTCTGGATCCTTTTCGCATTAACGCTTCGTTCGATCGTTTTTTCTCGTAGGACATTTTCATTGGATCGTTCTCCACGGGCAAGTTTTATTGCTGCACTTATTTTTGTAGTGACGTCAGTATTTATTTTAACGGTAGCATTTACGACGGTTTCAAAATATCGTGCCGATATTATTTTCGCTCGAGCCGTTGCGTTGAGCGCTGGAGGTGGACGAATTGATGACGTGATCATTGCTCTTGATGGTGCGGCATCGGCGAACAGGTGGAGCGACGTGTATTACAGAAATCTCGGAAGTGCCTTGTTACAGAAGGTGACTGCGCTTGCAAAAGAAACAGATGTAAATCCTGAGCTCATCAAATCGCTCATTGGTGCTGCGGTAAATGCATCGATTCGTGCGACTGAGCTTGGGCCGACGAACGTAACAAACTGGGAATTGCGTGGAGATATTTATCGCGAAGTCTCGCCGCTTGTTGCAGATGCTGCGTCATTTTCAATCGCTGCATATCAAGAGGCTGTTCTTCTCGCTCCGAATAATCCTCGATACTCTGTCGACCTTGCTCGTGGCTACATTGCGTACGCCGATGTGTTGGCGCCAATTGCAAAGGGTGATGATGTTGGAAAAGCTTCGCAAGCAAAAGTTGACCAGGAAAGTGCTTTGCAAAAGGCTTCAGATACACTTCTTTCTGCGATTATCTTGAAGTCAGATTACGCAGAGGCTCGTTATTATCTTGCGTCAGTTCAAGAACGACAGGGCAAACTCGCAGAGGCCGTTGCAAGTATGGAGCTTGTTCGTTCGAGTGCACCAGGCGATGTTGGAGTAGGGCTTCAGCTCGCGCTTCTCTATCTTCGACAAGGAAAAAATGATGTTGCGAAACAGGAGTTGAATCGCGTTATTGCACTTGCTCCAAACTTTTCAAATGCGCACTGGTATCTTGCCGCAGTTCTTGAGGAGGAAAATGATGTTACCGGTGCGCTTCTTGAACTTGAAACAATCATGAGCATTGATCCAGGGAATGAAACGGTTCAGAAAAAGATCGACGCGCTTCGTGCCGGTCAAGCTGCAGCGATTGTGCTTCCGGACCCATTGCCAAGTTCAGAAGTCCCTACACTTCCAGACGCAACAACGCCATAGACTTCATCGATGAAAAGAAAAGCATAACGGCCCCGATCTCCTTGCAGAGATTAGGGCCGTTTTTCGTCGTGTGTTTTACCAGGTTGTTCCGACTGCGATTCCGTTTCTGGTCGGCATGATCGTCCATGCGACTCCGCTGCCGATTCCGATGATCCCGATCGTTCCGAGGCCGATCGCGATACCGAGGTCGGAGCGGTAGGCACTCACTTCTTGTTGGAGCTCGAAGTTCGATTCGCCTCCGAACTCGTTGAAGTCCGACAGTGTGCCGTGATGCCCGGTTGCTTCGACAGCGAAGACGCCGCTGCCGATCAATGCAATCGTGCCGCCGGCGATGAGGCCGTGACTCGGTCGGAACTTGAACGCTCTTGGCTTGATCGTTTTTGAGCCAGGCGTGGGAGCCCCGCCTATGGAGGAGATTGGAGCATCGGTGACGTTCGGAACATTGACGACGATCGGAGTGGTGATGGGCGGAGTGACCATGAGCGGGCTGCCGAGAAGGATGAGGCGCTCTTTGTTCCCGTTCCATGCGTCGTTGGCCTGTCGTCCCATTGATGTGGAAAGTTCTAGCTCAACTCTTGGTTTGATTCCACGGTAGTAGAAGCCGTCGAGAGTGAGCCTTTTTCCAGCGCTTTCTTTGATGACTGCGGCTGTGGCGCCGAGGAGCCCACCATTTCCGTTTATTCCAGACTCACTGGAGCTGATTCCGAGCGCATCTTTAGCACCGAGCTTTCCAAGGTCGTCGGCGGTTGGGCCGAGCGTTGCCGTGTCGAGGCCGAGGTTCCGACTTGCATCGATAATCCAGACAGAGCTGTCGGCTATGGCGTTGACGCCAGCGACGAGATCGGCGAATGCGAGTCCGCCTGAATCGATGGTTTCGACTTCTCGAGTTAGCAATCGCTCCGCGTCAATGTCGCCGTCGATTCCGGGACACGAAATCGCCAAGAACATGAGTTCGTGTCTGTTCCCGTCCAGATCTTTTTCCGTGGACTTGAACCATTCGTTCGCTTCGGCTGCGGTCGGATTCTTCATAACGACGAGCGTTTTTACGTCCGATCGTTCGGTAAGGGCCGCGGCCATTGCCTCGCCTTCGGCTTGAAAGCTCGGTTCGGTATAGCTGATCCTTTTCGCAAGCTCACTGGGTCCGCCTGGTTGGCACGAGAGCACCAAGCCGATGGTGCTCGTCTTGATCGGATCCGTAGTTTCTCGGACTTGGACAATGTGGCTTTCTGGCGTTTCGAGCTTGGGAGCAGCTTCGGTGGCTAAGGCGAAAGAGATGACGAGAGAAAGGGCGAGAGTGAGGAGTGTGGGCATTGGAGCCTCAAGTTTCAGTGAAATGTTTTTGTGCGTTTCCTCCCGTTGGGGAGGCAGAAATATAGCGAAAAATTGCCGAAAAGTCAATCGAAATGTAGAATGGGCTGTAAACGTCTTTTATGCTGAATGTTGGAATTGTTGGGTTGCCAAATGTTGGAAAGTCTACGCTGTTTACTGCGCTGACAAAGAAACAGGTTGATTGTGCGAACTTTCCTTTTTGTACCATTGAACCAAATGTTGGGGTTGTAGAAGTTCCAGATGAACGCATCGATGTGCTTATGAAGATGTCGAATTCTGGAAAGCGTATCCCGACCGCCATCGAATTTGTTGATATTGCGGGCTTGGTAAAGGGGGCGCACAAGGGTGAAGGGCTTGGAAATAAGTTTTTAGCGAACATTCGTGAAACAAACATGATCGTTCATGTTGTTCGCGCGTTTCCAGATCCGAATGTGGTGCATGTTGACGGCACGGTTGACCCGGTTCGTGACGTTGAAGTGATTGAGCTCGAACTTGCCATGGCAGACTTGGCAACGATTGAAAAAATGGTTGCTGGCGTGCAGAATAAAATGAAAGCAGGAAAGAATGCAGACTTGGCATATCAAGCATCTGCGCTTGAAAAGTTACAGGCTGCATTAGTTCGAGGTGAACTTGCGCGAGGAATTGCATTCACGGAAGAAGAAGCGGAGTTTGTAAAAACATTATCATTGATGACCACGAAACCAATTTTCTACATTGTGAACGTCGATGAATCGGAGGCAACAAAATCGGATTGGACGTCGCCGCTTGGACCGTCGCGTCTTGCGATTCCCATCTCGGTAAAGATCGAAGCAGAGATTGCGGGGCTACCAGCAGAAGATGCCAAAACTTTTTTGACAGATTTAGGATTAAAAGAATCTGGACTCGATCGTGTCATTCGCGAATGTTATTCGTTGCTTAATCTGATCACGTTCTTTACCACCGGAGAAATGGAAACTCGCGCTTGGACAATTGATGTTGGCACAAAGGCGCCGCAAGCTGCCGCCGTGATTCATACAGATTTTGAAAAGAATTTCATTCGCGCAGAAGTTATTTCATACAACGACTTTGTTCTGTTCAACGGTGAATCTGGCGCTCGAGATAATGGTAAGCTGCGGATTGAAGGAAAGGAGTATGTCATGCAAGACGGTGACATTTGTCACTTTCGAGTAAACGTTTAAACCTATTTATGAGCAATTCGATAGTAATGCGATTAGATAGAAAAGATTTCGATCGCTTAAAAGCGGGACTAAAGTGTTGGGAAGTAAGACTTAACGACGAAAAGCGAAAGGGGATCAATGTTGGTGATGAGATCGTCTTCATGCGCAGACCAGACCTCGAAGATCGTTTGCCAATGGTCGTGGAAGAGAAACAACGATTCTCCGACATTCAACGTTTACTCGATAAAGTTCCGTTGTCTGAAGTTGCGCCAGAAGAAGGAATGTCTGAAGTCGCTTGGATTCAGGACTTCATGACGCACTATCGACCGGAGGAAGTGGTGACATCTGGACTCGTTGCTTTCAAAGTTCGCAAGGCATAAACGTATAAACGCCCGGGACTCTCTGCAGAGTTCCGGGCGTTTCGTATAGCGAAGGTTATTTTTTGTGTTTCTTTGTTGCCTTCGCTTTTTTAGCTTTCGACTTTGGCGCAGGTTTCGAGATCACGTATACCATCAGATCTGGGTGGCCAATCCTTAGCCCCTCTGTCTCTTCGGGGCTTTGATCTTCCAGATTTTTTGGAAGAACCCAATCGACGCGTCTGCTCGCAACAGGATCGTTTCTGTCCGTTACGTCATGCACGGTGCAGAATCCCAAGCCTTCGACGTAGAGAACTGTGCCTTGCGGATACAGGAGTGTTCCGCAGACGTTTCTTCCCTTGGCCTTCTCATTGCAGATGTTGATCTTGTCGTTTTTTGGACTGCAGGGCTTATCGTCTGTCTCTTCTTTGCGGGCCCGGTAAAAAGAGACTTCTTGGATTTTGCCGCTCCGTTTTTTCTGGGCTGTTTTCTTGGGAGCGGATTTTGCTGGCTGTTTCGAAGCTGCAGCCTTTTTGGGCGAAGAGGCTTTCTCCGTCTTTTCCGGCTCTGCCAGTAGAATTTCCAATGGGATTTTTGGTCTCACCGGAATGTCTGTGGTCGGGGACCATTCAGCAGCGTTGACGGAGCGGACCAGGGCGCACGATTGTGCGATCTGGTTATTGGTGGAGTCGTCATTGTTCATGACGATGGTAATGGTGATCGTCACAAGGGCGATGAGCCCTGAAACGATGACAAGGAGGCGATGAGCGGGGATCTTCAGCATTTTTGCCTCAGGTGAAGGAGCGAGTTACGGCGTAAAGAATAGCACTTTTTCGTGAAAAAGTAAAGGAAAATCTCGTTTTTGAATTAAAAAACCGGAAGCGCGGGGCTGCCGGTAGTGACGCGATCCGTAGGATGGCGTTGGCACTGACGACTAGTCGTCGTCGGAGAGTATTTTGCCATCGGCGATATTGTCGCCGATTCGTTCGTCGCGAGTGCGATTATCTAAGAACCCACCTTCTGAGACGAACGTATGAAACCTTTCGCCCTCTTCGTTTTCGATCGTGGCTCGACCGACGCCGCTGATCCCTCCGGGATCGTAGCTGATGATTTCGTACCCGTTTGGCATGTGACCTCCTATGGTTGATGCCGATTTCACCATAACATAAGTGACTATTCGGTCAATACATAAAGCAAAAACAGCGGGTTACGCTGTTTTTGAAGGATTACTTTTTGATGAATCGCCAGATTCGCCGGCCGACGAGTTGGTCATTGTGGCGGTAGATGATTGGTTCGAATGGAAGAGGGGAATGGGTGTAGCCAAGAGGTTCAAGGATTGTGCGGGCATCGAAGCCAATGTCTGCGCCTTCGAATGTGTGGACTGGGGCAGCGATGATGAGCGTTGCGCCAGATTTTAGCGTTGGAAGAAGTGCGCCGAACGCTTCGTGATAAAGATTTGCAACGTAAGAAATGGCATCTTCGACTTCTTTGCGCGTTTCAGATCCACGACGTGGCCTGCCAAGGTATGTTTCGGTGGCGATGAGGTCGACAGATTCCAACTCGATTTGTGGTGCAACGGTTTGTGCAGATGCGGCGACGAGTTGTGTTGGCGGGACTGTTGCGCCTTGAGCTTTTAGCCAGACAAGATTTTCTTCTGTGTCCGTGATCGCTTCTTCGTTGATGTCGCTGCCGATGAGGGACTTTGCGCCAAGGAGTGCCGCTTCCATAAGAATGGTTCCAGATCCGCAGAATGGATCAAAAACGGTTGCTTGTGAGAGGTTAATGCCGGCAAGATTGAGCATCATGCGAGAAAGTTTTGGGGGGAGCATTCCTTGTTTTGCATTGCGTCGTGGTCGGCCAAAGTCTCGTGTGCTCCACGCTTCTGCGTCTTGTACCGCAATTGTTCGTCCAATAATGATTTCTGTTGGCGTCATGAAAAAGCAATATTCAGCACCACGATCGATGAGGTGATTTGTTTTGAGAACAATAGAAGAAAGCGTTGGCGACTTGGAAATAACGTAGCGCGCTGATCGTTCTGCTTCTTTGAGATGTTTTTTTGTTTGTATGCCGAGCGCTTGTGTATTCCGACGCGCTTCGGTAGAGGCGGAGTCATTCCCCATGTCGTAGACGCTTAAGCCAAAGGAAATCTTTCCAGTTTCTATATTCGCGATAAGGTCTGATGCAATAAACGTCGCCAACTCTTCGTGGTTCCATTTCGAAACGCTTCCAACAATAACGCCAAGTTTCTGCACGCCACCAAGACGCTCGTTTAGCTGAGAAATATCCATCTCAATGCTGTCGAAAATTGCGACATCGCGATGGGTTGTGGTTGGTTTCTGCCCAGTCATCACGGCCAATTCGGCCAAAGAAAGCGTTGGATGACTGCCCAGAATGGCGAATGTTTGCATAGGAGAAAAAGTGTAGAGGAAAGGGGGAAGAGATGCAAAGGAGCGGTCTTGGGCAAACTTTATAAAGTTTGCTGTACTTTGACTAACTTTATAAAGTTTGCTATTTTGAGATTAATCTATGACTACGCGCCAAAAGCTTGAAATCATCAAAACTTCGTTGGGAGTGACTCAGACAAAGCTGGCTGAAAGAATTGGGGTTTCTTTTGTGGCATTTAATGGTTGGTGGACTGGCAAATCTGTTCCACGTCCAAAAATGATTACTGCAATTGAAGACCTTTTTTTGGAGGTGACTGGAGGAAAAGTTATCTCAGACGAACAGATTAGGGCTAAGAAGAAATTCTTGCATGAGAAGTCGGCAGAATATAAAGGCGTAATTGATGAAATTTTGAATCATCCAGATGTTCGCGACCAATTCATTCTAAAGCTTACCTATCACAGTAATTGCATAGAGGGGAGCACGCTCACGGAGCCAGATACGGCGGCGATTCTTTTTGATAACGTCGCTCTGTCTGGCAAGACCATGTCTGAACAATTGGAGGCGAAGAATCATCAAACTGCTTTAAACTACTTATTTGACCATGTTAAAAATGGTGAGAGGCTGGATGAGGAATTTGTTCTTAAACTTCACAGTATTCTTATGAACGGCGTTCGGCCTGATGCCGGTTTGTATCGTAATCATGCAGTGAGGATTGTTGGCGTGAACGTTCCTACTGCAAATTACCTTCGTGTGCCGGATTTGATGCAGGAAGTTATGAGAGAGGTTGCGAATAAGAAGCACGGCGGCGACATTGTGAGTATATCTACAAAGATTCATGCTCGTTTTGAGCAGATACATCCGTTTTCTGATGGTAATGGACGCGTAGGACGGCTTCTTATGAATGCGATGATGCTTGCGGCTAACTATGCGCCAGCCGTTATTCGTCAGGAACAAAAACGACTATATTATACGTATTTAAACAAAGCGCAAACGAATGGTGACCATAGTCAGCTGGAAGATTATCTCTGCGACGCGGTTCAAGATGGGTTTTCAATCCTTGAACGTACAAGCGCAAAATAAGAATCAGACAGCTGGATGTAGAATCAAAACCTTATGAAAGTTTTACAGTCATCATCCCTTTCATGGGGTCGGCAATTTCTGGATGAAAGTGCCTTAATCCGTCAAACTCTGGAAGATCCTCTTTTAGAGATTGAGCACATTGGTAGCACTGCTATACCGGGTATTGCCGCGAAACCAATTATCGATATTGCGGTCGCAATTCCCTCCATTGAAAACGCGCATCAATTCATCGAACCCTTATCGAGAATTGGATATCAGTACTTTCCTGAATCTTCTTCGCAAGAACGTTTATTTTTTAGAAAAGGTGATCCGGTAAGCTTTCATCTTTCTCTCGCGCAAAAAGATAAGTTTGGTTATTGGAATCGCCAGATTCTTTTTCGAGATTATCTTCGCGCTCACCCAGAGGCAGCCCATGAATATGAAGCGCTCAAATTCCGACTTCTCGAAGAAGATCCAACCGGAGGAAGTGTGTATCTGGCCGGGAAGAGTGCTTTTATTGAACAAGTCTTAAGCCGATAAGTTTTATACGGCCTGTTGTATAAAAATAACAATGCATATGTCTTTGAAGAATTTGTTTCTAGCTGTTGCTTTTTCGTTCGTTTTGATAGGGGCAGGGTGCGTTTCGACGGCTGACGTTTTTACGGGTACGCAACAGGAGGAGGCTGTTCGTTCGACTTCAGGGACGAAACTTGATTTAAGCAATGGTGGTCTTACTCAGGTATCGCAGGATGTTTTTAAACAAACGAACCTTATCGAACTCGATCTTTCCGGCAATCATCTGACTGGTGCGATTCCAGCGGAGATCCGTTTGCTGAGCAAATTAGAGGTTCTTGATTTGAGTGACAACGCTATGACTGGCTTGCCTGCAGAGGTTGGTCAGTTGAGTCATCTTAAGACACTTGATCTTTCAAACAACCAACTTACCGGTTTGCCGCTTGAGCTTGGCCAGCTAACAAATCTCGAAACGTTGGATTTACGAGGGAATGACTATTCAACGTACGACCTTGATCAAATTCGTAATACTCTTTTGCGAACGAATATTTTGGTTGATTAGTTGTTGCGCGTGTGATTTTTCAAACTTCGTTAGCCGCTAACTAAGTTTGGCGTTTTTCACTTCGGTGGGCGGTTTTGTTTTTATGAATTAACAAAAAACCGCCTCTTCTTGAGACGATTTTCGTGATGCGTTCGGATAGGAGGGTCGACTAGTAGACGACGCAGAGGCCTGGATTGGCCTCTAGAATCAGTCTTCTCGCCGCTAGCGTGTTATACGATTTGTCCTCCTCTGTTTCGAAGGTATTGAGGCCGTTCTGCTTGAGCAACCCGTTGAGAAGTCGCCACCTTTCGTGGTGTTCCAGTCGAGTCTCGTCGTCTCTGGTGAACCAGCCGACGCGTCCTTCGTCCTCGGCTTCCTTGAGGGCGCTAAGAAGTTCAGCGTTGAGTCCGAAGGCACGTTGTTTGTCTTGGGGGGTTTCAACTTTCCATTCTGTCTGTGTGCCTGGGTGGGGATCGATGATGTAGCCGTGGGAGCATCCGAAAAAGAAGATAGCTTTGTCGAGCGCTTCGACGGGGAGGTCGATCCGCATCATTTGTTCTGCTGTCCTTTGGAATGAAAGAAGAATGTAGCTTATCGCTCCTGTCACTTTTGCTCCGAACCGTAAATTTTTCTCAAGCCTACGGCAGGCAGAAGAGTTTTATTTTCAACAAACACGGACAAGAAACAATATCATAAGAAATGCTTTCGTCAACCTTGTGACCGAAAAAAACGCCCCGGAGTTGCTTCCGAGGCGTAGGGGTCACTGCGTTATCGATGCTATCACGGTCGCGCTTCTGTTCGGTTCGCCTGGCTTGTCGGCTAGGCGAACGTCGACGAAGTACTGGACTGAAGTTCCCATCGCAGCAGTCGCTTTGAAGCTTGCCGAAGCTTTCCCTTTGTCGAACGGCGTTGATTTCCACGATCCATCGACCGATCCTTTCCATCGAAGCGTGACACTTCCGATCTCCTTGCCTTCTGGCAGAACAATGGAAGCTTCTACTTTGATGGTTCCTTCCGCGCCGATGCTCGACACGGGGTTGCGGATGGTGACCTTCGTGACGGCTACTGCTTCGACCTTTGGCGCTTCTACTTTCGGAGCCTCAGTCTTCGCTTTCGTTGGTTCCGATTTCGGAGCGGTGGTAACGATCGGCGCAGAGATCGATTCCGCTTCGGTTCTGGCAATCGCTGGCTCTTCGGTTTCGATCGGTACTGCCGTAGGACCTGGAGCGATTTCTGGCTCGTTCGATGTCGGCTCGATGGCTGCGATCGGTGCCTGTTCCGTTGATGCTGCAACTTCCGTTGGTGCACTAACGGTTTCGATCACCGATTCTTTCGGTCCGAATGCCAAGACTCCGAAGACTATGACGAGTATCGCTACAACAAGGATCGGGGCAAGGAGCCTTGTATCAATTCCTGACATGATCCATATACGGAGCCCACTTCTTTTCCGGTCGTCTTTCATAATTTCGACGGTCGGTTCTTTTTTCGTCTCGATCTCGACGGGGGCCACGCTTTCTTTTTCTGGCGCTATGGTCGGATAGATTTCCCGCTGAGTTTCCTTTTTTGGTTCGGCCTTTTTCTCCCTTGCGGTCCATGCCGATTCCCCATCTTTTTTCGGATGAGCGGCAATCAGCGCTTCCGTAGCGGTCATGAGCTCGTCGATGGTTTGGAAGCGTTTTTCCGGCTGTGCGTTGCATGCTCGAACAATCACCGTTTTAATGTCATCAGGGACTTCTCTGAGGGATGTTCTCTGAGTTTCTTCGAGAAAGAGACATGAGTTGCGAGGATCGAAGCCGGCAACGAGTTCGGCAAGGACAACTCCAAGGCTGTAGATGTCGGAAGTAACCCCGATGCTGGATGAGTCTGCGAGCTGTTCTAGTGATGCATAACCCATAGTTCCTGTAGGAAGGCCGACGATGGTGCCAGACTCAACGTCTTGAACTCCCGTTTCTGTCATGACCTGTCCTGCTTTTGCAACGCCGAAGTCGGTGATTTTTGGTTCGCCAGAATGTGTGAGGAGGATGTTCTCTGGCTTGATGTCTCTATGAATTACTCCAGCCGGTTTTTCGTCGAGTATGCGATGATGCGCGACGTGTATTCCCTGAAGAATCATTAGAAACATTTGTAGCGCTGCGTTGATACTCGGTTTTTCTCTTTGGAGCCTTTCTTTCAAATTCCCTTTTGGAACGAATTCGAGAACCATGTAGGGGATTTTGGCTTCTTGATTGCTTACGTCGAGAACCTCTGTTATGCGATGGCACCATTTACCGCCTCTCTTTGTAAGAGAGAACATGGTTCGCGCCTCTTCGAAAAATCGAAGTCTGAGGCTTTCATTTTCTGCCAGGTCTTCTTTCATGATTTTGATCACGACATGTGCGTGAAGATTTTCATCCCAGGCTTTCCAAACTTCCCCGAAAGAGCCTTGTCCGAGCATTACGCTTAGTTTATATCGGCGCGGAAGGGTGCTTGTCGCAGGTGCGGTCATGAGGTCTCCATTCCGGCGTGGCCGGTGAAAGTAAGTGCGTGAAGTTGGTTTTGGAAGGGTCTTCGCTGCGTATCGACATTAATACGAACGCGGCGGACGGCTGAGATTAGCAAATTTTTGTCTTGACGGCAAGGGGGTGCTCGGGTACAGTCTGGCCACTTATTCTTGTCCAAAGCCCACGGGGCTGCCCATAAAAGTGGGCCGAGCAACCATTTATGATCTACGAGATCATCGCAATCATCCCGTCAAAGTACTCAGATTCTGAGATTGACGGCGCAGTCGCAAATATTGAGACCGTGTTTACAAACGCAGGAGGAAAAGTAGAAAAGACTACGAACTTAGGAAAGATCAAATTGGCATATCCAGTTGATCACATTCGTTTTGGAACCTACATTCTTTCGTACGTTTCCGTTGACGGTGAAAAAGTGCAGAAAATTGATACGGATATGAAGTTGTCAGAGTTTGTGCTTCGTCACATGATTGTTGCGCGTCCAGAAGGAATTCCAGCGGCAACATTCCGTATGACGTCATACGTTCCACCGTTGAATGCAGAAGGTCGTCGTGCTGGAGAACGTGAAGAGCGTCCACGAACTGATCGTCCAGCAGAAGCGGTAGAGAAGACGCGAATGTCTACTGCAGAGCTTAACGACAAGCTCGATCAGATCCTCGATTCCGATATCATGAAAAATATCTAAGAATCCTTTTGTCCTATGGCAGGCTCTCTGAATAAGGTCATGCTTATTGGCAATTTAACGCGCGAACCAGAGCTTCGAAAAACAACAGGTGGTCAGTCAGTCTGTTCCTTCTCTCTTGCGACAAATCGTTCGTATACTGACGCAAGCGGAGTAAAGAAAGATCAGCCTGAGTATCACAACATTATTGCGTGGGGAAAGCTCGGGGAGATTTGTGCGCAGTACTTGGTAAAGGGAAAGAAAGTTTACGTTGATGGTCGAATTCAAACCAGAGATTGGGAAGGGCAAGACGGCCAGAAGCGTTACCGAACAGAGATCGTTGCCGAAAACATGATCATGCTTGATCGCGGCGGAAGCCCGACTGCAGGAACTCCTGGTCCAGCGCTCAGCACAGGCGCGGCAGCAATGGCGGATGAACCAGCAGCGAATCCGGATGACGAGATCAAATTAGAAGATATTCCATTTTAAAATCATTTATGACAACTTCTGCACACAATAAGAAAGATGAACGATACTGTTACTTCTGCGTGAATCGTGACGTTGCGATTGACTACAAGAATACGGAAGTTTTGAAGCGCTTTGTTTCTTCATTCGGTAAGATTGTTGCAAGCAAGCGAAGCGGTTTGTGCGCAAAGCACCAGCGTCAGATTTCTACAGAGATCAAGCGCGCTCGCATCATCGCGCTTCTTCCTTTCGTTTTGACATAATGTTTGACTCAAAAGAGTGGCGAGAGCCATTCTTTTGTTTGTAATAATGAATTTTCTATGTCTCTTACAAAACAAGACCTCGAATTTCGTGCAAAACTCTGGAATGATGTTACAGACAGTATTCGCGAGTTTTTTCGATCGCGAAATTTCATTGAAGTAGCAACGCCGATTGTAGTGAAGTCGCCTGGGATGGAACCGAATCTGTCGCCACTTGCCGTTGACGTTCATACCGACGGTCCGCAGGCGCATTCAACGCGAATGGGATTGATAACAAGCCCGGAATACAGCATGAAGAAACTTCTTGGTGGTGGCATGGAGCGAATTTTTACGCTCGCTCCCGTATTTCGAGATCGTGAAATGCCGGGGCAACGATGGAGCATTGAGTTTACGATGCTTGAATGGTATTGCCAGGGCGATGATTATCGGGCGCTCATGACAGAAACGGGGGAGCTTATTAATTTCGTGCTCCATCGATCTGACGAATGGAAGCGAATTAGTTACGTGAACGAGTTTGAACGAGTGATCGGCTTTGTTCCGTTTGAAGAAAGTCGAAAAGAGCTTATTGATGCATGCCGCCGTTTCAATCTCGATGCTCCAGTTGATGAGGAACCAACGCACGAAATTATCGATCGACTTTTTTACGCCGTTGTTTGGCTGACGGTCGATGTGCCAGAGCGATACATGTTGTGCGAGTTCCCAATTCCATGTGCGTCATTATCGAAAGTCGGACCAGACGGAAGATACGCCGAACGCTTCGAAGCGTTTGTTGGAGAACTTGAAATGTGCAACGGGTTTACCGAGCTTACAGATAGTGCAGAACAGCGTCGTCGATTTTTACTTGAAGGAGAAGAGCGAAGATTGGCCAAAAAAGAAGTGTTCCCGATTGACGAAGAGCTTCTTACTCAGCTAGAATCCGTGGCGTCACATACCTACGGGAACGCACTTGGTGTTGACCGTTTGGTCATGCTTGCGGCTGGAGCAAAGGACATTGATAGCATTCATTTGTTTCCGCCATCACTTCGCTACTAATCACTTTCATTCGATTCATACTGCAGCTTATGGCATCGCCAAACGACATTAAAAAAGGGACCGTTATTAATATGGGAGGTGGTGAACTTTGGGTTGTTACAGGATTCCAGCGCGTTTCTCCAGGAAAGGGAAGCTCATTTGTCCGAACGCGTATTAAGTCGCTTTCTTCTGGAAAGGTTGTTGAGAACAACTTTAAGTCTGCGGAGTCGTTGACGTTTGAAACGGTGAATTACAGAAAGATGCAGTTTATCTTTAGCGACGCAGACACGCTTACGTTCATGGACGGCCAGTCATACGAACAAATTACGTTGGGCCGAGACATGGTTGGTGAAGATGCGAAGTATCTGAAAGAAGGGCTTGATGTTGTGATCATCATGCACGGCGAGAAGGCGATTTCTATGGAATTGCCGCTGAAGATTCAATATAAGATCATGGAAACTGAGCCTGCAGTAAAAGGTGACACTGCGTCTGGCAATGTGCTTAAAGACGCGAAAGTCGATAACGGATTGGTTATTCGCGTTCCGATTTTTATTAAAGAAGGCGACGACGTTCTTGTAAACACCGAAAGCGGTGATTACGTCGAGCGCGTTGCGAAATAGATAATGATCTCGGATTATGCCAAATGAAAATATTGTATGGTTTGTTTTATCGCTCGCTCTGATTTCTTGGGGTATTTATGGGATTGTAAAGAAACATAAAGACAGTAATAAAGAATAAAACTCATTTTTTGAGCCCCTCAATTTATGACACGACAGAACTGCGCGAGTTGTTTGATGCCTTTTTCAAAGGATCCTGGCAAGCGTGAGAATCCAGATTACTGTACGTATTGTTTCAGAGACGGAAAGCTTTGTTACGAAGGAGATTTTAAAGGCTTTCAAAAGATTTGCCGCGATGCCATGTTGAAACAAGGCATGAATCCGCTGGCCGTAATGTTCTTTGTTTGGAGCATGCGTTTTGCTCCACGATGGAAGAAGTAAAAAAGAATCTCCGATCATGATGGTCGGAGATTTTTTATTGTATGCTTTTCTTATGAATTTTCTTCTGATCGACAACGGGACAACGCTTCTGCGCCAGTTAGAGCGCGCGATCCCAGGCAAATGCGATCTTTATTCATGGAATGAAATTCGAGGAGTGAAATTATCGAATTTTGATGGAATCATTCTTTCTGGTGGAAGTTTGTTTGAGATTGTTGGTCATGAGTCTTGGTTAAAAGATGAAATTCGATTGATCCATGACGCAAAGAAACTCCTTATTGGCATTTGTTTTGGATGTGAACTTCTCGCAGATACTTTTGGTGGAAGACTTGAAAGGGACGCAGAAGATCATGCTGGCATAACGCAGATTCGTGTTCTTCACCATGAGAGTATTTTTAATAGCCAAGAGCAATTTTCAGTTTATGAGCATCACCGATGGCTGGTGAAGGAGTTGCCAGAATGTTTTGAAGTTCTTGCTGAATCTGATCATGGTATTGAAATGTTTCGTCATAAGAGTCGGCCGATGTATGGATTGCAGTTTCATCCAGAACATTTTGAGCGCGCAGAAGATGGTGAGCGCATTCTTTTGAATATTTTGAACGAGGAACTTAACTAGAGCGAAGGATTTTTTCTACGGTTTGTTTATTTCTCAGCGGATTCATATGAAGATTCGGTAGGCGTAGAAGCGGGAAGAGCTGGTTTTTAATATTGGGCTGGTTCCATGATCGGAGTCCAATACGGATGTTTTTGTGTAGGAGCGATGAGATGAGAAGTGTTGGGTCCCAGAAACAGTGAAAGTTTTTTAGTGTAAGCGTTTTTTGACTGAGTCGATTTGCAATATTGGAGTTCGATATTGTTGCATTGCCATCGATATCGGCCTGGAGGAAAATTATCGATTGAACCGATCCGGGTAATCCAATTGCGTTGATTGTTTGAAGTAGCAGTCTGCATCCCATGGAGTGACAGATGACTTTTTCGATTTTTGAAGATTCGATTGTGTTAAAAAGCTTTTGCTGAATCTCGCTCGATTTCGTGCGCAGTTCTTCTTCTTGATAGAGCGAAAGATATGAAAACGGATTCAACGCTTGTATGAACGAAAGTGATCGCGGAATCCCCCAGTGGAAAACATCAATTTCTCCAGAATCGATGGAATTGTGAAACGCAGTGAACCCTTCGTCATCTGAGTATGGAGATTTGAAAATTGAGGCTTTTAATTTCGTGGCATAGCCATGAATGAGAAGAATTTTTTGCATACAGAAATACTCTAACATGGTTTTTCTTGAAAAGAAGCAGATATTATGATATTTATATCGCGGAATTTCTTTAGCCAACTCGTTGAAAGGGAGGTGTTGAGATGGGTAGAAAAAAAGGTTTTTTCGTTTGTTCTTTTGAGGACTGCACGAATCGTGAGCGTAGCTCGCTGGTCTTGGTTCATCAGATAATTCTCAGGCACTCTGGAGTTGATACGGAAATCAGACTTCGGGAAGGAGACGCTCTCGCGGTTTACGTTGATAAGGAATCAGATGTCCAGGACGTATATACCGCCATTGTCTGTAACGTCTTAGATTTTTGGAAAGTTATCGGCGTGGAGATCTCTGTTCGGGCCTCTGTTCACTGCGCTCCATAATTTTTGGATTCAATCCTGGCATCTGTGAGCGTACTCGGGCGGCCTAAACGACGGGCCGCCTTTTCTTTTGCGCACCTTTTCCTCTCTGCGTTAAGGCTTCAACGTTGTACAATAGGGTCATTGCATTTACGCACTGTTTGCTATGGCTAAAAAGCTCAAAAAGCCTGCGGTAGAAGTCTATAGTCCGATTCTTGGAGATGATGTGCGGCAAAGTGTTGCAGCGATTGCTCTGGTGGCAGTTGGGTCAGTGATCGCTCTGTCATTTTTTGGTTTTGCTGGAAATTTTGGTGTTTGGCTAGACGGTTCGATGGCACTTTTCTTGGGTTTTGCTCGAATTGTTGTTCCGGTGCTCCTTTTCTTTATTGCGATTGATGTTGTTTTTCGAGACAAGCAGCTCATTACTTTGCGTGGCGCAGGATCATTTGTGTTGCTATTGATTGCATTGAACGGAATTTTGAACATCTTTTTTGCTGGTGGTGCAACGCAAGGCGATGCGCTGAAGAGTGCGGGCGGTCTTGCGGGTCTTTTCGTTTCGAAGTATCTCGTAGCATCTTTAGGAACATTTGCATCAGTGATTGTTGCTCTGGCAGTTTTGTTGGTTTCTTGCGTATTACTCTTTAACGTATCGATTAAGTCCTTGCTCGCCTTTCCGCTTTCGATTTTCGGTGGTTTTTCATCGAAGAATGATGGAGACGATGAGGACGAGGTTCCATTTGATGAGCGAAGAAAGATGGAAGAGGAAGCTGATGCTGATATTGATAGTGAGATTGATGAAGAAGATGGTGCAGAGGAAGAAGTCGAGCATGAAAAAAAGCGACCAATTGTTTATAACGGGAATGCTGAACATGTCATGACAACGCGCGAACGCCGAACCATAGAAATTCCATTGGAACTTTTGGAAGGGAAAAGTTCGGACGCGAAGCCTGGAGATATAGATCGCGGAACAGAATTGATTGTAAGAACGCTTCATCAATTCGGCATCGACGTTGAAGTTGAAGAAGTTCGCGTTGGTCCGACTGTTACTCAATACGCGCTGAAACCACCTGCGGGCATTAAGCTCTCTCGCATCATTGCCCTGCAGAATGACCTTGCCCTTGCCCTTGCTGCGCATCCCATTCGCATAGAAGCACCAATTCCTGGAAAGTCGCTCGTTGGCATTGAGGTACCGAATCAGACTATCGGTCGGGTTTCGTTGAGAGAGCTTTTGGAGTCAAAGGAATTTAAGCACAGAAAATCGAGTTTTACGGTTCCTGTTGGAAAAGATATTACCGGTGCAACGCAGCTTCTTATGGTGGAGCGAACGCCACATATGCTTGTTGCCGGCGCAACCGGATCTGGAAAGTCGGTATGTTTAAACGACATTATCATCTCATTGCTTTACCAGAATGGACCAGATGATTTGAAATTCATCATGGTGGATCCAAAGCGCGTTGAACTTTCTGCATATACCGGAATTCCTCATCTTCTTGTTCCTCCGATCGTAAAAGCAGATGAAGCGATCAATGCGCTGAAGTGGGCGGTTCGAGAAATGGAACGGCGTTTGGATTATTTGTCGAAGTTTGGCGCGAAAGATATCGACTCGTACAATGCAAAGAGCAAGGAGCGCATGCCGCGCATTATTATCGTCATTGATGAGCTTGCGGACTTAATGAGTCAAAATAAGCGCGATGTTGAGGCCGTGATTGTTCGAATCGCACAGATGGCTCGTGCTGCAGGCATTCATTTGATTCTTGCCACACAGCGACCGTCGGTAGATGTGATTACGGGAATTATTAAAGCGAATATTCCTACGCGTCTTGCTTTTGCCGTTGCCTCGCAAGTCGATTCGAAAACGATTCTTGATGTTGGTGGTGCAGATAAACTGCTTGGGAGGGGCGACATGCTTATTTCAACGCCAGAGTTGTCGAAACCAAAGCGAGCACAGGGCGCGTATGTTGCAGAAACAGAAATTGAACGCGTTGTTGCCTTTTTGAAGGAGGAGAGTGAGCCTGATTATAATTATCAGATTACAGAGTCTGGTACTGGTGCCGGGGGAGTTTCACTCGACCCTGCTGATTCAGATACGTTGCTTGATGACGCTATTGAAATCGCCATTGATGCCGGAAAGGTTTCGACTTCATATTTGCAACGTCGAATGAAGATTGGTTATTCGCGAGCGGCGCGGATAGTCGACTTAATGGAAAAGCTTGGAATTGTTGGCCCACCAGATGGCGCAAAGCCTCGTGAGGTTCTTGTAAGCGAATGGCCGCCTACGGGGCAGTCAGACTTTAACGAAGAAGACGTCGATGCGGAGGTTGATGAAGAGACAGTATCTATCGATACGGAATCGAATGAACCATTAAGTTCAGAAGAGCTTGTCGACGAGGAAGGCGACGATCGTCAGCGTTCAGTTCATGATCGATTTTGACGAATATGGTTTTTGTCATGCGACAACTTGATCGCCTTCCACAGACTCTCGGAGAAAAGCTCCGAGCGCTTCGTCGCGGACAGGCGGTAAGTATGGAGATGATGGAAGCGCAGACGCATATACAGCGGCGATATTTGGAAGCGCTTGAGCGAGGAAGATACGATGTATTGCCGCAGCCGTTGTATACGCGTAATTTTATTAAGGCTTATGCGCGTGTTCTTGCTGCAGACGAAACATATTTTTTAGAACTTTATGCAGAGGAGAATGGCCAAACAGATCTTTTGACTCCACATAGATTGCCTCGTCAGCGTGTAGATCGATCGTGGCTGTTCGCATCAACACAATTTTTAAAAGTTTTTGCATTAGGAAGTCTGGCCAGTGTGTTGCTCGGATATTTCGTATGGCAAATTTACGGAATGTTGCGACCTCCAGAAATTGTTATTGAGTATCCAATAGACGGAATTCGTGCAGATTCTGCATTGGTTGAGGTTCGAGGGCATGTTGAGAATGACGACGTAACTTTGGAGATTAATCATCGGGCCGTTGTGGTAAATGAGGACAACACTTTTTTAACAACAGTAGACCTCTCAAGAGGTTTGAATGTGATTACTGTAGAGGGGACGCGTCGATATTCGCAAAAGGCAATTGAATATCGACGTGTTGTTTTTGATGGAAATCATATTGGGGAAGATCAGGGGATATCTATCGTGAGCTTGAAAAAAGAGTAGTGTAAGATGTTCGGTAGATGTTCGTATTTTACGAACAGTATCTGAATCATCACGTCTACTTTTTTTGTATGGCAAAAGAACAGGCTAAGGCGCGCTTAGTTGCGGCGCAGGCAGCGATAGGGCAGATTAAACAGCGGTTTGGAGAGGGGTCGATTATGCGACTTGGAGATCAGAAGGCGACGAATATCGACGCTATTCCTACCGGATGTCTTTCTTTGGACCTTGCTCTTGGTGCTCTTGGCGTTCCGCGTGGTCGAGTGATTGAAATTTATGGTCCAGAATCTTCTGGAAAGACCACTTTGGCACAGCACATCATTGCCGAGTGTCAGCGTCAGGGAGGAATTGCGGCTTTCGTTGATGCGGAGCATGCAATGGATCCGGAGTACGCGAGGAAGGTTGGTGTCAACATTGACGAGCTTTTTATTTCGCAGCCAGATACTGGTGAACAAGCGCTCGAGATCGTTGAGACATTGGTTCGATCGAATGCGATAGACGTTGTTGTTGTTGATTCTGTTGCCGCATTAACTCCAAAGGCGGAAATCGAAGGCGAGATGGGGGAGTCGCACATGGGACTTCAAGCTCGACTCATGAGCCAGGCGCTCCGAAAATTAACAGGCATTGTTTCGAAGTCTGGAACCGTTGTTATTTTCATCAACCAGATTCGCATGAAGATTGGTGTGATGTTTGGCAATCCAGAAACGACTCCTGGCGGAAATGCTTTGAAGTTTTATGCATCTGTTCGCATTGAGATTCGACGAGCTGCGCAGATTAAGCAAGGAGAAAAAATTGTCGGGAACCGCGTAAAGGTAAAGATTGTGAAAAATAAGGTTGCTCCACCATTCCGAACATGCGAGTTCGACATTATGTATAACGAAGGCATTTCGATTGCGGGAGACATGCTAGACCTTGGCGTCGAAGTTGGATCAGTTGACAAGCGCGGGAACAGTTACTTATTTGGAGAAGAGAAGCTTGGCGTTGGTCGTGAAGTGGCAAAGACATATCTTCGTGAGCATCCAGAAACATTGAAGGCAATGCGTAAAGCAACGACCGCGGCGGCACTGAAGAGTGAAGGTTTTGTGGCAAAAGTTGGCGCAAGTGATGAAGAAAAAGATCCCGCAGTAGAGTCAGAATAAGATTGTAGTTGCCTTGTTTCTCCAGCCTAGGTATTATCGATGTTGAGGTCGCTTCGGAAAGTTGCGGGATGAGACCGGCATTTCCATGACTTGTGCTGAACGAACCTGCACAAACGGTGCAGTTGTTTTCTCCTTTTGTTCTGTACATGAGTTTGGATAAAAATGAGACCGTGTTCTCATCCTGCATCTTTTCGAAGCGACAAAGAAACACCGCCATCTTGGCGGTGTTTTGAAATGAAACACCCCGCCGATCAGCGCCGCAGGGGCTTCATGATCGAACGGGGTGTGCGTGGATTACGGCCCAGAATCCTCTTGCGAGCCAACAATCTGGGAAAGAAATGCGTCCCCATCGATGAGATCGTTATGGCTCCTGATGACCTGTGTTGTGGAAACTAGACATTCGTCGCAGATGGTTGCATTTTTGCCGTGAGCTATTTTTCGAACCTCGCGCTCGGGTTTACCACAAAAAGAACATCGAGGTTCGTCGTCCGAGATTCTCTTAAATCTTGACCGAGGAGCTCTTAATGGCGCCGGCGGCCGTTTGTGACCATCAGGATCGATGAGCTCCTTTCGGAATGCGGCTGCATCAAGATCGCCAGGCTCTTGAAGCATGTATCGCGTGTAGAACGTCACGCACTCGTTGCAGACGCCATCGTGTGCGGTTATAACCATTACAAGCACATTATCTTTGCTCTTTCTGCAGAATGAACACAACAGTTTTCGCTCGTGCATTTGTCACCTCTAGGGCTTGGGTTGCGCGGAAAACGTACAAGAAATGCAGCGGAAAGGCAAGTTCGGTTGGGCTTTTCTCTGCCAACCCTAGCGAAGAAACACGAAAGTTGTTCATAGGGAAACGTGTTGACGCTTTTGGTGAGAGGTGGTATTCTCGCGCCACTTGGGACTTTTCCTTTGTGTCGTCTCCGGGCGTTTGCCAGGGCTTTGCCTTGGTGCGCTGACCCCTGACTGCTACTGGAAACTCTCAAATTCTTCTTCGTCAGTGCATGCCATCCTTCGGCTTCCGCACGGTTACAGACATGAAGAACTTATAAACTCACTGTGTTTTACACAGTGCTTTTTTCGTTATGATGACGCGAAAATATTTCACTCCACTGCGAGATGCGATGGACCTTCCAGACCTCATTGAGGTGCAGAAGTCTGCGTACCAGTGGTTTCTGGATCAGGGGATCCGAGAATTGTTCGACGAAGTCACGCCAATTAAGGACTCCATGGGTCGTGATTTGGAGTTGACGCTTGGCGACTACTACTTGGACGAACCAAAGTTCGACGAAGTAACCAGTCGCGCAAAGAATGTCACGTATGAGGCTCCGCTTCGTGTGAAGACGCGTTTGAAGAACCTTCGAACTGGTGCAGTGAAGGAACAGGAAATTTATCTTGGTGACCTTCCAGTTGTTACTCCACGCGGAACATTCGTGGTGAACGGCGTCGAGCGTGTGGTGGTTTCACAGCTTGTGCGTTCTGCAGGTGCTTTTTTCACTGCAGAAGTCATTCGTGCTCGTCGTCATTACGGTGCAAAGATCATTCCAAACCGTGGAGCTTGGCTTGAATTTGAAACAGACCCAAAGAATGTTATCTGGGTAAAGATCGATCGTAAGCGCAAAGTGGCAGTAACGTCGCTCTTGCGAGCCTTCGGCATTTCGTCGAGTGAAGAGATTTTGAAGATTTTTGCAGACATTGATGTTCACCCAAGTATTCGATTCATTGAAAATACGCTTGCGAAGGATGCGGCGTCGAATGAAGATGAAGGATTAAAGGAGGTTTATAAGCGCATTCGTCCAGGGGATTTAGCAACGGCAGATAACGCACGAAGCTTGATTCACGCAATGTTCTTTAATTACGATCGTTACGACCTTGGAGCTGTTGGTAGGTATAAGTTCAACCTTCGTTTTTCGTTGCCGCATGAAGAGGAAGAAGTCGCAAAGGAAGAAAATCGCATTTTAACTAAAGAAGACTTGATTGCGATTATTCGCGAGATCATTCGTTTGAACATTAGCCAAGAAGAAGCAGACGACGTTGATCACTTGGGCAACCGTCGCGTTCGTGCTGTCGGTGAGCTGTTGCAGTCACGATTCCGTGTTGGTATGGCGCGAATGGAACGTATTGTGCGAGACAGAATGTCGACAAGCGAAATTGATTCGCTTACGCCAGGAAAACTCATTAACGCTCGTCCAGTCATCGGGGCGGTGCGCGAGTTTTTCATGTCGTCACAGCTTTCGCAGTTCATGGATCAGACAAACCCGTTGGCCGAGCTTGAACATAAGCGTCGACTTTCTGCCATGGGTCCTGGAGGTTTGACTCGTGAGCGCGCAGGTTTTGAAGTTCGCGACGTTCACCCAACTCACTATGGTCGTATTTGTCCAATCGCCACTCCAGAAGGACCAAACATTGGTCTGGTTGGCCACTTGGCAAGCTATGCCCGAGTGAACGCGTACGGTTTTATTGAGACTCCATACAGAAAAGTGGTTCAAGAAAAGGGACGATCTCGAGTAACTGATGAGATTATTTATGTGAATGCGTTTACCGAAGAGAAGGCAACAACGTGTCCAGCGACTGTGCCGATTGATGAGAAGGGATTCATCATTGCCGAGTATGTTGAGGCGCGTAAGTTCGGTGAGCCGCAATTAGTTCCAGCAACAGACATCACCTTCATGGACGTTTCTTCAACGCAGATTGTGTCTGTTGGAACGGCGTTGGTTCCATTCCTTGAGCATGACGACGCGACTCGTGCACTCATGGGAACGAACATGATGCGTCAGGCTGTTCCACCGATCCGTCCGCAATCACCAATTATTGGAACGGGAATGGAGCGCCGTGCAGCGCTTGATTCCGGTCACGTTCTTGTTGCAGAGGAAGAGGGCGAGGTGGCTGCGTCAGATGGTGCAAAGATCACCATGAAGTACAAGAAGATGGGGGATAAAACGTATGTTTTGAATAAGTACGTTCGCTCAAATAACTCCACAGCAATCACGCAGCGTCCTGTAGTTTTGCCTGGATTGAAAGTGAAGAAGGGAGACGTTCTTGCAGACGGTCCTTCGGTAGAGAATGGAGAGCTTGCGCTTGGCCAGAACATGCGCGTCGCATTTATGAGCTGGGACGGATACAACTATGAAGACGCGGTCATTATTTCTGAGCGTGTTGTTCAAGACGACCGTTTTACAACCATCCACTTGGAGCACTTAACTCTCGATGTTCGCGACACTAAGCTTGGACCAGAACTGGTCACGAGCGATATTCCGAATGTTTCAGAAGAAAAATTGAAGAACTTAGATGCAGAGGGAATCATTCGTATTGGTGCAGAGGTGAAGTCTGGCGACATTCTTGTTGGAAAGATCACACCAAAGGGCGAGACTGAGCTTTCTGCAGAAGAAAAATTGTTGCGTGCCATTTTCGGAGACAAGGCTCGAGATGTTCGTGATTCATCGTTGTACTTGGAGCATGGTCGCAAAGGAAAGATTGTTGATATTACGGTTTTCAGTCGTGAAGCCGGTGACAATTTGTCGCCAGGAGTTATTACGTCAATTCAAGTAACCATCGCGGATCTTCGAAAGCTTCAGGTTGGTGACAAGGTTGCAGGTCGCCACGGAAACAAAGGTGTTATTTCTAAAGTGGTTGCGATTGCAGACATGCCATTTACTGCAGAAGGAAGTCCGGTCGACGTTCTTCTCACTCCACTTGGTGTGGTTTCTCGTATGAACCTTGGTCAGATTCTTGAGGTTCACCTTGGACTTGCCGCTTCGAAACTTGGTTATAAGGTGGCGACACCTGTGTTGGCTGGAGTTCCAGATCAGGCGATTAAGGATGAACTGAAGAAGGCAGGATATCCAGAAGATGGTCAGGTGCCGTTATTTGATGGCCGTACAGGAGATGCTTTTGATCACAAGGTTACGGTCGGAATCATGTACATGATCAAGTTGAACCACATGGTGGAAGACAAAATGCACCAGCGTTCTATTGGCCCGTACTCGCTTATTACGCAGCAGCCACTTGGAGGAAAGGCTCAGTTCGGTGGTCAGCGTTTTGGAGAAATGGAAGTTTGGGCTCTTGAAGCATATGGCGCGGCTCATACGTTGCAAGAAATTCTCACCATTAAATCTGATGACATTGACGGTCGCGCAAAGGCATACGAGGCGATCATTAAGGGCGAGACTATTACAAAGGTGAACATTCCAGAATCATTCAACGTCTTAATGCGTGAGTTAAAGGGTTTGGCAATGGATGTTGAACTTTTGAAGAACGGCAAAAAGATTGAGATCGGCGACGATCGTAACGCGCGTCGCGCCTAACCTTGCATATGGCCATGAAATTCCAATCCTTGAGGTCAACAGACTTCGATTCCATTCGTTTGAGAGTTGCATCACCAGAAGCAATCCGCGCGTGGTCTTACGGTGAAGTGAGCAAGCCGGAAACTATTAACTACCGCACCCAAAAGCCAGAAAAGCAGGGTTTGTTTGCGGAAGAAATTTTTGGACCGTCAAAAGACTGGGAGTGTTATTGCGGAAAGTACAAGAAGATTCGATACAAGGGAATTATTTGTGACAAATGTAACGTTGAAGTCACCCAAGCTTCGGTTCGTCGAGAACGCATGGGCCACATCGACCTCGCGTCTCCAGTCACACATATCTGGTTCTTGCGAGGCGTGCCGTCAAAAATCGGCACAATGCTTGACATGGGCGTGCAGTCGTTAGAAAAGGTGGTGTACTTTGCAAACTTCATCATTACCGACGTGAATGAAGATGCTCGCCAAATGACTGTTGAGCAGGTGAAGGAGGAGTATCGCGCAAAGAAGAAGATGATTGAGGGGGAGGTGAAGCGTGACATTACTCGAGCTGAAGAAAAGTTCGAAGGTGACAAAAAGGCATTGAAGTCGGAGATTGATCGTATTGAAGCGGCATCGACTGAGCGTTTGAATGAGCTTGAAGAAGACTTCATTCAGGTTGATAAGGATTTGAAGGAGCTCACACCGCTCCGCGTTATTTCAGAAGCGACGTATCACGATTGGTCCATGCGTTATGGTCACATTTTTGACGCAGGAATTGGTGCTGAGGCAATCATGAAGTTGCTTGAGCGAATCAATATTTCGGAGACCGTTGTGAAATTAACCGATGAGCTTGCCGCAACGTCATCTACAGCAAAATATGAGCGCATCATGCGCCGTTTAAAGCTGTTTAAGGCGTTGGAGAAGAATGGTATTGCTCCACAGTGGATGGTGTTGCGTGTACTTCCAGTTATCCCTCCAGATCTTCGTCCAATGGTGCCGCTTGATGGTGGACGTTTTGCAACAAGTGACTTGAATGATCTTTATCGCCGTGTCATTAACCGCAATAATCGTCTTCGACGGTTGTATGCGTTGAATGCACCGGAAGTCATTACTCGCAATGAGAAGCGCATGTTGCAAGAGGCGGTTGACGCGCTCATCGACAACAGTTCACGTCAGAGTAAGACCGTTATTGCGGCAACAGGAAAGAAGCGTCAGTTAAAGTCGCTTGCAGACATTTTGAAGGGTAAGCAAGGACGTTTCCGTCAGAACTTACTCGGAAAGCGCATCGACTACTCCGGCCGTTCTGTTATTGTTGTTGGTCCGCATCTCAAGTTGCATCAATGCGGTATTCCAAAAAAGATGGCGCTCGAACTTTTCCGTCCATTCGTGATTAGCAAGTTGATTGCTCGTGAATATGTTCACAATATTCGAAGCGCGAACCGTTTCTTAGAAAGTGATCGTCCAGAAGTTTGGGACATTCTTGAAGAGGTTGTTGCGGATTCGTATGTGCTTTTGAACCGTGCTCCAACGCTTCACCGTTTGGGTATTCAGGCTTTCCGTCCAACACTTATTGAAGGAAAGGCAATCCAGATTCACCCATTGGTTTGTGACGCATACAACGCAGACTTTGATGGTGACCAAATGGCTGTGCACGTTCCGCTGACGACTGAGGCGAAGAAGGAAGCAGAAGAACTTTTGCTCTCTATTCGAAACTTGTTGAAGCCTTCATTCGGTGGACCGGTAGCAACGCCAGGAAAAGACATTGCATGGGCATGTTTCTACCTTACGAGTACAGACACCGAACCAGATGAGAAGACCATGAAGTCATTCGCTGACGATGATGAGGTTCTTTATGCAATGAATGCAGGAAAGATTCGTGCTCAAGACTGGATTCGTATTCGTCGTAACGGCGTCATGCTCGTTACAACTCCTGGACGCATCATTGTGAACCAGCAATTCCCAGAGCGTATTGGTTTCCAAAACGAAATTCTCGGAAAGAAGCAGCTTGCGAATATTATTCGTGACGTTTTGGAGTTTTATGGTCAAGAGTTTACTGCAACAATTCTTGATAACTTGAAAGATCTTGGATTCAAGTACGCAACACTTTCTGGATATTCATGGGCCATGGCAGGATTGCCAACCTTGAAGGAAAAGCCGATCTTGATCGGAGAGGGTGATCGTCGTGTTCGCGAGGTTGAAGAGTATTACGCGCAAGGATTGCTTACGCAAAGCGAGCGTCACACACAGATCATTAAGATTTGGACGGAAATTAAAGACAGAATTGCAGACATTAGTAAGGACTCGCTTCCTCATGACAGCGCCGCTTACACCATGATTGAATCTGGTGCGCGTGGTGCATGGGGCCAGTTGACGCAGATGATCGGTATGATCGGTTTGAAGTCGTCACCATCTGGTGACATCATCGAACTTCCGGTGAAGTCCTCCTTTAAAGAAGGAGTTTCGGTGCTTGAGTTCTTCATTTCAAGTCACGGAACACGAAAGGGTCTTACCGATACTGCGCTTCGTACTGCAAACGCGGGATACCTTACTCGTCGCTTGGTTGATGTTGCACAAGATGTTGTGGTGCGAGAAGAAGATTGTGGCGATGTTAAGGGCGTATTGCTCACCAAGGAAGAATCTGACGAAATTGGAGAACCGCTCTTGGTTCGTATTCTTGGTCGCATTGCACTTTCAGATATCAAGATTCCTGGCGAAAAGAAAGCGTTCATTACCGCTGGTGATTTGATCACCGAAGATCATATTCGTGCATTAAAGAAGTCTGGAAAGGAGCTTTTAGAGGCCCATGTTCGATCGGTTATGACCTGTCATGTTCGTCGTGGTGTTTGTCAGAAGTGTTATGGCTACGATTTAGCGCATAACAAAATGGTGAAGATGGGTGTTGCGATCGGCATTATGGCTGCGCAGTCTATTGGTGAACCTGGAACACAGTTGACCATGCGTACATTCCACACTGGAGGTGTGGCCGGAAAAGACATTACGCAAGGTTTGCCGCGTGTTGAAGAGCTTTTCGAAGCACGGTTGCCAAAGAGAAAGGCGATCATGGCTGAGGTTTCTGGAAAAGTAGAAATAGAAAAAGCTGCACGTACTGTTGTACAGGCAGGAACAGGAAAACATATTATCGACACAATGCCAGGCCAAAAGATTGTGAAGGTTAGCCATCGTGCAGTCGACGAAAAGACGTTCATGCTCGGTCGTGGTGCCAAGATCAAGGTAGTTGAGGGTGACAAAGTTCTTGAAGGTGATGTGATTGGTGCAAAAATGGATGGCGAAAAAGTTCCAACCGATGTTGCTGGTGTAGTGAAGTCTGTTGGAAAAACATCGGTGATTGTTGTTTATGAAGCAGACAAGATTCGTGAGTACATCATTCCGCAAGGCTTCACTCTCTACATAAAGGATGGAGATGAAGTGTGTGCTGGAGATGCATTAACAGACGGTCACTTAGACTTGCAAGCACTCTTTGCTGCAAAGGGTAGAGACGCTGTGCAGCGATATCTGTCAAAGGAAATCCAGTTCATTTATGCGTCACAAGGACAGAAGCTTAACAACAAGCACATCGAAGTTATTGTGCGACAGATGTTGAGCCGTGTTCGTGTAACAAATCCAAATGATACTGAGCTTCTTCCTGGAGAGGTTATTGAGCGCGCAACACTGCTTGATCAGCAGGATGTGGCAATTGCCAAGGGAGGCAAGCTTGCAGAGTATGAAGATTTGTTGCTTGGTGTTACGAAAGTTTCGCTCTCAACAGAAAGCTGGCTTTCTAGTGCATCCTTCCAGGAAACGGCTCGTGTGCTCATTGGCGCATCAGTCACCGGAAAGATCGATGAACTCCAGGGCTTGAAGGAGAACGTCATCATCGGCCGCTTGATTCCAGCAGGAACAGGATTCGGTCTTGATACTATCGACGAACCAGCAATGGAAAGCTTTGAAGAGATTGCGATGGCAGCTCCAGAAAAGCCATTGTCTGTTATCGATGCCGAGCTCAAGGTTGAAGGGCCAGGAATGGGAAAAGATTTGAGCGCATCAGAGTCGAAAGAGACGGCTGTTGAGTAGCACATTGCTGCGATGGGGACATTCCTTAATGGCATCTCTCACTTCGCCATTCATTAACGTGGTGTGTTTCTACTCACAACTCATTTTCTCCCATAGGCGGGGCTCCCACGCCCCGCCAAAACAGAAAACTCGAGGTGGACTGCCTCGGGTTTTCTGTTTGCGTTTAATCGACTATATTGTGGTTATATGCTGAGCACTTATATTGCATTCCAGTTAGCAAAAACAAGGTACAAATTACTTGAAGACGGATCGTATTTTGGAGAAATAAAAAATTTACGAGGCGTTTGGGCAAATGCAAAAACGTTGGAAAAATGTCGAAATGAACTTGCGGATGTTTTAGAGTCTTGGGTTGTGGTGACGTAATTCGAAAATTGGCAAAATGAAAAGGGCTCCTTAGGTATTTAGCCGTTTGGATCCCTTTTCGTCGTGATGCCAGAACTGTAGCAGATTTCTCTTCATATGCCAAGAATTCTCGGTATCGATCCTGGTTACGGCAGACTTGGGTATGCGGTTATTGATGTTGTGCGCGGAAAACCGAGTGCGGTGACGTATGGAGTGATTACGACTCCAGTGAATGGAAAGACAGCAGATCGACTTTTTGAAATTGCGGCGGATGTTCGTACTATTTTGAAGAAGTGCGAACCAGAAAAAATGGTGATCGAAGAGTTGTTTTTTGCGAAGAGTACAACAACGGCATTGAAAGTTGCGGAAGTTCGTGGAGTGATGTTTTTGTTAGCAGCCGAAGCTGGAATTCCTGTTGTTGAAGTAAAGCCGAATGCAGTAAAGCTTGCGTTGACTGGATACGGCAAAGCAGACAAGCTGCAGATGCAGAACATGGTGAAGATCGTGTTTGATTTAAAGAAAGTACCCAAGATTGACGACGCTGCAGACGCACTCGCGATTGCTTGGACCGGCGCGTCGATGTGATAGTGATGATTGTATATTCAAGTTTTTCTATACTTCAGTCATTGCGAGCACAGCGAAGCAATCTTGGCTCGAACCTAGATTGCTTCGTCGAATGATTACATTCTCCTCGCAATGACGAAATAAAATATGAAATATTCTCTTCCAAACATCATTCTCGAACTTGCGCGGTCGATCCAGTCTGCTGGCGGTCGAGCTTTATTGGTCGGGGGATGCGTTCGTGATGTGTTGAGCGATAGTGTTCCGAAGGATTTTGACATTGAAGTGTATGGAGTTGAGCCGGAGAAGCTCCATGAGATCGCATCGACATTCGGCGAGGTTATTGATGCGGGTAAGGCATTTGGGATTTTGAAGTTGCGAGTCGACCCCCTCCAACTCCCCCTTGTTAAGGGGGAGGGTTCGCGTTCGGATGAGAATTCCCCCTCCTTATCAAGGAGGGGGTTAGGGGGAGGTCTTGTGATCGATCTTGGCATTCCGCGTTCAGATTCGAAAGTCGATGCAGGGCACAAAGGTTTTGCGGTGCATGTCGACCCGACCATGACGCCAGAAAACGCTGCGCGCCGAAGGGATTTCACAGTGAACGCCATCATGATGGATCCGTTGACTGAAGAAGTTATCGATCCATTTCATGGCGCTGTCGATCTTGAACAGAAGATTTTGCGGGTAGTGGATGCAAAACTTTTCGGGGACGATCCGCTTCGTGTGCTTCGGGCCATGCAATTTGTTGCGAGATTTGATTTGACGCCAGATGTGGAATCCATGGATGTGATGCGAAGGTCGGTTTCGAGTTTGCGTGAGCTGTCGCAAGAGAGATTACGAGATGAGTGGCGAAAGCTTTTGGTTCTTGCGGAAAAGCCGTCGATAGGACTGCAATTGGGATTCGATTTGGGAGTTTTTGATGCGATGTTTCCAGAATTGCCGCCGCTAAAGTTAACACCGCAGAATCCAGAGTGGCATCCAGAGGGTGACGTATGGATTCATACGCTTATGGTTGTTGACGAAGAGGCGGCGATTATTCGTCGGGAGAATTGTGACGAAGAAACTGCGTTCATGATGATGCTTGTGGCGTTGTGCCATGACTTTGGAAAGTCGATTGTTACTGAAGAGATTGATGGAAAAATTCGTGCGATTGGTCACGAGCCGGCCGGTGAGGCGCCAGCACGTTCGTTCTTGGCGCGCATTGGTGTTGCGCATCCCATGGTTGAAAAGATTGTTGGCATGGTGAAGCATCACATGGCGCCAACCGTGCTCTACCTTGATAGCCAAAAACCCGGTCTGATTATTACCGACGGTGCGATTCGTCGACTTGCTGCGTCGATATCTCCAGCGACAATTTCAGAACTCCTTCTTTTAGCAGAAGCGGATTACTTCGGTCGCGGTCAGTTTGTTCAGTCAAGCTCCGATGTTTCAAATCGTAAAGTTGGATGGCGTCATGGAGAAGCACGTGAGTTTCCGGAGCGATCATGGTTACTCGACCGAGCATCGAAGCTTGACGTGCTCACTGGTCCTGCGCAACATGCGATTACTGGAGAGGAGCTTGTTGCACTTGGCATTGAACCTGGCGTAAAGATGGGGGAGCTTATTCGCGAAGCAGATAGGTTACGCGATGATGAAGGGAAGTCGAATGAAGAGATTCTTGAATGGATTAATCAGGAGAAGCGATGGATGTGAAAAAGAAACTAAGTTAGCTACTAACTAAGTTTCGCGTCATATCGTCCCTGGTATTCACAGTTGATTCACCATCCCGAACGCATGTGAGGGATCCGACACATGTCTTCTATGTCTTACACGAAACCCATTTTTACTCTCTCAAAGAGCGACGCCGCAACTGCCGGAGGCAAGGGCGCATCACTTGGCGAGATGACGAACGCGGGAATTCCAGTCCCGCCAGGATTCGTTGTCACCGCCGCCGCATTCGACTTATACGTCCAATCCGACCAATTTGACTCATTACTTCAGGCTGAAATTCTCTCCGCATTCGATAATCTTGATTGCGATTTTGTTGCTGTTCGTTCGAGTGCAACGGTGGAAGATGGAGTGTCGGCAAGCTGGGCAGGTGAACTCGAAACGTATTTGAATACAACAAGGGAGAACCTTCTCGAGAATATTGAAAAGTGTTGGCGGTCATTGTGGTCAGAGCGTGCAATTGCATATAGAAACGAACATCATCTTCGCAGTACAAAGATTTCTGTCGCAGTCGTTGTACAAAAAATGATTCAATCTGATGTTTCCGGAATTACGTTCACCGTTCATCCTGTCACTAAAGATCCAGACTCGATGATTATTGAGGCGTGCTGGGGACTTGGCGAACTCATTGTTGGCGGCGAAGTGACTCCAGATTCGTATACGGTTCGAAAATCAGATTTGGCGATTCTTGATGTCTATCAGAATGATCAAGAAGAGATGTTAATTCGCAATTCCGTCATCCCCGCGCAGGCGGGGATCCAGTGTGTTCTCGTTCCAGTCCCCAGTGCCGATCGTTCGCAGCGAAAGCTTTCAGACGATCAGGTCCGTGCATTAGCATCGACTTGTGTGACAATCGAGAATCATTACGGTTTTCCGTGTGACATTGAATGGGCAATCGAAAATGGCAAGCTCTTCATTCTTCAGAGTCGACCGATTACAACCCTCTAAATGGTATGTTGAAAAAAGAGCTTGTTTCATACATTAAGGATCAATCGTGGTTTTTTCGTACGCGAGGAGACTCGCCGCTTCTTTTCATGTCGAGCCGGCAGATTGGTTTTCGCACACATCTTCGCACTTGGTTTGGGATGGATTTTGCAGACACGATTTTTCTTCCTTTGCAGAATAAGCCAACAAGAGTTTTTCATGCAGAGCACATCGATGCATTCCACGCACAATCAAAGAAATACATTTTTGATCGTCCTGAAATTCTTTTAGATTGGATAAAAAAAGATCTTCGAACATGGAAAGAGATTAATGACTGTATCCATGAGCTAGAAAAGCATGTCCATGAAGAAAATAACTCTGCAAGTATTCAGGATTTTGAGACGCTCATGAAACTTCACCAACAATCAAGCGCTTCTTTTATTATCACGCTGTCTCTTGGTCTTCAGCTCACAAAATACCAACACGAATTGCATGACAGTGAAGAGATTATTCGCGAACATGACGCATGGCGCAATAAAGCTTCACTTGAAGAAGACATGGAGAATGCTATTCGAATTTTTCTTCAGTCTCTTTTTGTAAAGAGATGTATTGATTGTGACGCGATTCGAGCGATAAATCATCTTTCGGTAACCGAAATTCTTTCTTGGATCCGCGATCTTGAGGCAATTGACGCCGTTGCGCGTATTACACATCGGGAAAAATACGGATACATTTTTATTGATGTTCAGGGGCGCGATCTTGTGCTCATCGATGAGTTGGAAGAAACGGAGGATTTGAGCAATTTCCTTTTAAGGCTTTACGAAAAAGAGCAAGGAATCGTGCACCCAGATGAAAAATTGATTGGTCGAACTGCGTTTGGAGTAGGAACGTTGCGTGGTCGGGTGATTGTTGCTCGAGATAAGAATGAGTTTGAGGAAAAGAGGAATCTGTTTGATCAAAAAATTCTTGTCGCAATCCAGACAACCGCAAATTTCATTCCGTGTATGAAAGATGTTCTTGCGATTATCACGAATGAAGGCGGGATTACGTGTCATGCTGCAATTATTGCGCGAGAGATGAAAAAGCCTTGCATTATTGGCACAAAAGTCGCTACAAAAATGCTTCATGACGGTGATGAAATAGAAATGAATTGTGATACCGGTGAGATTTCGATTTTGAAACACAGATAATTATGGATCTCTCGAAGCTTTATCAAACGCAGATTTCGCTCACAGAATGGTTTCAGCGCATGGGGCACAAAGATTCAGAAGCGCATCGCAAAGAAGATAATGAAAAGCGCGAGCGCCTTGCCGTGCTGAACGATCTTTTTGGTTTGCCTTTTGATCGACCTACGCAATTTCCCGCAAGCGAAGTTACAGATCGAAGTGATCGATTCGTTGCTTTCGTGGACGAGCGTGGCGATGAACTTTGTGCATTGCGTTTGATTCCTTTTGACGCATCGTTGCCGAAATTGCGAACCCGCGGTGCTTCGATCCGAGATTCGTTGGACTGGTTTGCGCTGCAAAATATCGATCCATCGAATTACAAAGCTGACTTTGTGCCGCATGCGGCGAATCAAGAATGGTCAACGATTTTTGTTGTGAATGAGCACGGCGCGCTTGGGCAGATTGTTGCAGGAACGCACACTCAGCTTACGCAAGGATTTTACAATGAAGGAATAGAGCCAATGACGTTTTCTTGGGATGGAAAATCGGTTGAAGTTCACCCAAAGAATCATGTTGCCGCAGAGCATCTTTTTGATGTGTTCGAACTTTTGCACGTGAAGGAGAAATCAATTCGTGATGAGATTGTTAAAAGATTTGATGCAAAATTCTTTGGTGAATATTTATGTGGGTATTTTGAATCTATTTCATCGAAAGAGTTTGGATTTTGGATCGTTGACTGGAATCGTTTGCTCGGCGATGCGTATAGTCAGCTGCGATCCCCCCTCCTTACCAAGGAGGGGTCGGGGGAGGTCGATCGCAAAACTCTTCACGGCCAAATCGGCTCTTCTGGAATCGCATCAGGAAAGGCTCGCGTTATCCGTGCTGCCGAACTTGCGAGTGCAGAAATCGATGTCGGCGATATTCTCATTACGGACATAACAACTCCTGATTTTCTTCCGCTCATGCAAAAGGCCGGGGGAGTAGTCACCCGATACGGTGGTATTCTGAGTCATGCAGCGATTGTGTGCCGAGAATTGGGTAAGCCGTGTTTAACAAATGTGAAAGATATTTTTGAAAAGATTACGGACGGGATAGTTGTTGAGGTTGATGGGGAAGAAGGGGTTTTGCGAATAATGTGAACGTTAAACGCCCCACACAGAAGTACGGGGCGTTCGTGAGTTTTGGAGGATGTCGTCATTCAACCGGCGGGCATTTCCACAGCGAACCGTGGAAATAAACGTTGCCGGCTCGATCCTGGCTGAGAACATAGAGCACTACATCAGCATGGCCGATGTAGCGTATGTTTTCTGAGTTGTCCGCCGCCCAGCCGGCGAATGGGCCGTGGTAGCCCACGAGGAACGTTGGTGGTGTTCCGATGTCTTCGTATTCCATCGCGATCTCGAACATTCCGTTGCGGAGACAGGCGCGGAGCGGACTCAGATTCTCGTCCAGTCCGTTGACCCAGTCGGCCATCGTTGCTCCTTTCTTTATCGTTCCGAAGAGTCTTTTGACAGAGTCTCCGAACGCCGGGTTTTGGGAGAGCTGGGAGAGATCGAACGCCGGAGGGGTTTCGACGGCGATGTCTGGGTGGTTGATTGCGGCAAGAGTGATCTCTGCGGTCTCTTTGGCTCTTAGCAGCGTGCTGGAGAACACACCATTGAACCGTTGGTCGATCAAATGTTGTCTCGCACTTGCCTCTACCTGTCGTCGCCCTTTTTCTGTCGTTTTGCCCGGTTCTTCTTTTTCTCTGTCTCCATGTCGCATCATGGCGAAAACTGCGATGAGCGTGTTGCCGTCTGGGACGGCGTCTTCGGGAATTCGCACGGTACCTCCATTTGCGCATGCGCTGCGCTGGTGATTGTGTAGTTTCTCGGGAAAAGTAACAAAATAGTATAGCAAATTTCTTAAGAAATTACAATCTTGGTGAGTTTCGTTGTCCAAGTCTTGTAAAAAGAAAGCGTGCGCACCCCGTAGATTCAGGATGCGCACAGAGCGTGATTTCACTTGCTGGACTCGATGATTGCCGATGAGCCTTCTGGACGACGGTAGATAGGAACCATCTCTTCTCTCATTGGCACGAGTGACACACTCGACGAGATGGACATGGCGAGCTGATTCACTGTTCCGATCTCTTTACCTCTAACATTGCCTTTTTCGTCTCGGAGCAGCAAGGAGATTGACTCTCCCTTGAGCACGGATGCCGAAGGGTCTGGGAACGCGATTCCGATTCTCACGGATTCGCTCAACGATTCTTCGAGAGCGTGCGAAGGAATGAGCGCGCAGATGGTGTTCTCGAGCCTGGAGACTTCCTTCAGACGAAGGAGATCTCGACGATCCGCCGCAGGCGATTCTCCGGTTGTCACGATATATGCGGTCGCTTCTTCAGGAAGGGCTTTTCCCTGGACGCAGAGCGCCACTTCGTAGTCGCCAGGATTCGACGATGCGATCGGTGTTTCTGCGATTCCATCGCTGCAGTTTTTGCTGCACGCGGAAAGTGTGATGCTGAAAATGAGTGAAAGGAGCAAACGTCGCATGGTGTCTCCAGGTGTAGTGGTTAGTGGAAGGCGACTGAAAAGGATATGCGAAAATGCTTGTTTTGTAAAGCCGATTTCTTTGACAGGAGTCGATTTTTTTTGTTAGGTTATTGTGTTGTTGGCAGCCGCCTTCGACGTACTGTTCGACACCGAGGTCTTGCGTGGTCCCCTTTCTTCTCCCGGCTCCGCTCTACGCCGCGCTCGCTTGCATAGCCTTCGCAGCAATCTACAACCTCATTTTCTGGAGTGCTGTGTGTCACTGTATTCGGCTCAATTATCCTCATCAGTCGCCAAAGGCAAAGAGGCTCATGACAGTCAATCGGATTTCGATGATTGGCGTTATGGTCTCCGGCGCTTTCTCGGTGCTAACGAGTGACAGCGTCATTGAGGGCGTTATGACGGCGCTCATTGCTGTGCCGATCATGCTGTCAGGCGCAGTCTTTTACAGAATTTTCACCAGTCTGCACAGGCAGACACGAACATCGGCGTCGTGATGACTGGCAGTCATGACGTTACTCGCCCCGTGCAAGACGACAAACCCCACCGGGGACGCTGTCGTTCTCGGCGCGGGGTTTGTTGTTTGTTTATGGACAGCAGGAACATTCAATGCTATTTTTCTTTGTTCCGCGAGTTCGTTGTGAGCTTTGGGATTTCCAAGAGGAGGATAGTGAAATGAGAGAATCGAATCTTCAGAGAATGGTGGACGCTGCTAGGCATGATCCTGTTGTAGCGGGGATGATTCGCGAATCTGTTTTGCAGGCTTTTCTGAGCCTGGGGTGGAACGAGGGAGAAGCGAAGTTTTTCATCGAGAGCTTCTTGCTCGACGGAGACATTGAGGATCTTCGAAAGTATGAGCAGTCTTTGCGCCATACGATGCCGTTGCCGGGGATGGAGAACCTTGCGTCAGGCATGGAAGCGCGGGCAAACCTCGCATACTCAAAAATTCGTTCGCATATTCGTGGATCGTCGGTGCTCGACTTGGGCGGGGGGAGCGGAGAGATTGGTGCGTGTATTGCCAGGGACGGCTACGTGGTTTGTATCGCTGATGTTCGCGATTGGCGACGTGATGATGGCCTCAGGTTTGTTCAGGTAAGAGACAACGTGATTGATCTTCCCGACATGTCTTGGGAGACCGTCGTTGTTCTCCACGTCTACCATCACAGTAATGATCCTGAAGCTTTGCTTGCGGATTCATTCCGCGTTGCTTCGCGGCGAGTGATCATCATCGAGTCTGTCACGGACGATATGACCGAGTTCCTGTACATGTGCTGGTGGGACTGGTTTCACAACCGGGTGATGCACTACTCGGAAAACCCTGCAGACAAAACGCCGGTGCCGTGTAGGTTCCTGTCTACAGTTGTCTGGGAACAGACGGTGTGGCGACTGCTCGGTCTTTCTCCAGTCGTGTCGCAACGGTTGGAGTGCGATCAGGTTCTCAGCCCGGTTCATCACCGTCTCTACGTCTTCGACAAAAAGTAGAGGAACTGATCGCGCCCGCGCGAGCCAAGGAACACTCTTTGAGTGCCTGTGGCTCGGGCGGGCATTTCTTTTTTTGAGATTCGATAAGCCATTCTTGGTGCATTACTTCGTTTTTTTAAAAAGATCAATTAGAATGAATGTATTTTTTTGGTAAAAAATTTATGAATCTCGATGATGAAAATAAAGATCAATCTCATGAAAGACAAATAGATTGGTCTGGGATTTTAGACCAATATGAAGTCCCTACAGTTTTTAAAGACGAACTTCTTCGACCGTATTTCGAACAGGGAGATTTTGTAGAACCAATTCTTGACGTTGGTTGTGGCAGAGGTTATTTTTCGAATCTTTTGTTGAAAAGAGGATATAGGGTGTTCGGTATTGATTTGAATAGCGATTTACAAAGTAGCGAAAATTTTGATTTTCAAAAAAGAGATTTTATTACTTTTGAAACAGATCAGAAATTCAACACCATTCTTTTAGTGAACGTTCTCACAACAGCTCCTCCTGCTGATAGACTCAAAATCCTGAAAAAGATTAAAGAGATAAAGAGTGAAAGCGGGGTTGCTTATGTGGTCAATACAAATGCAGATTTATTTGGCAACGAACTCGATTCCGAAACGCTGACTATTCGTAAGGGAGAACGAGACACATATCGACTCAAGGTAAAGCTTGTGAATGGAGAATGTATTGAGTTTGATGATTATGTGATTGTTCCAGAAGAAATGGAGGAAATGTGCAAAGAGGTTGGTCTAGAAATTGTTGAGAGAAAAGATCTGAAATCTCAACACCAAGATAAGCCAATTTATCAAGTGTACGTTTTAAGATAAAACGAAAGCGATAACACTTCCGGGAAGTGATGGATGGTAAATTTTGTCGGCCACTGATTGACTTTGGCTGATTTTTTTGTTAATCTGGTGCGTTGCTGAGGACATCCAAAGCAAAGCCCGCAACGAGGATCGTTGCATTCACAGAGACAAAAGGAGCATACATGCGCGGCCCTCATCGGCCTTCTTCTTTTCTTCGTAGGCTGCTCACATGACTGGTGGGCAGGACCAACAGGCGTAACCGCGGCTTCGAGTTCTGCATCGCTGCCGGATTTCCATGATTTCGTGAATCCAGACCGATACTGCCTGAGTGCCGGTTTCAGTTCCTACGCAATCGGCTACCGCGAGCAGACTCCGTGGGTGGACAAGCTTCTCTGCGTCAACATGGAAGGCGTCCACGAGATCAGTGCCACGAAGAACGGCGCCGAAGTCGTGGAGCGGCTCTATCCCGGAACGGGCAGCGTTACCGAGTTCGTCTGGTTCGGCCGCGCCTACGACAATCAACACATCTCGCTCGCAGATGGGTTGATCGACGGGTGCCCAGATAGCAGCAAGCCGCTGGTCATCATTCCACTCGATGCCGATGCGAGCTACGAAGGGGCATTCGTGAAGCGCGGTGCTCGTCTGTGTGTTGTCGGTGAGGATATCGTTCTCTACGATGACACGATGGCACAAAACGATGAGTCTCACGCAGAGCTCAATCGCTGGCCGGGCTTCACGCCGATATTCTAGCTCCTTGCCCCGTGGCGAGACGACAAGCCCCACCGGGGACGCTGTCGTTCTCGGCGCGGGGTTTGTTGTTTGTGAAATAAGGAATACAAAAATCGCCTTCATTTGGAAGACGATTTTTAACAAGTACAAAACACCGTAATTTTAGGCTAGTTTCGATGACGGTCAAGAAAATCTTCCGAGGCGTACATCACGGTACGGTGAGGAAGTTTTCGCAGACCGGAGTCGAAAATAGACAAAATTACGGTGTTTTCTGGAGCGGGTAAGGGGAGTCGAACCCCTATCATCAGTTTGGAAAACTGAGATAATAACCGCTATACGATACCCGCGGATTTCTTGTGAATTGCCGGAAAAGTGTAGCAAAGTTTTGAAAAGTTGCAAAATGCTTAAGGTCCACGATTCTCTTTCCTACCTTTTTTGTACAATTCTCCAATTGCTTCCCGTTACTTCGATCGTCTTCTCTTTTAACGTAAATCCTGCGGCAAGTTTGTGACCGCCGCCGCTATAAAGACGTTCGGCAATTTCGGCAACGTTTTTTGTGCGACTTCTGGCGCTACCTTTAATGGTTCCATCTTCTTGTTCGCGATAGACCACAATGACGTCGTGCGTTTCGTTCAGAACGGCGTTGAGAAAGTTTGAGATTCCTTGAATGTCTTCTGCGGTAACGCCATGACTTTGAATATCTTTTTGCGTAAGTGCTGTGGCAATGCCGCCGAATATTTCGTCTTTTCGCAGTCGCTCCATGGCAAGTCCCCAAAGCTTGAGTGAGGCTGTGCTTTTATTCATGAAATTATGTTGAACGATTGCGGGGAGATTTGCGCCCAACATGCTGAGTTCTGCAGCAGCTTCTATGGCTGCATTTGTGGTGTTGGACGAAAAGAAGACTTGAGTGTCGGTGACGATGCCGGTAAGTAGACATTGCGCCGCATTTGGAGAGATATGAAGATTTGCTGATTGAAGAAATCGCCACACAATGTCCGCTGTCGATGCTGCAGTTGGTTCAATAATGTTGATCGTGCCGTATCGCGGATTCTTCAGGTGATGGTCAAATACAATCATGGATACTTTGTTCGACATTTTTTTCACGCATGCTGGAAGATATGCGCCGTCAGAACAGTCGCACACAATGGCAAGGTCGATAGATGATTGCTGAAGAATGGCGTCGTCTTCGCGGATAGCTTTGATGCCGGGGAGATAGGAAAATTTGTTCGGAATTGGTTTTGGAGAAAAGACGTCAACACGTTTCCCGATGTCTGAAAGAACATGAAAAAGACCGAGCGTCGATCCTAACGTATCACCATCAATTCGCTCATCGGTCATGAGAAGAATGTGCTCTGCACGGAGCATGGAATCGAGAATGGTTTGAGCAAGAATAGGGTTCATACCGGGGAGGGGTGAGTGTACCTAGGCGAAGCGGAAAGTTCAACGTCTAACGAAAACGACGGCACCCGCATGGGGAGCCGTCGTGAGGGAAGGGGTTAGGATTTGATGCTGCGGCGGAAAGCTTCGATTCCCTCTTCGTAACTCAGTGACCTCGAGTAGATGGCGAGCATATTTCCATCCAACCTCTGAAGGACCAAAATGACGAAGCCGGGAGCGTCTATGGTTATACCGATCATGAGAACATCAGGAGGATCGAACTGGTCTCCCCACGTTTCCATGAAGTGAGGGGAGACATGATTGAGTAGAGAATCTTGTTGAGCGAAGCTTCTTTCCCATTCTATCCCTGGAAGTGGTACATGTTCTTGAATACCGAATTCAGAACAGAGGAACCTGTGATCCATCACGATCCTGAGGCACTCAAGTTTTTTCTTGAACGGGCTGTGAACCATGTGGAGTTTCCATCCCTTTTTCTTTGCCGAAGTCAGGACGACGTTATTCTTAACGGGGCACTCCCTCTCAGCCGCTTTCATGTTCTCGAACCGGTGCACGGCGTGTTGATGGAGTGGCGTGGTGTTCCATTCGGTTTCGGAGACCATGGTCCAGAGCAAAATTTCTGACCTCTTTTTCAGGCCTTGATCCAAGTGGTGGTCCCAAGCGATGAGCACGTTTTCGTTCCGTACCTCGTCGAAAGCCCAGAAGAGGATGATCATGATTTCGACTGCGTTGTAGTCCGATGGTCCGGGCGTGCAGTTCCGTACACAAATTCTCTCGTTGATTTCGGGCAGTCGAACGATCCTTCTGTGGTATTCAGCTATGACCACGCATGGTTCCTCTGGATCCACGGTAGATGTTTCATCCGACAGCCAGGTGATTCTCTTTTGGTCGGAAAACATTTCAGTCATGCTCTCGTATTCGTTTGGCGGGACGAGATCTCTGTTTAGAATTGTAACTTCTGCTCTTTCTTCTTCTTTCGTCACTTTTCTTCTCATCACTTCTTTCCTAACAAACCAACGCCAGCTTCATTGCTGCCGTTGCCCTGGAATGCCTCGAGATTTTCAAGGGATTGCAGGGAGATGGAACAGAGAAGAATAGCAGAAATATGAGGTTTTGTCTATTGAAAAGCAAAACGACGGCACCGCGTGGGGAGCCGTCGTCGTGAAGGGGCGGTCTAGGATCTGATGTCCTGGCTGATGTTTTGAAGCGCCGTTCGCGCCTTGACCGAACTTTCGAACATCCGAACCTTCCTGTTGCTGATTGGCATAACCTGCCAAGCTTCACTTTCCTCATCTACAACCAGGAGTTTCTGCTCGTCGGGAAGGCTCATACCGTCGTCCATCTCTTCCCAGAGTACGAGCCGATCCCTTCCTTCCGGATTTGAGGCCCAGAAGACATAGATTAGCGAATCCTTTGTGGAGATCTTGGCGATCTCGTCTCCGGGTACACGAAAGATGCATGAGGAAGGTGATCTGCTGACGTCAATGCAGACGCATGCTTCATCTCTGAGTGTTTCTTTGGCTCTGAATTTTGGAAGGTTTTCGAGCGCCTCGCTGACAGATTCCCCCTCTTTTCCATAGCAGAGCTCTCCGTTTTTGAGATAAAAGCGTCGATGAGCGCCCATGATGTCTCCTTGAAAAAAATGGATGTTTCAACGCCAGCTTGCCTGCTGCCGTTGCCCTGTGAAACTTCGATAGGCTCGAAGCCTCGCAGAGAGTTTTTGTGACTTGATGACGAAGAAAAGTAGCAGATATGAGAGGATTTGTCCATTCGAAAAGCAAAACGACGGCACCCGCGTGGGGGAGCCGTCGTCGTGAAGGGGCGGTCTAAGACCCGATGTTCCGATTGACGTCTTGAAACGCCGTTTGTGCCTCGGCTGGACTTTTGAACATTCGGACCTTCCTCTTGCTGATCGGCAGGGCCTGCCAATCTTCACTTTCCTCATCCACAACCAGTAGTTTTTGCTCGTCGGGACAGCCTGTCCCATTGTCCATTTCTTCCCAGAGCACGAGCCGATTCCTGCCTTCCGGATCAGAGGCCCAGAAGATATAGATCCATGAATCCTCTGTGGAGATCGTGGCGATCTCATCTTCGGGCGTACAAAAGATGCATGAGGAAGATGAGCTGCTAACGTCAATGCAGAAGCATGCTCCATCTCTGAATGTTTTTTTGGCTCCGAAGCTTAAAAGCCTTCTGAGCACCTCGCTAACTGGCTCACTTTCTCTTTCGTAGCAGAGCCTTTTGTCTTTGAGAAAAAAGCTGTGATGGGCGGCCATGATGTTCTCCTTGTGAAAAGTACGTTTCAACGCCAGCTTGCCTGCTGCCGTTGCCCTGTGAAACTTCGATAGGCTCGAAGCCTCGCAGAGAGTTTTTGTGACTTGATGACGAAGAAAAGTAGCAGAGATTTACGAATCTGTCCATTTCGAGTCGTCTCGCAAACTACGTTAGTCACTAACGAAGTTTCGCGTGTTTTTTACCCTGCAAACAAAAGCAAAACGACGGCACCCGCGTGGGGAGCCGTCGTGAGGGAAGGTTTAGCTGCGCGTCATGACCGCCTTGGCTCTTTCGCCCGTGAACTTTTTCCAGAAGAGGGAAATCCTCGTTGAATTTCCTGTTCTAGACCATGTCACGACCGTGATGATGAGTGATTTCTTTCTGGCTCCGATCATCAAGACCGTGGGATAGCAGCCGTTTGTTTGTTCCGTCGGACTCGGGAGTTCGTTCTTGACGCTCGGGCATACGACGTCGATGCCTGGTGAGAGGCTCGGGTCAGACGCCCACCAAACTACAGGAATCACTGTATGCCCAGGCATGCTGAATGTTTCGACAAAACTACACCGCATGATTGCATCGCACCGACGATCAAGGCCTTCGAGCGGGCTATGAACATGGAATGATTTCCATCCGTTTATGTTTTCGTCCGTCAGAACAATGAGCTCTTTGTTTGGGCAGGCTGTTTCCGCCGCTTCCACGTTGTTGAACATACGCACCGCATGTTCGTCGAGAGGAATGATTGACCAGTTTTCGGTGGAGACAATGGTCCAGCGCAAAACGGTCGAGGTGCTGATTCGTTCGTTCCATGCCACGAGTACGTCTTTGTTGTTCGCTTCGTCGAAGGCCCAGAACAGAACGACTTCGAGGCTGACGAACTCGCGGTTGTTCGTTCCTTCTGGTGTGCAATTTTGCACATAAAGGATTTCATTCTTTTCCGGCACCTGAACGAATCGTTTCCAATATCCGCTTATGACTATGCATCGGCTGGAAGGGTCTACGAAGTCGTCGTGCGCGACGAAGATGACTTCGTTCGTATCCCTACAAAGTTGTGACATACTGCCCCATCTCTTTGGCGGGATAAGTTTTCCATCTCGAATGATGATTCTTTTTCTTCTCATCACTTCTTTCCTAACAAACCAACGTCAGCTTCATTGCTGCCGTTGCCCTGGAATGCCTCGAGATTTTCAAGGGATTGCAGGGAGATGGAACAGAGAAGAATAGCAGGAATAAGAGGTTTTGTCTATTGAAAAGCAAAACGACGGCACCGCGTGGGGAGCCGTCGCCGTGAAGGGGCGGTCTAGAGCCCGATGTTCTGATTGACGTCTTGAAGCGCCGTTCGCGCCTCTTCTGGACTTTTGAACATCCGAACTCTTTTGCCGCTGATCGGCAAGGTCTGCCAGTTCTGGCCGTTCTCGTCTACCACCAGGAATTTTTGCTGATCACCTTCTTCTCCTTCCCAGAGCACGAGCCGATCCTCACTCAAATCGTCGGAGGCGAAGAAGGCGAAGATCTGACAATTTTCTCCGGCGATGGAGGCGACTTCATCGTCAGGCAGAAGAAAGATGTATGGATCTATTCCTTCTACGAAGATACACGGCTTAGCATCATCTGCAGATCGAAGATGGAAGGCTGTAAGGACGCTTGTTAATATTTCGTCGATGGATTCGCTATCAGTCTCGTGGAGGACGACTCCGTTTCTGAGATGAAAGCGTCGAAGAAGGTTATTCGTCACCGATGTTCTCCTTGAAAAGATGTATGTTTCAACGCCAGCTTGCCTGCTGCCGTTGCCCTGTGAAACTTCGATAGGCTCGAAGCCTCGCAGAGAGTTTTTGTGACTTGATGACGAAGAAAAGTAGCAGAGATTTACGAATCTGTCTATTCCAGAGCTGTCTCATGCGCTCTTACAAACTAAGTTAGTCACTAACTAGGTTCCGCGTGTTTTGAAGTTCCGTGTGTTTTTCACCCTGCAAACAAAAGCAAAACGACGGCACCCGCGTGTGGGGCGCCGTCGTCGTAGTGGTCGAGGTCAGTTCTTCGCTTCACCTTCTGTTCAAAAGATCTTTTCGAGCATGGCGCAGTTGAACGCCCGCTGGGAGACGTATGCTACGTTCCCGATTTGTTGGTAGGTAATGATGACCATTCCGTGTTCGCGGCTAATGAACCCGATTGCAAGAACTCGCGGAATACCTTCTTCTCCTTCTTCTGGATTCGGCCATTCTTCTTTGGCGAGGCCGGGGCAGAAGTCACTGAGCCAGTTACTGTCGAGACGGATGCTGTCTTTCCAGTCTGGCAATGGGAGTCGAACGTGTTCTTGTGCTCCGAGTTTCCTGGCGAGGAAGTCGTTACTCATGATGAATTCAACGACGCTATACATGTCTGCGAGTGAGCTGTGAACTGCACAGCGTCTCCATCCACGTTTTTTGTCCTCATGCAGAACAACAAACTTTTCGTTTGGTTCTCCTAGACATTCATCCATGGCCATTTTTGCGTTTTTGAATTGACGTACTGCGCATGAGCCAATGACTGTGGTACGCCATTCTTCGTTTGATACGGTGATCCAGGACTCGAATTCGTCACTCGCATTGTGGTTCAAGTTGTTCCAGACGACGAGTACTTCATTGTTGATGTCCTTGTCGAAGGCCCAGAAGACCATGAGATCTAAGCGGGTATATTTGCGGTTCGGATCACGGTCGTTGGGGTTTCGGACGCGTAGAATCTCTTGTTTTTCTGGCAAGGGAATAAGCCGGTCCTTGAACTCAGCGATGAACACGCATGGTTCATCTTGGCCCAATCGGCGGCTGTTGTTTGGGATGTCGGTTGCGCCTGCCTTGAGCAAGGCATTGACCATGTTCTCCTCTTCTTCTCTTGGGGAGAGCCTTCCGTTTCTTACGATGAAGTTATGTTGTTCCATTAAGGAACCTCCGTGTTTCAACGCCAGCTTGCCTGCTGCCGTTGCCCTGTGAAACTTCGAGAGGTTCGAAGCCTCGCAGGGGAGTGACGGCGCCTGCGTGTGGGGCGCCGTCGTCGTAGCGGTCGAGGTTAGCTTTTCGCTTTCTGCTTGAAGATCCGGTCGCCGTCTTCGTGCGCGAACATTTTCCAGGAGATGGCGGCCACGTTCGTGTCACTCATCCACTGGCAGGTCACGATGATGTACTCACCGAGGCTCGTTACACCGATCCAAAGGATTGCTTGACGCATGGGGATGTCGGTCTTTCCTTCTTCAGGATCAGACCATTCATCCATGAGGCATGGGCAGACGCGTTCGAGTGTGAAGTCTTCAGCGAGACCTTCGCAGTCCCAGAGTGAGATTGGGAGTCTTGTGTGTTCTGGAATTCCGAGCACATTGGCAGGCAGACTTCTCATGAGCGTTGCGATGTGGCTTGCGTCGTCGAACGGGCTGTGGACCATGAACCGGGTCCATCCGTTCTCGGCCTTGGACGGAAGGATGACGAGGTTCTCGACCGGGCATCCGAGCTTGGCCGCTTCCACGTTCTTGAATCTCCGCACGGCGTGGAGTCCGAGGGGCGTGGTACGCCATTCGGTACTTGAGAGGGCAATCCAGCGTCTCCCTTCATCCGAGTGGCTCGAGTAGCACCAGACGATGAGCTCTTTCCCTCCCTTTTCTTCATTGAAAGCCCAGAAGAAGAGAAGGCTGATGTTGATTGCTTCGTAGCCCAGTCCTGATTTGGTGTTCATCACACAGAGCATCTCCTTGGCCTTGGGGAGGCGGGCGATGAGTCTGTGATATTCGCCAATGGCCACACACGGCCTGTTCGATATCAGTCGCTCGCTGTATTCGACGTATGTCGGATGCGAGTTCTGTAGTGCGAGTTGTACGCTTTCATATTCACTGGGCGGAATGAGTACACCAGCACGGACGCTGAACCATGTCGGATCTTTTTCTCTTTTTTCTCCCATCACTTCTTTCCTAACAAACCAACGTCAGCTTCATTGCTGCCGTTGCCCTGGAATGCCTCGAGATTTTCGAGGGATTGCAGGGAGGGAATATTGAGAGGCACGCCCACTGCACCTTTGGCGCAGCGGGCGTGAGCATCGTTTTTTATCGAGCAAATTCGAGAAGCAGCTTTCCTTGTTCGTGATCCATGCTTCTCCAGAGAAACCGGACTCCGTATTCATTGTCATCGCGGACAAGGATGCAGATTCCTCCATCACTGGTGGCGATCATCCGTATAATCACTGGTCCGATCTCGTTGTATTCCAGATTGGTTGTCCAGCTTGGGACGGCGTATTTGAGAAGGAGTTGACCGAACAATGTTCCTTCTGATGTTGCCTGCCTCCATGCTTCTAGCTCGAGAGGTATGCCGTCTGGTATGCCGAGCGTTTCGAGAAGATTGGGGTTTGTGCAGTAGGAGATGTCGCGGTCATTGCTTCTTGTGGAATGGACAACGACTCCTTTCCAAGGACCGTCGAAGAACGTCGTGACGAGTAACCCGTTAGGACATGCCGTCTTTGCAGCATTGGCATTTGCGAATAGCCGAAAAACTTCGTCGCCCAGTTTGGCTCGTCTCCATTCTTCAGATGTGACGATGCGCCAGAGGTTGTCTTCCTTGCCGTCATGGTGACCGTTGAACATGACGATGCACTGGTCTCCAGACTTTTCGTTCGTTGCCCAGAAGAAGTAGAGGACGCTGTCTTCGCTGTCTACTTTTGTAGCTTCGTTCGGTTTTGGAGTCCGGAATATCCATGGGGATACCCCTGGTTCTGGAACCGCAATAACCTCGGAATCCGCATCTTCAGGAGCTTCGGCCAAGACAGTTTCCAGAGCATTGAGCCCTTCGTTGATATTCTTGCAGCCAAGTGGTGGCACAAGATGTCCTTCTGTGTTGATATAGAACCCTTTTGGTTTATTGTTGCTCATTTGAGCCTCCATGTTTCAACGCCAGCTTGCCTGCTGCCGTTGCCCTGGAATGCCTCGAGATTTTCGAGGGATTGCAGGGAGAGAAGGACGAGGAAAAATAGCAGAGATAAGCCAGATTGTCTAGTAAAGAGGGGAGACTTCATTTACACTGCCGGCATATGTATCTCTCCCGCATGGAGCTTCAGGGGTTTAAAACGTTTGCTCAAAAAACAACGCTTTTGTTTGCGGCGCCAAAAAAGGGAGACCATGCTGTGACGGTGATTGTTGGGCCAAATGGGAGTGGAAAGTCGAACATTGCAGACGGAATTCGGTGGTGTTTAGGGGAGCAGTCCATGAAGCTGCTTCGAGGAAAGGCAGCGCAAGACGTGATTTTTTCGGGTGCAGAGGGCAGGAGTCGTGCAGGTTTTGCTGAGGTGAGCCTGACTTTTGATAACTCCGACCATACATTGAACGTTTCATTTTCTGAAGTCGTGGTGACTCGTCGACTTTATCGTGATGGCGAGTCGGAATATTTGTTAAATGGATCGGTGGTGCGATTGGCAGATATTCAGTTGTTGTTGGCAGAAGCTGGTGTTGGGCAACGATCGTATTCGGTGATTGGCCAAGGCATGATTGACCATGTTCTTACTGCGTCGCCAGAAGACAGGAAAGTCTTTTTCGACGACGCGACTGGAGTAAGGGGCTTCCAGATTAAGCGACATCAGGCGCTGTTGAAGCTGCAGAAGTCTGCGGAGAATTTGGCAGACGTGGAAATGGTGCTGCGTGAACTTGAGCCGCGTTTGAACATGCTTAAGCGGCAAGTGAAGCGGTTGAATGACAGAGAAGTTGTTGCTGCGGAATTGAAAGAAGTGTCGGCGCAGTATTTCGGTGTGCAGTGGTGGAACTTGATTGATGAGAAGAATCTGGTTGATGGGAGATCGAAGATTGCGATGGAACGTGTTGCGGCGAAGAAAGCGGAATTGGCGACTGGAGATGCAAGGCTTGCGGCTATTGAGGCTGCGCAAATGCCGAACGTGAATGACGATGGTTCGATGAGCGGTTTGCAGATGGCGTATAAAAAGGCGCAACAAGATTTGGCTGACGCTCGGCGTGTTCATTTTGCGGCGGAGCGAGATTTAGAGCTTGCAAAAGTCGCGTCGCAAACAACGTGGGCACCATTGCCGCTTCCAGACATTATCGCCGAGGTTCGAGATGTTTCTGCGGCGCACGAGTCGTTATTGCTTCGATTGAAAGCTGTTTCTGATCTTGCCGATCTTGTGCCGATCATTTCCGATCTTGAGTCGATATCAACGCGATCGAAAAAGTTGCGTGAGCGATTGACGCGGCCGAATCCGGATGACTTTGCGCCGAGTGCAGAAATGGTGAATGCAATTTCTGTGGCGCTCGAAGGCGTTCATGCGTGTGAAGCTGGTGTGAAGGCTGTAGAAGTTGCTATCGATGAGAAGTCAAAGGCGACGGTAACTGCTACGAACGAAGTTTTTGGTGTACAGCGAGAGGTACGAAGATTGCAACAAGAATTATCTGGACTTGAGGCGCAGTCGAATGCGGTTGCCATCGAGATTGCGCGATGCGAAACGCGGATTGAGGGATTGAAGAAAGAAATGGAAGATGCGGTGCCGGAGCTTGTTGCGTCGATTGTCGCGGATCGACCAAGCGAGACCCCCTTCCTTACCAAGGAGGGGCTGGGGGAGGTCGTTTTGCATGACAAGATGCTTCGCTTGCGACATCAGCTTGAGCTTATTGGTGGGATTGAAGAAACAGTCGTTGCCGAATATAAAGAAGCTGATGAGCGATTTACGTTTTTGTCGACGCAGGTTGCAGATCTTCGCGATGCCATTGCTTCGACCGAGAAAGTCATTGACGAACTCGATGTTCAGATTCGTGAACAGTCAGACGTTGCTTTTAAAGCGATCGCGACTGAGTTTCAAAAGTATTTTGCAATTTTGTTTGGTGGCGGACGGTGTTCGTTGGTGAAACTCACAAAAGAGGAGCTTGAAGATGGGTCTTTGGATGCGTCCAGTCATCCCCGCGTAGGCGGGGATCCATTGGTACTCGACGAGCTTGTTCATCACGACGACGTCGATACGCTCGAGGCGATTACAAGGCGGGTGCTGGAGCGAAAAGACGCCATTGTCGGCATCGACATTCAGGCAACGCCTCCTGGAAAACGACTCAAGGCGCTGAATCTTTTGTCTGGCGGCGAGCGCGCTTTAACGTCAATTGCTCTTGTTTCTGCCATTATGGCCACGAATCCTGCGCCATTTGTGGTGCTAGACGAAGTTGACGCTGCCCTAGATGAAGCAAATACTGTACGGTTCGCAAACATTTTGAATGAACTTCGGAAATTAACGCAGTTCATTGTCATTACTCACAACCGTGCCACCATGGAAAAGGCAGACATGCTGTACGGCGTAACTATGGGTGACGACGGTATAAGCAAAATGCTCAGCGTGAAGTTGGAAGATTACGTTGGCGACGGAACTGCGAGGAGATAAGTGGCTGTATCAGTTCCCATCCCGACGTTAGGAGGGATCCGCTCCCTATGTCTTATTTCCGTCGTTGCGAGGAAGGTAATCCTGACGAAGCAATCTAGGTTCAGATCGTTTAGTATAAATTTTGAAATAATACCGTGTAGATTGCTTTCCGGCGAAGCCGGATCCGGCTCTGCCGGACGGCTGATTACAGCCTCGCGATTACAAAAAAACTCATATGCAACATTCACAATCACGTCCCGGTCCAGCATTCGCTCGCCGCGGCAAAGGAACATATGGCACGCAACGTGGTAATCGATCGCAAGGCGCAGAACGAATCGATCGTGCTCCAAGAGATGCTCGAGCAGATTCGCATGCAGACGGACCGATGCGTCCAAGTGTGAAGCCGCCATTTATGAAAGGTCGTCGAAGAGACGAGCGATTCGACCCCCTCCGACTCCCCCTTGTTAAGGGGGAGGGTTCGCGTTGTGATTCCCCCCTCCTTACCAAGGAGGGGGCTAGGGGGAGGTTCAATCAACGCACCAGCGGTCCACGAGCTGCCGCTTCGCCACGACGAGGTTCGGCATCTTCAACAAGTTGGGAGAATGTTGCGGAGTGGTATGGAACCCATCTTTCCGCGCCAGGAACGTATCAGAGCGAAGTGGTTTGGCCTGGAGCGTTGAAGCTCCTTGGTGTTGGTGCGGGAAAAGTGTTTTTAGATGTGGCATGTGGCGAAGGTTCGTTTGCGCAGTTAATCAGTAAGCAAGGCGGGGGAGTGGTCGGTATCGATGCTTCGCCGACCTTGGTTCGCCAAGCGCAAATGAAACATGTTCGCAACGCAGAATTCTTTGTTTCAGACGCATCGCGCGGCACAAAAGAAATTGCGTCCATGACGTTTGACGGTGCCGCGATTGTTCTTGCACTTCAGAATATTGAAAACATGGAGGGAGTGTTCGCAACAGTATCGAAGCTACTGAAAAAGAACGCACCATTCGTTATCGTTTTGAACCATCCTGCATTTCGCGTTCCGCGTCAGAGTAGTTGGGGATTCGAAGATTCAAGAAAGATGATGTATCGCCGTATTGACTCGTACTTAGAAGAAAAGTCGATTCCAATGCAAATGCATCCTGGCGACGCTCCAGACGTTCGAACCATGTCATTCCATCGTCCGCTTTCTTCTTATGTTTCCGCACTTTCAAAAGCCGGTTTCCTTGTCGACGAAATGGAAGAATGGATTTCGCATAAAGAAAGCACTTCTGGTCCTCGTGCGCGAGCCGAAAATCGCATTCGCAAAGAGATTCCAATGTTCCTCGCTATTCGCGCAAGAAAAGTGTAGAGAAAGATACTGCACGATTTGTAGCTCTCGTCATTCCCGCGCAAGCGGGAATCCACTAAACGATGATCAAGAAATACAAAACACCACTCAACTTCTGCTGAGTGGTGTTTTGTTTAGGCGCCGAATGCGTTGCCGTAGAGAAGAATGCCGCCAAGAACGATGAATGCAATGCCGACCATCATAATAATCACCGTCTTTTTTTCAACGCCTGGCGCGTCGTCCAGTTTAATGCCTGCGGCGATAAATACGCTAAGACCAAGGAGAAGAAGGAGAATTCCAGGGATCATATGAAGAAAGTATAACAGAGGAAAAAGAAGAACCGCACCCGCGAAGGCCGAGTGGGCTCTTCGAACGGATGCGGTTAGGGGTTTCGTGGCCTTGTCGTTCGGGACAGATAGATTCCTATTCCGATGATGATGAGAATCTGTGGGCCGATCCACGGAGCGCTTATATTCCAGAAGATCCAATCCCATGCTTTTTGGGAAATGCAACTCGATATGGGCGTGATTCGGACGAACATGAGAAAAACCCATAAACCGTCGAGCACTAGCGCAAGTATCGAGCAGTTCACAGTCAATCGCCAAGCCTTGGCAGTGGCTTCTCCATTGTTTGAATGGAATGCCAGCAGGCCTAGAAACACCATGACGATCCAGAAGAAGATGAAGATGGAAGAGAGGGACATGAGTGACCTCGGAGTTGCGAGAGAGGGACGGTTGATCGAACGCAGAAGAGTAGCAAGATTTACGACTTTTTGCAATCCTCGACGGCATTAGCAATGCCCTTACAGGTCTTGACAAAACTTTTTGGGAATGGCAATCTTCGGCCATTACTCGCGAATTTCTTTATGATCGCTATTCGTTTATCACGCACTGGAAAGCGCAAGCAGCCGTATTACCGCATTGTGGTGCAGGACAGTCAGAAGGATCCTTGGTCTCCAGCAATCGAAGTCATTGGGAACTTAGATCCACGTGCAGATCGTAAGGATGCTGTCATTAATATGGAACGTGCAGCGTATTGGTTGAGTGTTGGCGCGCAGCCTTCAGCAACAGTCAACAATCTTTTCGTCGATCATGGCTTGGTGAAGGGAAAGAAGGTAAATAAGATTACGATTACTGCAGCTCGAGCAAAAACTATTGCAGACACTAAGGCAAAGGCGAAGGCGTAAGCCTCATACACAGGACGCTGTTTCACTGAGACAGCGTCTTTTGTATTATTACAGTGTTGCGTTCCGGTTGTGCATGCGGCAGCCCCGGCGCATTTGAATCATTGCCGCAAACATTTGTGTATGGAGTTTGATCAGCAGTTTGTGGAGTTTATTGTGAAGGCTTTGGTGAATCATCCAGAGCTAGTTACGTCAGATCGTAAGGTAGATGAGCAAGGTGTGTTGATCACGGTACATACCAGTCCAGAAGACACCGGATACGTTATTGGAAAGAGTGGAGAAACTGCAGTGGCAATTCGTACGCTTTTAGCGACGATTGGCGCAAAGGCGAACATGCGCGTTTCTTTCCGAATTGATGCGCCGGCAAGCAGTACTCGTCGGGGTCCTGGGGAAGAAGCGGCTCCAGTCATCGCGCCAGAGACGCCGATTGATGACGCTTCTGTCGACAGTTTGACGTTCTAAATGCAGAAAATAAAGAGCGTGGTACCATGATTGGTGCCACGCTTTTTTGTATGAATATTGCATCCCTTGAAGCTCAATTACGTTTAGAAGGGTTTACCGATGTGTATTTGTGGCACAACGGACCTGGTGAAATGTATCCGGCGCATATTGATTCGGATCCTACTGCGCGCATTGTTGTGCAGGGGTCAATTATATTGAATCTTCATGGTGTTGATCGAGAATATCGAGAAGGTGAGCGTTTTGAGATTCCAGCAGGCATCGAACATCATGTACGAATGGGAGAACAAGGTTGTACATATTTGGTAGGGGAAAAAGTATGAAGCGTTTTGATATTGTAACGATTTTTCCAGAAGTCATTGCGCCTTATGCAGAAGCGTCGATTTTGGGACGCGCACAGAGAGAAAAACTTTTAAAGATCGTTGGACATGATTTGCGAAAGTACTCAAAAGATAAGCATAAAAAAGTCGATGACACTCCGTACGGCGGTGGTGCTGGGATGGTAATGACTGTCCAGCCGATTGACGACGCAGTTGCAGCGATTCGATCGCGAAAGTCTTGGCTACGAAGGCAGGAACCGAATGTACGCGTTATTATGACGTCTGCTTCTGGAAAAAGGTTTACACAGGCTGATGCTAAGCGGTTGGTTTCGTACGATCAAATCATTTTTATTTGTGGACGGTACGAAGGAATTGATCATCGCGTTGAAGAGCTTGTTTCGGATGAATCATTATCGATTGGAGACTTTGTTTTAACAGGTGGTGAGCTACCTGCACTGGTCATGGTCGACGCGATAGCGCGACTCATTCCAGGCGTTCTTGGAAATGAAGAAACTCTCGCAGAAGAGTCTCATGATACTGAAGGTTTTTTAGAGTACCCGCAGTACACAAAGCCGGTTGTTTATAGGAGAATAAAGGAGAAAGGAGTTGCGGTTGACGTTGCAGTTCCGTCTGTACTTTTATCTGGGAATCATAAGGCGATTAATGCATGGCGAAAGGATGCGGCAAAGAGGCGGGCCGAATAATCGATTCATCCACATTTTTCAGGCCGAGTAATGCTTGACAGCTTTTTTCCATTCAATTACTCTACCGCCACATTCGTTGAGGGTTTTCGCCCTGGCGGACGTCGTATCTTCACAACTGAAGAACAACAACCAGCCCATCACGTAATGAACAATTGCGTGATTACAACGTCCACCGATATCGTTCGCAAGAACGATCACTAAACAGAGTCCCTCATAGCTCGCAAGAGCAACGAGGGAACTATAACTGAGAGTTTGATCCTGGCTCAGGATGAATGCTGGCGGCGTGTCTAAGGCATGCAAGTCGAACGGTTCCTCATAGCTCGCAAGAGCGATGTGGAATAGTGGCAAACGGGAGCGTAACACATTGGCAACCTACCTCGAACTCGTGGATAACGATTGGAAACGATCGCTAATACACGATATTGATGGGGGGACGCAAGTCATTCCCATTGAAAGTTTTTCGGTTCGAGAGGGGCCTATGGTCCATCAGCTAGTTGGCGGGGTAAAGGCCCACCAAGGCAATGACGGATACCAGGCGCGAGAGCGTGACCTGGCTCATTGGGACTGAGACACTGCCCAAACACCTACGGGTGGCTGCAGTCGAGAATATTCCACAATGCACGAAAGTGTGATGGAGCGACGCCGCGTGTTGAAAGAAGGCCTTCGGGTCGTAAACAACTTTTCTCAGGGACGAATTTTGACGGTACCTGAGGAATAAGGGGTTGCTAACTCTGTGCCAGCAGCAGCGGTAATACAGAGACCCCAAGCATTATCCGGATTTATTGGGCGTAAAGCGTACGTAGGCGGTTTCGTAAGTCATTTGTTAAATCTTCAGGCTTAACCTGGAGGCTGCGGGTGATACTGCGAGGCTAGAGTATGGGAGAGGTTAGCGGAATGCCTGGTGTAGCGGTAAAATGCGTTAATATCAGGTAGAACACCAAATGCGAAAGCAGCTAACTGGAACATCACTGACGCTGAGTGTACGAAAGCGTGGGTAGCGAAAGGGATTAGATACCCCTGTAGTCCACGCCGTAAACGATGACAACTAGTTTTTGGGAGTATCGACCCTCCCAGAGACGACAAATCAAGCTAACGCATTAAGTTGTCCGCCTGGGAACTACGGTCGCAAGACTAAAACTCAAAGGAATAGACGGGGACCCGCACAAGCGGTGGATCATGCGGTTTAATTCGATGCAACGCGAGAAACCTCACCTGGGCTTGAAATGTAGCTGCAAATCTCTCGAAATAGAGACTCCTTCGAGGGTGCTATGTAGGTGCTGCATGGTTGTCGTCAGCTCGTGCCGTGAGGTGTACCCTTAAGTGGAGTAACGAGCGCAACCCCTGTCATGCGTTATACTTTCGCATGAGACTGCTTCCGTAAGGGAGAGGAAGGAAGGGATGACGTCAAATCAGCATGGCCCTTACGTCCAGGGCTACACGCATGATACAATGGCCGGTACAGAGGGAAGCCAAATCGCAAGATGGAGCCAATCCCAGAAAACCGGTCCCAGTTCGGATTGGGGTCTGAAACCCGACCCCATGAAGCCGGAATCGCTAGTAAAGGCGGATCATCACGCCGCCTTGAATACGTTCTCGGGTCTTGTACTCACCGCCCGTCACGTCAAGAGAGTTGGTAACACCCGAACGTCGGCGTTTGTCGGCGGAAGGTGGGACTAGCAATAGGGACGAAGTCGTAACAAGGCATCCGTAGCGGAAGCTGTGGATGGATCACCTCCTTTCAAAGGTAACACTTTGATCGGTCGATGCAGTTCGCAAGAACTGTAGGACGTTGTAATCACATAGTTGTGTATTACTGATGCGCTGGAAATAAAAAAAAGAACGCCGCAATGGCGCTTTTTTTGTTGACGAGTCAGAAATAAAACAAAAAATCCGTCATGTGACGGATTTTTTGTGGTGCCGAGAGACAGAATCGAACTGTCGACACGAGGTTCTTCAGACCTCTGCTCTACCACTGAGCTACCTCGGCCTGGTGGGTGTGGATGGATTCGAACCATCGACCTCTTCCTTATCAGAGAAGCGCTCTAACCAACTGAGCTACACACCCGAAATAGTTTGTGAAAGCGGGGGTATTGTATGACATCATGTCGTTGTGCGTCAAGCAATACTTGTAATGAATTATGCCAGATCAACGAATTATAATTCGTGATTTTTCTTCTTGTTTGGGATGCAAAAACGAACCGCATTGCGATTCGTTTTTGGTCGGGCCGACAGGGTTCGAACCTGCGACCTCCTGGTCCCAAACCAGGCGCGCTACCAACTGCGCTACGGCCCGACGGTCTTTTAGAACGTTGAGAGGATACCGAATTTTTGCGTTGGTGTAAAGCGGAATCTCCAACGTATACTGCTCCTGATCGTGAATCGATTCTGTTATGACAAAGCGCGGATCACTTGATTGTAAAGAGGAATTGCGTCGATGGGGCGTTGGTTTGTGCCATCCAATTGGCGTTGACGAGGTTGGTCGAGGATGTTTGGCTGGGCCAGTTGTTGCTGGGGCCGTGCTTTTTGACTGGAGCAATCCAGAGCCGATTTATAATCTTGCACTGCGATTTCCAATTCGTGACAGCAAAACGCTTAGTCGAAAACAGCGTCAAGAAACATCGAAAGCGATTCGGGACGTTGCATTGGCTGTTGGAATTGCTGAGGTCGATGCTGTGGTGATCGACGAGATTAATATTCTTCAAGCGACTTTACGGGCGATGAGTGCTGCAGTGAGATCTCTCCCCCTTAACAAGGGGGAGTCGGAGGGGGTAGTTTTTGTTGATGGAAATCAGCGAATTCCAAATCTCGATACGCCTCAAGAAACCGTCGTCGATGGTGATGCGAAGATATTCTCTATTGCTGCCGCATCGATTGTGGCAAAAGAATATCGAGATCTGCTCATGGAAGCGTTCGATGATACGATTCCTGGCTACAATTTTTCGTCGCACAAAGGGTATGGCACAAAAGCTCACGTTCAAGCGATTCGTCGCATTGGGCTGTCGCCGATTCACCGAAGAACGTTTTGGCACGGATGATATACTTTGCATAATATGACCGTTCGTCGATCAGCACGATCAAAAAAGGTTCCATTTGTTACCGTGCTTGAAGTTGGGCTTATTTTGGCAATTCTTTTTTTATTTTTTGGAACAATAATCCTCATTTTCGCAGCGTAGTCGATTTTTTGTTTCCGTTGTTTTTGTTCGATTTTCAGACTAGGATTGGGGCCTATGGACGCCCTTCGTGCGCATCTTGATGCACCTGGAAAACATACGCCGAGATTTGTTTTGCCGAGTGGTTTTACTCGTAAAGCTATTTTTGCGATTGCGAAAAAGAAAGGAGAGCCAGAATGGGTAACAGAAAAGCGTCTTGAAGGATTTGATTTTGTTTCATCGCATCTGCGACCAAGTTTCGGTCCGTCGCTCGACACGCTTGAGCTCTCTTCGATTTCGTTTTTTGTTCAGCCGAATTCGGTAGAGCATCGAACATGGGATGACGTGCCAACGGATATTCGAGAGACATTCGAGAAGCTTGGTATTCCAGAAGCTGAACGCGCAGGACTCGCTGGTGTTGGCGCGCAGTATGATTCGGAGATTGTTTATCACAATCTTCAGCGCGATCTTGCGGACCAGGGAGTGATTTTTCTTAATATGGATGTTGCAGTTCGCGAATATCCAGAACTGGTTCGAGCGCATTTCATGACAAGCTGCGTGCCGGTTTGTGATCATTATTTTTCTGCGCTTCATGCGGCAGTTTGGAGCGGAGGAACGTTCATTTATGTTCCGAAGAATGTGAAGGTGACGATTCCGCTTCAGGCGTATTTTCGAATGAATGCAGAACGTGGAGGACAATTCGAACACACACTCATTATCGCCGATGAAGGAAGTGTTGTTGAATATATTGAAGGTTGTTCGGCACCAAAGTATGACAGTGCAGCGCTTCATGCTGGATGTGTCGAGATTTACGTGAAGAAAGGTGCAACTGTGAAATACATGAGCATTGAAAATTGGAGTAAGAATACGTTTAATCTTAATACGAAGCGAGCTTTGGTCGATGAAGGAGCATCAATTTCATGGGTGAATGGGAATATGGGGAGCGGGGTAACAATGCTTTATCCGATGAGCGTGCTTCGAGGAGAGGATTCGAAGAGCGATTATCTTGGTGTTGCGTTTGCTGGGCCAGGGCAGAAACAAGACACAGGGCATAAGGTCGCGCTTGTTGCGCCGAATACGTCGGCGAATATAAGGGCGAAGAGTATTGCGGTTGGTGGGGGAGTGAGCACGTACCGAGGATTGGTGAAGGCGACAGCAGCAGCGAAAGATTCGAGCGTTTCTGTTGTGTGTGACACGCTCATGATGGACACCGAGTCTTGTGCGGTGACGATTCCTATCATTGACGATGCTGCACCAGATATGACCGTAACGCATGAGGCAACTATCGGTCGTGTTGATGACGCGCAGTTGGCGTATCTATCGACTAGGGGGCTTGATGCTGACGCTGCACGTCGTGCTGTGATTAATGGATTTCTTGATCCAATTGTTCGCGAGCTTCCGTTTGAGTATGCGGTCGAGTTTCTCGAACTTGTGTCGCTTGAGATGACTGGCGCTGTTGCTTGAATATGATTGATGAACGTGAAAAGCCGTTGTCTGAGGTAGCGCTTCGTTCAGGGGCAGATATTGTGATTAGCGTTCCAGCACGGTCTTCACGAAAAGTGGAAGTCGATATATCGCAAAGCGTTTCAATCTCTGCCCGCGTCGAGGCCGGAGCAATACTCTCGATGGTTCTTGTTGGCGAAGTCATTTCGGATATTTCGATAGTTCGAAATGTTGAGATTGTTGGTTCAGGTGCTCGAGTTGAACTTTTCACTGCTTGTACAGTTGCACCGAACGTCACGTTTCGATGTGATGACGATGTTCATATTTCTGCCGATGGCGCAACGTGCATCATTGACGACCGATGTGTTACGCAAGATCGATCGAATGCGATTATTCGTCAGCGTGTTGTTGTTGATTCATTGGTAGCTGATGGTGTTGTTGAAACATCAGTGCGAGGAATGCTTCTTGGAGACAAGTCACGAATTCGTGTTATTCCTGAACTCCATATTGCGTCAAATGCTATTCGTGCAAAACATCGAGTCGCGGTTGCTCGGCCCTCTAAGGCAATCATTGCGTATTTTGCGTGTCGTGGCATTGACAGCATGATCGCTCGACGCATGGTTGCTGACCAATTCTTGTGTCCAATTTGGGGGCTTGTAGCGCATAGGTCCTATAAGACCTATAAGACCTATAGGACCTATGAATGATATTCGCTCGCAATTTCCTGCGCTTAATGCTGACGTTGCCTATCTCGACAACGCTTCAACCACGCAGATTTGTTCTGCGTCGATTGAAGCAATGGCGGCATATCTTCGGTCTGGACGTTCGAATATTGGTCGTGGACTGTATCCGTTAGCTGAAGTGTCGATGGTGGCGTACGAAAACTCGCGAAAGACTGTTGCCGAATTTATTGAAGCAGATTTGAGAACCACGATTTTTACGAAGAGCGTCACGGAGGGTCTTAATGCGATTGCTTTTGGCGTTCAGTCGATCCTCAATCCCGGTGACGAAATTCTGGTGAGTCCTTTTGAGCATCATGCGAATTTGTTGCCATGGCGACGCATTGCACGAGAACGTGGTGCGATTCTTCGAACCATGCCGATGAGCAGTGACTTCATGCTCGATATCGAAGGAACGATTTCGATGATGAATCATCGAACCAAGATTATTGCAACGACTCTTGTTTCGAATGTTCTTGGAACTGTCGTCCCCGTAAAAGCACTTGTCGACGCAGCGCAGCGAACTCTCCCCCTTAACAAGGGGGAGTCGGAGGGGGTAGACAAGCTTTCCTTTCCGTTCGTGATCGTCGATGCCGCACAAGCCGCACCGCACATTCCGATCTCGATGAAGGAACTTGGCGCCGATGCAATCGTGTTTGGTTCGCATAAGTGTTATGGACCTTCTGGGATTGCAGCGATGGCATTATCGAATCGACTCGCATCAATCATGGAACCGATGATTGTTGGCGGCGGTATGGTTGATTCCATTTCTATCGATCGTGAAACTTGGCGAGAGATTCCTGCTCGATTTGAAGGTGGATCGCCGAATGTAGAAGGCGCAATTGGTTTTGCTGAAGCGGTAAAGATGTGTGGCGGAACGGAGTCGGAGGGGGTAGCTTCCTTGCGTCAGTCTCTCGTCACCAGTCTCCGAACGATTCCTGGTGTCACCGTCTTCGATCCCGCCGATGCCATTGCCATTGTTTCTTTCATCGTCGAAGGCGTTCATCCTCATGACGTTGCTGATCTTCTTGGTCAGCGCGGTATTTGTGTTCGTGCCGGAAATCACTGTGCTCAACCATTGATTGAAAGGATTGCGCTAGAAGGTGGAACAATTCGAGTGAGTTTGGCGGCGTATTCTACCGAAGAAGAAATACAGAAGTTTCTCTCTGCGCTTTTAGAAGTTCTTGAGCTTCTAAAATAGGTCTTATTCGACGTATACGTCCTATGGATTACACAGATCTCATTGCACTCGCAAAAAGCACAACTCACGTTGGTGCGCTTGACTGTGCGAATGCAGTCGGTGAAGCAACAAATGCTTCATGCGGTGATTTTTGTAAGGTGTGGTTGAAGATTGTTGGTGGCAAGATTGAGGTTATGCAGTACGAAGCAACTGGTTGTGTGATTAGTCGTGCAGCCGCTGCGGTTCTGGCAGGTTCAGTCATAGGTCCTATAGGTCTTATAGGACCTATGAGCGGCAATCACATTCGAGAGCTTCTTTCCGTTCCAATCTCTCCGCTTCGTGAGCGTTGTTTGACGACTGCGCTTGTTGCCCTGCAGAATGCACTGAAGTCTTATGAAGCTTGAGATTCAACAACTTTCAATTGCTCGAAATGAACATCGAATTCTTTCAGATCTTTCTTTTTCTGTTGATGCTGGAGCGTGCGTAGTGATTCAAGGAAAGAATGGGGCGGGAAAGAGTTCTTTGCTCGCTGCAATAATGGGCCTGGAAGGAGTCGACGTTCTTTCCGGTGAGATTTTATTTGATCATAAGTCCTATAGGTCCTATAAGACCCATGAGCTTGCTCGCTCCGGAATTTTTCTTGCGCATCAAGAGCCTCCAGCGATTGATGGATTGTCTCTTTCATTCATGGCTCGAGCAGCACTTGAGGCAATGTGTGGAGTTACCGATGTTCCAGAAGCGCAGCGTCGAATTCGAGAAGCAGCGGAGGCTCTATGTTTGCCAGAGGGTTTTGTGCAAAAGGCATTGAACTCGGAAATGAGCGGGGGAGAGAAGAAGCGAGCGGAGGCGTTTCAAATGTTGGTGGTACGGCCGAAGATTGCGCTTCTTGATGAGATCGATTCTGGAGTTGATGTTCCAACACAGTCGATTATTCTTCGAGCGATTGAACAGCTTCGATTATCTGGTACGGGATTTGTTGTGGTGACGCACTCAGAGACATTTGTTGAGGCCTTAAAACCTACAAAAATCATCACGCTTTAGCACTCTTCACAAGAGACTGCTAAATTGCTACTCTTCTTCCACTATGTCTGACATCCAATCCAACTACCTTATTCCATCAGTGATTGAAAAAACGGCGAATGGTGAGCGGGCATATGACATTTATTCCCGACTTTTAAAGGATCGAATCGTGTTTCTTGGGACCGAGATCGATGACGGGGTAGCAAATGCGGTTATTGCTCAGCTTCTTTTTTTGGAAAGCCAAGATAAAGAAAAAGACATTACGCTTTACATCAATTCTCCAGGAGGGTCGGTGACAGCTGGTTTGGCGATTTATGACACCATGCAATACATTCAGCCAAAGGTGTCGACGGTATGTATTGGGATGGCGGCGTCGATGGGGGCCGTATTGTTGGCCGCTGGAGCTGCTGGGAAGCGCTTTGCCCTGCCAAATGCAGAGATTATGATTCATCAGGTTCTTGGAGGTGTGAAGGGGCAGGCGTCAGATATTAAGATTCATGCAGAAAGAATCCTTGCCGTTCGTGAAAACTTGAATGAAATCCTAGCAAAACACACTGGTAAGCCAATAAAGAACGTGGGAGTCGATACAGAACGTGACAATTTTATGACCGCTAAGGAGGCGCAGAAGTACGGGCTCATTGACAAAGTCATTAATTAAAGGGTAAAAAGGGCCCTGCTCCTCGCTTTTAGACTGCGGTCACGACAAGCATGGGGATACATAACTTTCTGTGCTTCCTGGCTTCGGCTGGGCAGTTACCGTGTATGTATCTTCTTGACCGCAGCCTAGAGTCTGGGAGCTTTTTAAAATCCGTAGTTTTGCCTATTTTCGGTTCAGGTCATCGGAAACTTCCTCAACGTACATTTGGGTACGTTTCGGAAGCTTTCCTCGACCTTCGCCGAAACTAGTCTAAAACTACGGATTTTACTTGTCTTATCTTATTCGGTTGTGATTGGGTCTGATCCGATATCGGAGTCTGTGGTTGTGGTGACGATTTCTGCGGCCTTTCCAACCAGACAGATTTCTGGGAGGGCGCGGTAACTTGAAAAGAATTCGGTGGTTTTTAGGGAGCCGTCAGCGTAGGAAACGTTGTAGTTGAATGTGGTGGTATAGCCTGGAAATGCGTGCTGGCACTCTTCTTTTCCTGGAGCGAGTGTTGTACTTTCTTTGTATTCTTTTGGACCAGGTGATGTACGAGTAAGAACTGTTGGAGGTTCGTATGAGCCCTGTCTACCATCTTTTGTTCCCCAGAATGTAAAGGTTACTTCGCCTTTTTCACTATCTGCATTTGTAACAAGAAGGAGATACGTTGGCATGTCATTTTTGAATTTGAAGTCTGGTGCGGGATCATAAAGCGTGGCGTCAGTTCCTGGATTACCATTTATTGCGTCGTTGTAATAAGAAATTGCGAGCGAATGATTGCGACGATCGGTGACTTCGAGCCCAGCATGCATAACGGCACGAAATGCTGTGGTACCAAGCTGACAAAGTCCGCCACCAACTTCCGGTTTAATTTCATCGCCTTTAATGACGAGCTCGGTAACATAGCCATCTGCAGCAGTAAATGGTCGAAGTGAAGCAAGAAGAGAAACTGTTTCTCCTGGCGCTATGAGCAGTCCATTGATTTTTTCTGCTCCATGTTTGATGTTCTCTCTACGATTTGCTGAAGCGGTTGGATATGACGTTGTTGCTTCGCCGACGATTTCTGTGATGCCAAGAGAATTGACGTTTTGCGTGGTTACACTCGGTTCTTCGATTCGTGTTGGAACGACGAGCGGAGTCGTCGACGTATCTGTGCCAAGCATTGTGATGAGCGCAAGAAAAAGTGCTTCATCGTCGACAACATTTCCAGAAGTGCTTTCTTGAAATTCCGTCACTCTTTCGCCGTCGATGGTGAATCGTGCATTTTGTGCAGAGACGTCGATGCTGCTGTGGAGGTTGGAGAAAAAGTCGACCATCTTTTCTGCTTCTAGTCCAAGCGTTGCGCCGTTCGTGGTTGAGTAGGTTGGAATAATCCAGTCGGCAATTGTTTTCTGACTCATCGACCACGTTTCTGTTTCTCCATTCGTATTCGTCCCAGAAATTGAATACGGCGCAGCAACAATGGCTTCTTTTGCGGCAGTGATGAGCGTTTCTGCATCTGAGGTGGTTATGTTAGGTTCTGTTGCAACAGTTGAAATAGGAAGCGAGCCAATAACAAGATCTCGCGCATCCTTTTTTATCGAGTCTATAGCTGCATCGATATTTAGTGTCTGTCCTTGTATTCCAGGTTCTATAGAGACGATAACCCCCTTATTTCGGGAGATTGATACTGAGAAATCCGTTGCAGATGCGGGGATTTGTTCGTTTGGGAATGCGGCAAGGATTGCTTCTTGGAGTCGTTCTTCATTCACAATGACGCTTGCTGAAAATTTCTTTGATCCAAAAAGTTCGTAGTACAAAATGAAAAGACTGTCGATGACGATATTTTTATGATGTCCGATGCTTAGTGCTTCTTCCGCAGCTGCTGATGGGTCCCATTCAAGAAGATTGTATGCAACATCGCTCTGACTGCTTGTTTGGAAAAGTGGGATTGTTTGTACTTGTTCGTTAACGGTGATGGTAACTCCTTTAGTGATCATTTTGTCGTATACACGTTGCAGTGTGCTTGCGGCAGCAAGGTTGTCCATTCCAGAGAGGGAGATCCCTGCAATAGAAACGTTTGGAACTACCCGATTTGCATAAGAAAAATATGCATGGACCATGAGAACAAGAGCAATAAGCACGCTTACAAGAAGAACCGCGAGCGCAATGATGGCTCCGGCGTGAAGTTTTTTCATAATGACAAATCTTTTCTTACTGGAACGCGAATATCTCCACGAGCTTTATTCAGAGTGATCGTGAGAATTCCGTTCTGAAGGCTCGCGTCTGCATCGTCTGGCGTAATTCGGCAGGGGAGGATGATCGACCGTGAAAATGCGCCCCAAAAACATTCCTCATAATGAACGGTCGCGTTCATTGGGAGCGTCGCGATTGTGCGCTCTCCGCGGATTGTTACCATGTCTTCGTTTATGGTGATATGAAGATCGTCTTCAAAAACTCCAGCAATCGCAGATCGAATGATTACTTTGTCTGGAGTTTCTATGACGTCAACTGCAAGCTGCCCTTCTGGACGCGCAAAATTAAAAGATTCTTCTTCTTTCATTACTGAATGTTTTTTTGCGAACATATTGCGTATATTGTACGTCATTGACGCTGTTTGGTCAGTGTGGATTGTTTCTTCAAGGTCTCTTATGATGCAAGAAGCAAAAGACGCTGAATACTATGCCAAACATAAAAATCTTTTCTGTAGAAGGAACGCATTGTGCGAGTTGCGAAATTCTTATTGAACGCGAAATAAGAAAAATGTTAGGCGTGCTTTCCGTCGTAGCATCATCAACAAGCAATCTTGTAACAATATCGATGAAGGATGGGGTAACTATCAATGCTGATCAGTGCACGAACCTTCTTAAAGAGCACGGATATCGTTTTATTGAGGCACCGAAGTCTCTAGCAACCCCTGTGTTTTCCTGGAGACGTTTTCTTGTTGCCAGTGGATTGATCTTTGGTGTTTGGTATGTGCTCACAACAACAAACATTCTGAGTTTTTCTCCTACAGATGCACAGGGGAAGGGGCTTCTTGCAGTATTTGGAGTTGGTTTGGTCGCAGCATTTTCATCATGTACTGCGGTAGTCAGCGGATTGCTTGTTGCGATTTCATCGCGTGCCGCTTCGATGAATGTTCAACAAACATTTTCAAGAAAAATGCGACCACATATTGCATTCAATATTGGACGGTTGATGGGTTTTATTCTGTTTGGTGGGCTTATCGGTTTGATTGGAGGTGCATTCGAACTCTCTTCGATGATGAATGGGATTCTTGTTTTCATTATTGCGCTTTTGATGATTGGTATTGGTGTTGATCTTTTGAAAGTTCTTCCAGGATTTGCGATTCATCCGCCAAAGTGGCTTTCGCATCGCATTCATACCATCGCAGAAAGTAAGAGCCCGCTTGCTCCTGCACTTCTTGGTGCGGCAACATTCTTTTTACCGTGTGGATTTACGCAGTCCATGCAGCTCTATGCGCTTTCTACTGGTTCGTCGATTCAGGCGGCGATGATTATGGGCGTGTTTGCGCTTGGCACTCTTCCGGCCTTAATTGGATTAGGCGCTGCAACATCTGCGGTTCGTGGCCCGACACTGTCGAAGATGACATATGTTGTCGGGGTTATTGTTGTGGCATTAGGATTTTCGAATCTTTCGAATGCGGCGACTTTGCTTGGATTTTCTGGGTTTGGATCGTTAGAAAATGGTGAAGATGTGTCGATCGCAATCATCGATGGTCGACAGTCCATAACCATGGAAGTGAGCGCGATTGGATACGCTCCAGATGTTTTGACTGTGAAAAAAGGCATTCCAGTTGATTGGCAGATTTACGGAGGGGATCAGCTTGGGTGTGCAAGTACGTTGGTCATGAGCGCTTTTGATGTTCAAGAGGCGATTCATCCTGGGGAAAATCAAATTGCTTTTACGCCAACAAAAACGGGAAGTTTTCCGTTTAGCTGTTCAATGGGAATGGTGAAAGGAACAATGATCGTAACGAAATAGTATGAAGAAAATAACATTTCCGGTTTCTGGGATGCATTGTGCAAGTTGTGCCGCGAACATTGGAAATGCATTGAAAGAAATTCCTGGTGTAAAAGATGCTGGAGTGAATTTTGCAACGGAAAAGGCCACAGTGGAGTACCACGAAGAAAAGGCATCGATTCATGTTCTCCATCAGGCAGTGAAGGACGCCGGCTATTTTGTGGCAGGGCACGACCATGGGGTTACGGAGTATGGAGAATATGAGCACGGGGGGAGTGTATTTCTCGCGAAACGACGCGCATTGTGGGCCTCAGGGCTTGCGGTTCCGGTTTTTGTGCTGAGCCTTATAGGTCCTATTGGTCCTATAGGACCTATAAGTGAAGCCATTCTTGCCACTATTACGGTGTTCATTTTTGGAGCTTCTTTTCATATAACAACATTCAAACTTCTTAAAAGAGGTCGCGCGAACATGGACACTCTTGTTTCGCTCGGAACGATTGCGGCCCTTGGATTAAGTTGGTTTGAGTTTTTTCGTGGCGGGGATTTGTATTTTGAAGCTGCAGCAGTGATTACGGCATTTATCTTGCTTGGGCGATGGGCAGAAGCAAAGAGTAAGGGTCGCGCAAGTGAGGCGATGACGAAACTTATGCAGTTGGCGCCGAAGTTGGCACATCGTGTTATCGGTAATGGCATTGATGATGTTGTTATTGATAGTTTACGCATTGATGATGTTGTTCTTGTAAAACCTGGAGAGAAAATTCCGCTTGATGGGATTGTGCTTTCTGGAATGTCGACGATTGATGCGTCTATGGTGACTGGAGAGAGTGAACCGGTTCGGTGCGGAGAGGGAGACGCCGCTATCGGCAGTACAGTGAATATCGATGGGGTTTTGCATATAAGAATTACGAAGAATTCGGAGGAGTCATTTCTTGCGCAGATTGTTCGCATGGTGGAAGAGGCGCAAACAAAAAAGGCGCCGATCGAGAAGCTTGCTGATCGTATCTCGAGTATTTTTGTGCCAATTGTCATTGTGATTTCCGTATTGACGTTTGTTGGAATGATTATGTTCGGAGCAGCATTCGATGTATCGGTGATTCGTGCAGTTTCCGTTCTTGTTATTGCCTGTCCGTGTGCCCTTGGTCTTGCCACTCCGATTGCAGTATTGGTCGGAACTGGTGCTGGCGCATCTCGCGGAGTTCTTATTAAAGACGGAACAGCGTTAGAGCATGCATCTCGCGTGACAAGAATTCTTCTTGATAAAACAGGCACGCTCACTGAAGGAAAGCCAGTCGTTACTGACGTGATTGCATTCGGTTCAGCAACGAAAGAAGAAGTTCTCGCGAATGCAGTTCGTATTGAAGCGCATTCAGAACATCCGCTATCTATTGCCATCATGAACGCCGCAAAAGGAATATTGCTTCAAGAGGCAAAAGACATTGTTGCTGTTCCTGGCGAGGGAATCTTTGGAACTGTCGATGGCGGCATTATTGCGGTAGGGTCTGAAATGTTTTTACGGAACCGTGGCGTGACTTTTTTTGATCTTCGTTCGATTCGCTTATTGCAGTCTGACGGAAAGACGGTGGTATTTGTTGGTGTGAATGCTAAGTGTATTGGCGCGATTGCTTTGCGAGATGAGCCTCGGACTGGTGCAAAGAAAGCTGTTGCAGATCTTGAGCATTTGGGAATTCGAGTCACGATGGTTACTGGCGACCATGCCGATGCTGCAAAGGCGATTGCTGCACGTGTTGGTATTGTTGACGTTATTGCTGGGGTGAAACCGGTGGAGAAGCGAGCGGCAGTCATGAAGGCTCAACAAAATGGGGACGTTGTTGCATTTGTCGGGGATGGAATCAACGATGCACCGGCGCTTTCGCAGGCCGATCTTGGTATTGCGATGGGGTCTGGAGCAGATATTGCCATGGAGGCTGGCCATGTGGTGCTTTTATCTGGGGGTCCTGAAGCAATTGTGGATGTTTTGCGCTTAACGCGGGCGACGTATCAGATTATTCGTCAGAACTTATTTTGGGCATTTGCGTACAATATTATTGGTATTCCATTGGCAATTTTTGGGATTTTGAGCCCAATGGTTGCTGGAGCAGCAATGGCATTTTCTTCAATTTCTGTGGTTTTAAATGCCCTTAGACTTCGAAGGTATGGTCGGGGGATTGCATAAAAATAGGATTTATGCTATTCTGTAGCCGCTAAGCATCCGTGAACGTCACTTCTCCGTGAGGAGCAGGGAAACGGCATCGGAGAAGTAACATTGCCACTATGGCAGACAACGCACGCGTATTCGTTGGCGGCATCCCGTATGCAGCTACTGAAGACGAGCTCAAGGCGCACTTCAGCGCCGCAGGGACAGTGGTTTCAGTCTTTCTCCCTATCGAGAAGGAAACTGGCCGCAAGCGTGGATTCGGCTTCGTCGAATTCAACACCCCAGACGAGCAGGGCAACGCTGTGAAGATGTTCGACCAAACCGATTTCGGTGGTCGCACAATCAGCGTTTCCGAGGCACGCCCACGCGAGTAATCGCTGGG